>DASWRQ010000110.1:0-10683 GCA_036403095.1 Kutzneria sp. | reverse complement strand
CGCGACACGTCAGCTGGGTTCGCGCGTCGTGCGGATCGAGCAGGTGCAGGAACGAAACCACCGCCGGGAACAGCGGAAACTCCTGCGCCGGCACGGCAATGCTGCTCCGCACGCCGGCCAGCAGCTCGCGCCGACCGGCGTCGGTGATCGCGTGGACCGTGCGCTCGGGATGCCGGGAGTCGCGTTCCACCGCGTGCACGTGGATCAGCCCGTCCCTGGTCAGCCGGTCGATCGCCGCGTGCAGGCCGGACCGGTTGCGGACGTTGACCACCAGCTGCACGCCGCGTTCCTTCATCAGCTGCTGCATGCGGTAGGCGTGCATCGGCTCCTCGGCCAGCAGCGCGAGGACGGCGATGGTCAGTGGCGTGAGCTGCCCACGGGTCGGCACGGGTTCGTACTGTACTAGTCCGTGACGGACTACCGGGCCGACCCGGGGCCTCTCGCGTCAGGCCGGCAGCTGCCAGTGCTGCTGCGGCTGGCCGTTGCAGTCCCAGATCTGCAGCTGCGTGCTGTTGGCCGTGGACGCCGACGGATCATCGAGGCAGCGCCCGGAATTCGGGTTCACCAGCGCGCCGTTCTGGGCCTGCCATTGCTGGGCGCCGCTGCCGTTGCAGTCGTAGAGCTGGACCTTGGTGCCGTTCGTGGTGCCGGCGCCGGTGATGTCCATGCACTTGCCCAGCGACTGGATGGTGTTGTCCGAGCCGACCGTCCAGGTCTGCGCGCCGGAGCCGTTGCAGGCGTAGATCTGCACCGGCGTCCCGTTGCTCGTGCTGGCGGAGCGGACATCCACGCACAGGTTGCTGCCCACGCCGGCGAGGATCGGGCCGGTGTGCCCGGTGCCGCCGCCGTTGCCGGTGGTGGCCGTCCAGACGAAGCTCGTCTCGCCGGAGGCGCCGGTGCTGTCGGTCGCCGTGACGGTCACGGTGCTGGTGCCGCCGGTCGTCGCGGTGCCGGAGATCGTGCCGCTGCCGCTGATCGTCAGGCCGGCGGGCAGGCCCGTCGCGGTGAAGGACAGCGTCTGGTTCCCGGAATCGGTGGCCTGTATGGGAAGGCTGACCGCGGTGCCGACCGGGCTGCTCATGCCCTGGGGATTCGTCACGGTGACGGTGTTGCCGGCGTTGGTGCTGCTGACCGTGAGCGTGCCGGACAGCTGCGGGTTGGCCGAGGTGTCGCCGACCGCGATCCGGTACGAGCCCAGGGCCGTGGTCCAGCCGTTGTTCCAGTACGCCAGGTCGTGCAGGGTCAGCGGGAAGCTGACCGTCGTGCTGGCCCCGGGCTGGAGGCTGACCTTGTCGAAGCCCTTGAGCTGCAAGGGCGGCTCGCCGGTGCTGGCCGGATCGCCGACGTAGAGCTGCGCGACCTCGGAGCCGGCGCGGCTGCCGGTGTTGGTCACGGTGGCCGTCACCGTCGCCTTGCCGTGCGCGTCGAGCGCGCCGACCTGGAGGTTGCTGAAGGCGAAGCTGGTGTAGGACAAGCCGAAGCCGAACGGGTACAGCGGGGCGATGTTCTGCGCCTGGTACCAGCGGTAGCCGACCTTCACGCCCTCCGAGTACTGCACGGTCCCGTTGCTGCCCGGCCACTGGGCCTGGGTGTGGGCCGGGACGTCGTTGAGGCTCTTGGGAAAGCTCACCGGCAGCTTGCCCGACGGGTTGGTGTCGCCGAACAGCACCGAGGCGATGGCGTTGCCGTCCTCCTGGCCCGGGTACCAGGCCTCCAGGATGCCGGCCACGCTGTCCACCCACGGCATCGTCACGGCCGAGCCGGTGTTGAGCACCACCACGGTGTTCGGGTTGGCCGCGGCGACCTGGGAGATCAGCGAGTTCTGCACGCCCGGCAGGTCGATGGCGCCGATGTCGCTGCCCTCGGACTCGTTGTAGCTGGCGAAGACGACCGCCAGGTTCGAGTTCCGGGCCAGCGTGACGGCCTGGCCGATGTTGCCGGAGTTGTCGCCGGCCGCGTACTGCACGCTCACGCCGGACCCGGCGCGGCTGGTGATGCCCTGCAGCGGCGTGACCGTGCCGGAGGAGTTGACTCGTGCGCTGCCGCCGCCGGCGGTCTGCGGCGAGGTGCTGGCGTCCGCGCCGATCACCGCGATCGAGTGCACGGAGCCCGTGTTCACCGGTAGGACATTGTTGTTACGCAACAGAACCGTGCCCTCGGCGGCAAGCTGCCGGGCCGCCGTCTTGTGCGCCGTGGACGTCACGGTCGCGCCGGTGTTGCCGGTGTGCGGGTTGTCGAACAGGCCGAAGGCGAACATCTCGGTCAGGATCCGGCTGACCATCGCGTTCAGCGTCGCCGACGTGACCTGGCCGTTCTGCACGGCCGTCTGCAGCGCGTCGCCGAAGAAGTCGCCGCCCGGCATCTCCTGGTCCATGCCGGCGTTGGCCGAGGCGACCGTGGCGTGCGTGGCGCCCCAGTCCGAGGTCACGAAGCCCGGGAAGCCGAACTGGGTGCGCAGCGGGCCGTTGAGCAGCGCCGAGTTCTGGCACGCGTACGTGCCGTTGACCGTGCTGTACGAGCACATCGCCGAGGACGCCGCCCCCTGCTGCACGCCGGCCTGGAACTGCGGCAGGTAGATCTCCTGGAGCGTGCGGTTGTCGACGATGGCGTTGTCCGACGGGGTGTTGCGGTTCGTCTCCTGGTTGTAGACGCCGATGTGCTTGATCTGCGCCATCACCCCCGTGCCCTGCACGCCGCGGATCTCCGCCGCGCCGAGCTGGCCGGCCAGGTACGGGTCCTCCGACATCGACTCGAAGGCGCGGCCCCAGCGCGGGTCGCGGACGATGTTGACCGTCGGGCCGAGGTTGACGTTGGCCCCCTTGCCGCCCTCCTCGCTGCCGACCAGTTGGCCGTACTGCGTCTCCGCGTCGACGTTCCACGTCGCCGCGGCCGCCACCGGGGCCGGTAACTGGGTGACGCCGCCGAGGTTCTCCCCCACGCCGGCCGGGCCGTCCTCCAGGCCCAGCGCCGGGATGCACAGGGCCGGGATGGCCGGCGTGTTGCCCACGTAGCCCCCGCCGGCGCCGTGCAGCAGGCTGATCTTCTGGGCCTGGCTCATCTGGGCCAGCACCTGGGCCACCCGTTGCGGCACCGGGGCCGTCGAGCCCACCCATGGGCAGGCCGCGTCGGGTGCGGCGGCCACTGTTGTCGGCGTCAACGCGGTGACGGCCAGGCTCACGGCTGCGGCTACGCCCAGCCAGCGACGTGCGGACACGGTCTCTCCTCACTGAGCACACACGGATCAGGAGCGCAGTGGCGGCTGGAAGCGCTCTCACACGGTGGCATATGTTGTCGGCCACAACGAGCACGGATCGATAAAGATGGCGGCGAGCGCGACCAGATGCCCCAGTTGAGGGATGCCGTGCCCAGCGCTGCTGGTGGGCGTCTGAGCCGGCGATCAGTAAAGGAACCATTACTCTGGTCGGTCCGTTGTTCGGACATGAGGATCACCGTCGAACTGGGCCGGCGCGATCTCCTGGTCGTGGCCGGACTGCCTGGGGCGGGCAAGAGCACACTGCTCGGCCGCCTGTCCGGCGACATCGCCGTGCTCGACCCCGACCAGGTGCGGGCGAGACTGGCGGCATGGCTGCCGGCGGGGACGCGGTATCGGTACTACCGACCGATTGTGCATGTGTGGCAACGGCTTCGGGTGACCGGCGCGGCGCTGGGCAGTGGACCGATGATCGTGCAGGAGCCGTCGACGAGGGCGACGACGCGAGCGTGGCTCGTGTTGTTGGGAGCCGTGACCGGCCGGCGGGTGCGGATGCTGTGGCTGGAGGTGACGCCGGAGCAGGCGCTCAAGGGCCAGCACAACCGGGGTCGGGTTCTGGGGCGAAGGACGTTCGAGCGGCACGTACGCCGGTCGGCCCGGCTACGGGAGACGCTGTTGGCGGAGCGAGTGCCGGTCGGCTGGCACAGCGCCCAAGTCCTGACCCGCACGGCGGCCGACGCCACGGCGTTCGTCGGGGCGTCGGCCTAACGTCCGAAGGCCCGGGCGGGGTTGGCGACGAAGATCTGGGTGGCGAGCTCGGGATCGAGGCGCGGGCGGAGATGCGTCAGCAGGTACGACAGGCCAGGCACTCCCCTTGCCGCCGCGGTGGTTGTGTCGCCGCCCACCAGAAGCTGCGCGGCGAAGCCTGCGTCGGCGAGATCGGCCAGCGTGGACGGGGTCATCCAGTCGGTGGCGTGATGCGCGCGGGATGGGCCGTCGAACGCGAGGAAGGCGCCCGCCGCAGCGGCACGATGGTGGACCCAGGGATCGGGGAAGCGGTTGAGGTGGCCGAGGGCGACCCGATGAGGCGGGACATCCAGCTTGTCGCACAACAGGTCCAGCACGTCCAGCGCGGCCGTGCCGAGTTCCAGGTGGACGGTGATCGGCACGCCGGTGGCGTGGTGGGCGCGGGCGGCGGCGGTCATGGTGTGCACGGCATGGGCGTCGAGGCCGTGGAAGCCGCCGGCGACCTTGATCACGCCGGCACGGTGTTCGGTGATGTCGTTGACGAACAGCTCTTCCAGACAGGGCAACGTTTTCGCCAGCCACTCCGGCGAGTAGTGCTGGGCCTGATGGAGACCGGTGGCGGCCACGACGGCGACCTCGGCGCGCCGGGAGAGGTCGGGCAGCGCGTCGAGGCGGCGGTGCATGCCCAGCGGCGTCCACTGCACGACGGCCTCCCCGCCGGCATTGCGAAACCGTTGCAGCTCAAGGAAAGCGGCTTCGACGTCATCGAGCTCTTGGCCGGGCAGCATCGGGCTGGCCAGGAACAGGTGGTCGTGCGAGTTGGTGACGCCCAGCTCGGGGACGTCGCCCAGGACCGTGCGGATCACCAGTGCCGACCGGTGGGCAGTTGGTCCAGCTCCGGCGTGGACAGGTGGCGGACCGAGTACTCGGCGGCCGGGTTGTCCTCGTACAGCGTGAACTCCACGAGCTCCCAGCCCCGGGTGTCGATCGCCAGCGCCACCGAGTGCACGCCGTCCGCCACCTGCACCGAGGCCACCGCGTCCGGTATCTCCTCCGGCGTGATCGGCCTGGTCACCTTACTCGCCCGTGTCGCCGTCGTGGCCGGTCCACGCCGGAACGCCAGGCCCGTCCACTGCTGCACCAGCGGCCGTCCGAACGACTCGCACACGCCGCGAAAGCCTTCTCCCCACAGGAAAGCGTTCATGCCCTCGACCGTGCGCCAGAGGTAGAACGGCGAGTACTGGTTCACCGGCGACCCCTCCGCCCGCTCCCGCACGCAGTACGCCTTCAGTCCCAGCCCCGGCCACCCGTCCAGCAGCGGCCCCTTGGTCGCCACCCGCTCCCGGATGATCCCCATGTCGTAGTCCGCCGGCAGCGTGATCTCGTATTGCATCGCATGCATGCCGCCACTGTACATACCACTAGGTACAGAATGGGGCGCTTTCGGAGCGGCCGGCCGGCTGCGGCAAGATGGATCTTGACCGATACACCCAAGGGAGGAACGACATGACCGCGATCGCCCGTGTGGTGGGCCGGCAGGTCCTGGACAGCCGTGGCAATCCGACCGTCGAGGTCGACATCCGGCTCGAGGACGGCTCGTTCGGCCGCGCCTCGGTGCCCTCCGGCGCGTCGACCGGTACCAACGAGGCCGTCGAGCTGCGTGACGGCGACAAGACCAAGTACCACGGCAAGGGCGTGCGTAAGGCCGTTGACGCGGTGAACGGCGAGATCGCCGACGCCGTGCGCGGCCTCGACGCCGAGGACCAGGCCGTCGTCGACCGATCCATGATCGAGCTGGACGGCACGCCCAACAAGGGCCGTCTCGGCGCCAACGCCACCCTCGGCGTCTCGCTGGCCGTGGCCAAGGCGGCCGCCGCCGCACACCGCCAGCCGCTGTACCGCTACGTCGGCGGCGTGTACGCGCACGTGTTGCCGATGCCGATGATGAACATCATCAACGGCGGCGCCCACGCCGACAACGCCATCGACTTCCAGGAGTTCATGATCGCGCCGGTCGGCGCCGAGAGCTTCGAGGAGGCCGTGCGGGTCGGCTCCGAGGTGTTCCACACCCTGCGCAGGACCCTGCACGACGCCGGCCACAACACCAACGTGGGCGACGAGGGTGGCTTCGCGCCCAACCTGAGCTCGGCCGACGAGGCCCTGGAGTTCGTCGTCGGCGCGATCGAGAAGGCCGGCTACACGCCGGGCGAGGACGTCGCCCTCCTGCTCGACCCGGCCGCGTCCGAGTTCTACGCCGACGGCGTCTACGACTACAAGGGCGAGGGCCGCAAGCGGTCCGTCGAGGAGCACGTTGCCTACCTGACCGAGCTGGTCGCCCGGTTCCCGATCGTGTCCATCGAGGACGCTATGGCCCAGGACGACTACGACGGCTGGAAGCAGATCACCGACGCCATTGGCGACCGCTGTCAACTGGTCGGCGACGACCTGTACTGCACCAACGTCGAGCTGCTACGCAAAGGCATCGACCTGGGCATCACCAACTCGATCCTGGTCAAGGTCAACCAGATCGGCACACTGTCCGAGACGCTGCTGACCGTGAACACCGCCTTCCGGGCCGGCTACTCGGTCGTCATGTCGCACCGCTCCGGCGAGACCGAGGACGCCACCATCGCCGACCTGGCCGTCGCGGTGAACTGCGGTCAGATCAAGACCGGCTCGCTGTCCCGGTCCGACCGCACCGCCAAGTACAACCAGCTCATCCGCATCGAGCAGGAACTGGGCTCGCAGGCCGAGTACGCCGGCCGCACCGCCATCGCCGGCCGCCACTGAGACCCTCGGGTCGGGTGCCCGCCCGGCATCCGACCCGCTCAGGCGCCCAGCTCGGCCAGCCGGTCTCGGGCCATCTGTGCGCTGGGGTGGTCCGGCCCGAACAGGTCGGTCCACCCTTGGATCGCCGACCTGTACAGGCGCACGGCGTCCGCCCGATGGCCACGCCCGGCGGCGATCCGGCCGGCGCCGTAGGCGCAGACGATGGTGCAGGAGACGTCCGTGTCCGACGGGGCGACCGCGGCCGCCAGTTCCCCCTCGGCCCGATCGAGCTCGCCGACGTCGACCAGGTAGAGGCCGAGATCGTGCCGCGAGCACAGGGTGAACCGATGGTCCGCGCCGTTCCGCCGTGTTCGACCCGCCACCACGTCCGTCATGATCGCGACCGCCTCGGCGAACTCGCCGGTGTCGTTCAGCACCGACGCCAGTTGCCGCTGGCAGTGCAGGGTGCAGTCCGCGTCGTCGCCTGACTCGGCCCGCGCCTCGTCGACCACGGCGCGCAGCTCCTTCACGGCCCGTTCCCGTTCGCCGAGCTCGGCCCTCGCCGACCACAACCATGCGCGGGCAAAGCGCTGCTCGTTTCGATGCACCTTCAGGCTGACGTCGTAGCGGGCGATCGAGTCGCTCAGCGTCGCGAGGGCGTCGTCGTAGCGGCCGATCTGCACCTGCGTGCAGCCCAGCGTGAACTCGGCGTCCAACGTGTTCAGATCACGATCGCCCAGGTGCAGTCGGCACAGTTCGATGATCCGCCGCATCTTCGCCTCGGCGGCAACCGCGTCCGTCGCCAGCAGCTCCCGGGCACGCCGTATGCGCTCGTCGAGAATCTGCGCCCGACGCGGCCGGCTGTGCAGGCTCAATATCCAGTCCACAGTGGTTCCTCCCCCGGAAATCACCGTAGCACCGGGGATCACTCGCTCGGTCGCAAGGGAGATCAGCATGCGGCGCCCGCCCGATCGGCTCTCAGCTCATTGTCGGGGTGGTCGAACCAGCAGGTGTGGGTCCGGGGCGTGACGGTGAGCCCGAAGCGGTCCCAGCCTGGCCGGCCCAGATCCACCCAGGTTCGGTGGGCCTTCTCGACCAGACGCCAGAGGCGGCGGGGTCCGCCTTCGGCGACCTCGTGGCGACCGTTGCGGGTGGTGAGGCTGATCTCGGCCCAGGACCCGTCCGGGGTGGCGATCCAGGACACGGTCGGGGTCGTGTCGCTGAGGATGTAGCCGTAGGCGATCTCGGGACCGAGCTCGAACGAGGCGAGGAACCAGACCAGCAGCGACGTCCAAGGGGTGTTCGGGTCCGGACTCGTCGTGCGGTGCTCGGCCCCGTCACGGTCACGCTTGACGTGGAATCCGGCGCGAGTGACGCCCGGCGTGCGGCGGAGGTCCATGAACGCCGCGTACGTCGCGTCGAACCGGCCCTCGGCTCGTTCTTCGGCGGTGCGGGTGAGCCGGATGAGGCTGCCGGCGCCCGGCGCGAGTTTGAGATCGGCCAGGACCACCCCGCCGGGCCGGACCTGGGCGATCCACGACCAGGGAATCGCGGGAACCGCGCAGGTCCGGTGCGACGACGTGCGTTCCTGCTCGCGGCGGGACTGGCCGGCACGGTGGTCGCTGCCCCGGACGGCTGGGCCGCCGATGGCATGGCTGTCGATCCCGCCGCCTTCCTGGCCCGCCGTCTCGAAGGAGTCTTGCTCGACAACACCGCCACCACCGCCCAGCCGGTGCCGGCCGCCACGCTGCAGACGGTGCTGACGACGGCACGAACAGACTTCCGGGCCTGCCGCTATGTGGAACTGGCCGCACGGCTGCCCGAGCTGATCACCGCCGCCGAAGCCGCCCACGGCCACGCGGCCGACCCGGTATCGGCGAGCGTGGTGGCGCAGGCGTACAACCTGGCCAGCCGCGCGCTGATCAAGCTGGAGGCCAGTGGCCTGGAATGGGTCTCGGCCGACCGGGCGGTGCGGGCCGCTGAGGACGCGGACGACCCCTTGATCCTCGCGGAGGCACAACGTCTGCTTGGTTCGGCGTGCCGCCGAGCCGGGATCCACGACCGAGCCCAAGAGCTGACCCTGAGCGCGGCCGGTCAGCTCGACCTCGCCGCGAAGACCCCAGATCCGCGCCACCTGGCCCTGTACGGGGTCCTGATGTGCTCGGCCGGGTACGCGGCCGCCCGTGCCGGCGACCACGACCGCGCCACCGACCTCCTCACCGAGGCGGAAGCCACTGCCGAGAGGCTCGCCGACCATCCCGCGCAGCAGCGGGACGCTGGCCGCCAACGTGGTCAGCCACCGAGTGTCGGCCGACTACGTGCTCGGCAACGCCGGCGCCGGGTTGCACCACGCGCAGGCCGCGCAGCTGGGCCAGTTCCCTGACACCGAACGCCGCGCCCGGTTCCTCGTCGATGTCGCTCTGTGCTTCGCTCAGTGGAACAAACCCGGCCGTGCCTATTAGACCCTCCTCGCGGCTGAACGCGCCGCGCCCGGCGAAGTTCGCACCCGTGCGACCGCCCGCCTCGTCGGCGACCTGCTCCGCCAGCCCCGGCAGACGGCTCTGCCCGGTCTGCGCCAGCTCGCCGCGCGTACCCACGCCCTGGTGTAGCAGCGGTCCCGAATCGACAGCCCTGCACGTCAGCAGTAGACGAACGCCGACTTGGCCGCGTTGTGCACGTCAAGGTGGCGAAAGCTGCACTGGCAGACATGAGGTTGCGAACAACGCTTGAAGTGTACGAAACGGTTTCGTACACTTCATGGCGTGGTGCGAGGCAAGGAACGGGAAGACGCGATCCTGGCGGCGACGATCGAGCTGGTGGGGGAGGTGGGGTATGCGGGGCTGACGATGGACGCGGTGGCGGCGCGGGCGCAGGCGAGCAAAGCGACGATCTACCGGCGGTGGCGGAACAAGGCGCAGCTGGTGAATGCGGCGCTGGATGCCTACGACGCGAGCCAGAACGAAGGGCTGCCGGACACGGGAGACCTGCGCGAAGACCTGTACGCGGTGATGAGGGTGCTGCGGGAACGGGCGAGCGACAGCTATCTGGCGATGATCAACGGCCTGATCGCGGCGGCGAAGCATGACGAAGAGCTGGCGGCGGCGCTGCAAGAGCATGTGGCGAACGAAGAGCTGTCGCCATTTCTGGTGAGCCTGCAGAGGGCGGTGGACCGGGGAGAACTGCCGCCGGAGGCGGACAGCGAACTGGTGCACGACGTGGCCGAAGCGATGATCATGCGCCAGCTCACCACGGGGGTTTTCGACGAGGAGTTCATCGCACGGGTGGTGGACGACGTGCTGCTCGTGCTGCTCGACCAAGGGGGAGAGAAAAGATGACGGTGTTGATCGCGGGGGCCGGACCGACCGGCCTGACGCTGGGAATCGAGTTGGCCCGCCGAGGAATTCCGTGCCGGCTGCTGGAAAAGGCGGATGGGCTGTTCCTCGGCTCACGGGGCAAGGGCATCCAGCCACGCACGCTGGAGGTGTTCGACGACCTGGGCGTCCTGGACGCGATCAGGGCCGGCGGCATGCCGTTCCCGAGGTTCCGCCTGTACTCGGGCCACGACATCGTGTGGGAACGAGCGCTGCACGAGATGCTGGGCATCGAAGAGCCGAAGCCCTCCCCGGCCATTCCCTACCCGACCCCTGGCTCATCCCGCAGTGGCGCACGGACGAGATCCTGCGCGACCGGTTCGAGGCGCTGCTGGGCCTGTCCAGCGCCATGCATGCGCATAACTTCCGGCCGACGACCGGCTCCGCGCCGGCGATCCACCAGCTGGACATCACCTATCGCGACGGCCCGCTGGCCATGGACGAGCAACGGGGCGAGTTGCGGCCGGCGATCGCGCGCCGGACGGCATCCTGCCCGATGGCACCAGGCTGTTCGACCTGTTTCGCGGCCCGCACCTGACCTGGTTGACGATGAGCGGTCCGACGGACGGCTACGACGTCGAGCCC
>DASWRQ010000109.1:0-27505 GCA_036403095.1 Kutzneria sp. | reverse complement strand
GTCGACGAGCAGCATGGTCGTTGGCAGCGTGGGAACGATCCGGGGTGGGGCGCCGCGGGTGCGCAGCCAGGTGGCGTGCGCGGCGACGGTGGGTGTGCGGATCAGTTCGCTGCGCCAGAGGAGTCTTAGTTCGGCGCCGCGACGAAGCACGGCTTCGGCGACCGGCACGGCGAACTCGAACGAGCCGGTTCGGTGCCGACCGCTGAGGATCACGACCTCGCGGCGGGCGTTGGCGACGAGATGTTCGGCGAACGAGTTCATTTCGTCCAGGCCGTGGAGCCGGTCGGCGCCGGACGCCTGGTGACGGGCGATGAGCTGGGCGATGGACAGGGCCTGCGGCCGCGAGTCGCCGGCGCTCAGGCCCCAGACCCGGCTCGCCGCGAGCGCGGGTAGCGCGAGGGCGGGATCGACGGCCCGGACCGCGTCGCTCTCCTCGGCGGAGGCGACCAGCAGCCCGTCGACGCGGAGCCGGTCAACGGCTGCGACAAACCCGCCGTCGGAGTGGACCTGAAACCCGCCGTCGGGATGGACCTGGTCAACGGCCGCAACAAGCCCGGGGTCGAACCGGGATCGTCCGCGGGCAGCACCACGATCATCGGAGCAGACCTGATCGGCAGCACTCGTGGAGCAGCCGCCTGGGCGAGGCCGCTCGACGGCAGCAACCGGACCGTCGGAGCGGAGCCCATCGCCACCGTCGCCGAGACAGCCATTGGTGTGGAGATGGCCGGGTTGGCCACCGATGTCGACGTGGCGGGCCAGGTCGGCGAGCCGCCATCGGACGCGCGTGAGTGCCGTCAGATAGACGGTCTCGGCGACGGCGTCGAGACCCAAGCCGCTCACGAGCACACCTCCGGCGTGGATGACCATTGATCAGTCACACCGAATACTGCCGGCGGCGGCTGACGTGCCGCTTGTCCCGCGCTTGTCCGGCGCGGTCACACCTCGTTGACCAGCGACACCGCACCGGCGCAGACCGCGCAGACCAGGGCGAAGATCAACGGCTCCATCGTGCCCGCGTTGACCCGGTCGAGCATGGCCCAGAGCAGCACAAGGGCGTTGGCCAACGCGAGCAGCACCCCCGCCAGGGCGATCACCGGACGGCGCAGCGGCATGGTCAGCACGGCGAACCGCAAGCCGGCCGGCACGCGGAACAGCTCGACGACAGCCACCACCAGGACGACACACGGGATGGCGAAGCCGAGCCACGCCAACACGGGTGTCGGCTTCGGCAAGCCGGCGACCATCAGGAACATGCCGGCGACCACCACGGCCACGGAGACCTGACGAACGACACGCCAGGCCAACTTCTCCACGACCGGAGACCGGCAGCCTTCCGTGGACCGGTCGATCGCCGACGACCGACCATCCGCCGTCGATCGGCCGGCTGTCGAAGATCGGCCGGCTCGTGAAGAGTGATCGACCCGTGAAGAGTGGTCGGATCGTGAAGAGTGGTCGGCCTCGGCGCGGTCGGCGGCGGACCGGTCAGCGGGCGGCCGACCGTTGGCAGCCCAGCGGCTGGGCGATGGCCGACCATCAAGTGGAGGACGGTCGTCGGCAGGAGTTCGACCGAGTGGAGAAGTTTGGCGAAATGCTCGATTTCGCCAAAGACCAGAAGTTCGTCCACGCGCGGGCTGGTCGCCGGCCGAGTAGTCGTCCAGAGGAGGGGCTCCCGGGTAGTTGACCGCGGGACGGTCCCCGGCGGGATGGTTGCCGATGAGACGGTTGAACACGGAATGGTTGCGGCCGGCACAGTTGCCTGTGACGGGGTAGTCAGCGGCGGGGTGGTCAGCGGCGCAGTGGTCGCCGATCGGGTCATGGGCGAAGCGGCGCGGCCGCCAGTCGTCGGTCCCGTCGGAGGAGGTCGCCCACGGACGTGCCGAACGGCGACCCGCGGTCAGTTCGCCGGAACCCGAGGGTTGGTCGACATCGTCGAGGGCGACCTGCTGGTTTTTGGAAAACTCCAGGTTTTCGCCAAAGTTCTCGGGTGCGACGGAGCGGGGGTAGGCCCGACGAGGAGCAGGTAGCTCGGCGGAGCGAGGACTGACCTGCCGAAGACGGGCCAATTCGGTGCGAACGCGAGGATCGCCCGGTTTGCGACGGAGGGCGGCGCGGTAGGCGCGTTCGGCGGTGGCAAGGTCGCCGGTCCGGCGGGCAGCGTCGCCCAGGACGAGGTACGGCCGGACGTGGTCGGGCTGGTAGCGGACAGCCTGCGCGGCGGCATCGACGGCATCGGGCCAGCTGCCGGCGGCGCCGAACGCCTCGGCGAGGGCGATGCGGCACCGCCAGTCGCAGGGCGCGGCGCGGACGGCCTGCCGGGCGGCGGCGACGGCCTCCTGATGCCGGCCGAGGCGACTCAAGGCCTTGCCGGCGAGACGGTGCGCCCACGCCTTGTCTCCGCCGAGCGGCATCGCACGGCGCACGGCGACCAGGGCGGCGACCGCGTCGCCGCGGTCCAGCAGGGCGGCGGCGAGCCGACACCAGACCTCGGCACTGCCGGGATGGGAGTTGGCGGTGCTGCGCAGCAGGGCAACGGCTTTGCGACGCCGGCCGGAGGCACTCAACTTGGCTGCTCGATCGAGTACGTCTCCGAGCGGTTCGACCATCGCTTGTGTCCTCCCACCAGCCGGACCAGGCAACTCGGGCAAGTCTGGCAGCGGACGCCCCAGAACGAGGGGACCGTCTCATAGCGGCGTGTCGTGGCCGTTAACACCGCTGGATGGCCCAATTGACCGGGTTAAGCTCCTAAGAGAAGGTGCGACTGTGGTGAGGCCCACCAATGGCAGCCCGATTGAGGACACCGTCGACAGGCGGGCATGGCGTCCAGGTTCGGATGGGCGCGGCGGTGACACTGCGCATGGTCGAGGTGCCCTGAGGCCGTTGGTGCTAACACCGCTGGTGAAGGCCGATGCGGACGCGGCTGGCATCGGAGAGCCGGCCCGGCCTCCCCGAGGCGACCATGACGTCCACCCTGGACCGGATGGAGCAACTCGGACCGATCGCGCGGCAACCTGATCCGAGCGACCGTCGCGTGCGTATCCCGAGCTGACAGAGAAGGGTCGCCAGGCCAAGGCGGGGATCCGGCTCGAACTCGAACTGATCGGACGGGCCGTGCTCGACGGACTGAGCACGGAGGAAGTGGCGGTGCAGCGGCGCGTGCTGCACGGCCGGCGGCGCCCATCGCGGGTGGCGCGGGTCCGGATGGCGCGCGGGTGTAGCGATCATCACGTTGGAAAGTGGTCACAACAGGGGCAAGGCTGTTCCCCTTTTCAGGTCATATCCCCACACTTTCGTACGGTGAATGACGAAACCGCTGGACCGCCACCCGGATGAGTGACAGATTGAGCGGGCAACTCCGCCTGGGGGCGACATTGAGTGAACGTGGACAAGTTCTCCAGAGGACTCCGCCACTGTTGACTCAGGACGAGTGTCGGGAAGCAGAGGGGTGAACACGATGCGTAACGACCACATGACGCTCCGCTCGATGGCGGTGCTGGACCTGCTGGTGCCCGACGCACCGTCGGTCCCGGTCGAGGTCGAACTCCGCTACGACACCCGTGACCCGTACGCCGTGACAGCCGCCTTCCGCTCCGGCCCCTCGGGCTGGGTGGAGTGGTGCTTCGCCCGCGACCTGCTCGCCGACGGCCTGATCGCCGAGGCCGGCTCGGGCGACGTCCGGATCCGCCCGGCGGTCGACGACATCGAGCTGGTCGTGCTGGTGGTCAGCTCGCCGGCCGGCCTGGCCATGTTCGAGGCGTCCGCGCAGGAGCTGGCCGACTTCCTCGATCGCACCTACGACCTGGTCCTGCCCGGCACCGAGGGCAGCTGGGTCAGCGTCGACGACGCGCTCACCACCCTGATGCCCTACGACCTGGGCTGAGGCCCGGCTCACCCGGCAGCACGGATCACCCCGATCGAGGAACAACCCCCGAGCCGTCCCTGTTGGAATGTTTCGTTGTCGCATGCAAACATTCCGTGAGGGAGCCGACCGGTGGGGTTACGTCAGCTGAGCCCGAGGGTTGTCGTCAGCGTCGTCTTCGTCGCGGCGCTCTTCGTGAACATCCTCGACACCACCATCGTCAACGTCGCGCTGCCGACGATCGCCTACCAGTTCCACGTGACCGCGGCCGACGCGGGCGCGGTTGTCGTCGGCTACCTGCTCAGCCTGGCCCTGGTGATCCCGGCGTCGGGGTGGCTGGGCGACCGGTTCGGCACCAAGCGGGTGTTCCTGATCGCGCTGGCCGTCTTCACGCTGGCTTCGGCGCTGTGCGGCGTGGCCCAGTCACTCCCCCAGCTCGTCGCGTTCCGACTGCTCCAGGGTCTGGGCGGCGGCATGCTCGCGCCGATCGGCCTGGCCATGCTGTACCGGGAGTTCCCGCTGGCCGAGCGCATGCGGGTGAACCGTGTGCTGATCCTGCCCACGGCCGTCGCGCCGGCGATGGGGCCGGTGCTGGGCGGGCTGCTCGTGGACACGCTGTCGTGGCGCTGGGTGTTCTACGTCAACCTGCCGGTCGGCGTACTGACCTTCCTGTTCGGGTTGTTCCTGCTACGTGAGCACCGCGAGCCGGGTGCCGGGCGGTTCGACCTGGCCGGCTTCGTGCTGTCGGGCGTCGGGTTCGCGCTGCTGATGTACGCGCTCACCGAAGGCGCCACGCTGGGTTGGGGCGCGCCGCAGATCGTGATCACCGGCGTGCTCGGCGTCGTGTTGCTGGCCGCGACCGTGCTGGTCGAGCTGCGCGTGCCGGAGCCGATGCTGGACCTGCGGCTGTTCGGGGACCGGCTGTTCCGCAGCATCAACGTCGTGCAGCTGATGTCGACTGCCGGTTTCCTCGGCACGCTGTTCGTGTTCCCCCTGCTCTACCAGTCCGGGCTCGGCGTCTCGGCCTGGCAGACCGGGCTGACCACGTTCCCGGAGGCCGTCGGCGTGCTGCTCGGCACGCAGATCGCCAGCCGGGTCTACTCGGCGCTGGGGCCGCGGCTGCACATCGTGCTCGGCGTGGTGAACGCCGCCGTCGCGATGATGCTCATCACGCTGGTCGGCGCGGCCACGCCGCAGTGGGTGGTCATGTTGATCATGTTCTACCTGGGGCTGGGCATGTCCAACAACTTCAACCCGGCGCAGACGGCCGCGTTCGCGCAGGTGCCGGCGGCGAAGACCGGCCGGGCATCCACGCTCTACAACTCGGGCCGACAGGCCGGGTCGGCCATCGGCGTGGCGGTGCTGGGCAGCGTGCTCGCCGCGTTCGGCAGTGGGACTTCTGCCGGTACGGGCAGCCTGGTCGGCTACCACGTGGCGTTCGCGGTGGCGGCCGGGCTGATGATCGCCTCCGCCGTGGCGGCACTGCTGATCAAGGACGGCGACGCGGCGGCGACCATGAGCCGGCCGACACCGGCACCGGCGACGGCGTCGGTCGGCGATGCGGCGGAGGTCGTCGCGGTGACGGAGACCGGCGCGATGGTGGAGACCGGCGCGATGGTGGAGACCGGCGCGGCAGTCGAGACCGGCGCGATGGTGGAGTCCGGCGGTGTCGAGAAGTTCGCATGACGTTGAGCAGTTCGCACGAGTCGAGCAGTTCGGACAACGTCCACCACTCCGCGCGAAGTCGAGCAGTTTGCACGACACGAGCAGTTTGCACGAGTCCAGCAGCTTGTACGAAGTCCAGGAGTTCGTGCGAGTCCAGCAGGTCGTACGAAGTCCAGCAGTTTGGCGAAGTGGACGAGTCTGACGGCCGCGAGCAGGTCGACGACCGCGATGTGCCCGACTACCGCGAGCAGTTCGGCGACCGCGAGGTGTCCGACTACCGGGAGCACTTCGACGAAACAGTGGAAACCGTCGAAACAGCAGCAGACCGGCGAAGCGGAGAAAACCGGCGCACGCGGCGTCCGAGGGATGGTCGGGAGCAGGCTGGCGCCGGGCGGACGGAAAGTAGGCTTGATCGCCCGAACGGGCGGCCGCCGCTTCGGCCCTTCTGACTAAAAGCGGTGGTCGGGGGGACGGGCGGGGGTGCCTGATCACCCTCCCAGGTGACAATCGACCGCTCGGTCGTGCGAGGCTAAGCAGCAGCACGGCGTGATCATCCACGGGGACGGGCACGATCTGGCCGCGAAACCCGCGTCACGTCGTCGGCCGGGGTGCGTCACACCGCTGCGAGCGCCGCGATGTTGTCAGGCACCGAAGGGCTGGGAGGCGGAAGACGTGGTTGACCGCAAGGAATGGTTGGTGACCTGCCGGGACGTGGCGGGCCGTCGCCGGGACCTCACGGTGTTCGTCAGCCAGGGCCACGTGGTGTTGGTCGCGCCGCCGGGAGAGACAGCAGTGCTGGCGCCGTTGGAGGTCGGACGGCTACGGGCCGCGCTGCGTGACGCGGTGGTGACGGCGACAGAGCCCGCGTGAGGCTCCGCCGGGCAACGGTCGCCGACCTGGACACAGTGGGCGCGTTGTTCGATGACGCCGTGCGGTGGCTGACGGAACAGGGCCGCCCGGGGCAGTGGGGCACGGAGCCGTTCTCGACCAACCCGAGGCGGATGGAGACCATGCGGCGGTGGTTGGCCGGCGAGGCGTGGATCGCCGAGGTGGACGGCCGGGCGGCGGGCTTCATGGCCCTCGGGGAACCGCAGGACCACATCCCGCCGACCGACGTGCCGGAGCTGTACGTCTCGGGTCTTGTCGGCGCGAGGTTCCCGGCAGCGCGGGGCGCGGGGCGGCTGCTGCTCAAGCATGCGGAGGCCCGTGCGGTCGAGGAGGGCGTCGAGCGGATCCGGGTGGACTGCTACGCCGGCGACGACCGGGCGCTGGTCGCGTTCTACGTCTCGGCGGGATTCACGCCGACGGACACCTTCATGGTCGACACGTGGCCGGGTCAGGTGTTGGAGCTGCGCCTGCGCTGCCGGACCAGCGCCCACGACACGAAGCCGAGCCAGACGATGCCGGCGCAGCCGAGCGCGATCCAGCCGGCGCGCAACGCGGCGTCCTCCATGAGCGCGGCGCTCACGACCGCGCACGCGATCGCCAGCACCCCGAAACCCAGGTGAAACGGCCTGGCCCGGAACTCTCCCCACCTCGCCATGGTCAGCCATGCTGCCACGACCGCTTCCTACTCACGAGTAGGTAGTGGCATCATCGGGTCATGAGTGGATCGTCGTCGCTGGCCGGCAAGCGCATCCTGATCACCGGCGCGTCCTCCGGCATCGGCCGCGCCACGGCGTTCGCGATCGCCGGCCTCGGGGCGGTGCCGCTGCTGGTGGCCCGCCGCGCCGACGAACTGGCGCAGGTCCGTGCCGGGATCGTGGCCCGCGGCGGCGAGGCGCACAGCTACGCGTGCGACCTGACCGACGCCGAATCCGTCGACACGCTGCTCAAGCGCGTGCTGGCCGAGCAGCCGCGGGTGGACATGCTGGTCAACAACGCGGGCCGGTCGATCCGACGGTCGCTGAACAGCTCGCGCGACCGTCATCACGACTTCGAGCGCACGATGGCGATCAACTACTTCGCGCCGGTGCGGCTCGTGCTGGGGCTGCTGCCGCACTTCCGGGACAACGGCGGCGGGCACGTGGTCAACATCTCGTCGATGGGCGTGCAGACGCGCACGCCGAGGTTCGCCGCGTACCTGGCGTCCAAGGCCGCGTTGGACGAGTTCAGCCAGGTCGCCGCGGCCGAGACGCTGCGTGATCGGATCACGTTCACCACCGTGCACATGCCGCTCGTGCGCACGCCGATGATCGGCCCGAGCCGGGTCTACGACCGCATGCCGGCTGCCACCCCGGAGCAGGCCGCCCGGCTGGTGATACGCGCGCTGGTCCGCCGGCCCAAGTCCGTGGACCTGCCGTTCGGCCGGCTCGCCGCGGCCAGTTACGCGGTCGCGCCGAGGTTGGTCGAGCGGGTGCTCAACCTCGCGTACCGCACGCGTTCGGTCTGAGTCAGGCCGCGCGCCACGATTCGCCGCTGCGGTTCACCGTCGGCGGCAGCCACGTGCCGGCATCGCTGACCAACGGCACCACCTGGCCGGCGTGCCAGTCGCGCTGGCACTGGTCGGAACAGAAGAAGTCCGACGGAGAACCAGGCCGTTCCGCACCGCAGACGACACAGGGACCGGTCATCCCACCCACCTCCCGGGTCGACGTCCACCATGGACGTTAAATCGGCAAAGGGACGGACGTGTTTCGGGATGATGTCGACTGACCACCCGAAAAGGCCCATGATTTCACGCTCCTGGCCGATAGCCGGCGGCGGAAGTGAGGGCCGGAGCGGCCATCAGGTGGGCGGCGCGGGTGGGACTGACGGTTGTGCCTCGGGGCGAGTGGTTGGGACATGCCTGCGTGGCTCGTGTGGGCCTCGCGGGCAAGTGAGCCACTCACGTGGTGGCAAGCGGGTGTCGCGGAGGCTCGGCGAGCGGGCGCGTGGCGAACGCGCACAGCGCTTGCGGAACGCGAAGAAGCGAAGGCCCAGTGGGTAGGCACGTGGCGAACGCACACGGGGCTTGGGGAACGGGAGGAAGCGAAGGGCCAAGCGGGTGGCAGGGGCGCACCCACTCGTCAACGGCGGCGGCTGGTTCCGAAGATTCCTCGGGTGATCTCGCGGCCGAGGGCGGAGCCGGCGGACCGCAGGAAGGACTTGACGGCGGGGTTGCCCAGGACCTGGCCGATGAGGCCGGGGTCGGCGGAGTCCTTGTGGGGCGCAGGGGAATCGGCGGGGGCGTCGGGCGAAGGGGCAGCGGGGGCGACCTTGGCGAGGAGCATCTCGTAGGCGGACTCGCGGTCGACGGACTGGCCGTACTTGGCGAAAAGCGGGGAAGCGGTGGCGGCCTGGTGGACGGCGTCGGGGCCGATGGAGGCCATGAGGGAACGCGGCGGCCGAAGGCGGGTCCAAGCGACGGGGGTAGGTGCGCCCTGCTCGCTCAACACGGTGACGACGGCCTCGCCGATGCCGAGGGTGGTGAGGGCCTTCCCGAGGTCGTAGTGGGGAGTGGTCGGATAGGTCTTCACGGTCTGGGCAAGGGCCTTCTGGTCGTCGGGGGTGAAGGCGCGAAGGGCGTGCTGGACGCGAGCGCCGAGCTGCGATAGCACAGCGTTGGGGACGTCGGTGGGGAGCTGGGTGCAGAAGAAGACCCCGACGCCCTTGGAACGAATGAGTTTGACGGTCTGGACGATCTGCTCCAGGAAGGCCTTGGAGGCGTCGGCGAAGAGCAGGTGGGCCTCGTCGAAGAAGAAGACCAGCTTGGGCTTCTCGAGATCGCCTTCCTCGGGGAGCTGGTGGAACAGGGCCGCCAGCAGCCACATCAGGAAGGTCGAGAAGAGGGCGGGGTTGCCCTGGAGCTCGGCCAGCTCCAACAACGTCACCACGCCGCGGTCGGACTCGACGCGCATCAAATCCGCGGGGTCGAGCTCGGGCTCGCCGAAGAAGGTGTCGCCGCCGTTGGCCTCGAGGTTGAGCAGGGCCCGAAGGATCACGCCGGCGGTGGCTGGGGAGACACCGCCGAGGCCCTTGAGGTCCTCCTTGCCCTCGTCGTCGGTGAGGTGCTGGATGACGGCGCGAAGGTCCTTGGTGTCCAGCAACGGCAGGCCCCGGGAATCGGCCCAGTGGAAGATGAGCCCGAGGGTGGACTCCTGGGTGTCGTTGAGCCCCAGCACCTTGGACAGCAGGATCGGCCCGAAGCTGGTGATGCTGGCCCGCACGGGCACGGAGCTGCCGCCGGACCCGAGCGACAGGAACTGCACGGGGAAGCCCGCCGCGGCCCAGTCGTCGCCGGTCTCGGCGGCGCGCTTGGCCACCTTGTCGCCCCCGGCGCCGGGCTGGGACAGACCCGACAGGTCGCCCTTGACGTCGGCCATCACGACGGGCACGCCGGCGGCGGAAAGCTGCTCGGCCATGAGCTGGAGGGTCTTGGTCTTGCCGGTGCCGGTGGCGCCGGCGATGAGGCCGTGACGGTTCAAGGTCGCCAACGGGAGCCGGACACGGGCCTCGGCCTTCACGGTGCCGTCGACGACAGCGGCGCCGAGCTCCAGCGCACCGCCCTCGGTGGCGTACCCGGCGGCGATCTCCTCGAACGCGTCCACACCGACCTCCCGACCGCTAGCCCGAACGGCACCGACGACACTAGGCCGAAAGACCCGAAGCCGCGCGTTCGGACGAACACGGACCGTGGCGGGATAGGCTCCTACGGGTGACTGATCGTCTGGTGTGGATCGACTGCGAGATGACCGGGCTCGACCTGGGCAAAGACGCCCTGATAGAGATCGCTGCCCTGGTCACCGACGCAGAACTGAACGTGCTCGGAGACGGCGTCGACGTGGTGATCCACGCCGACGACGAGGCGCTGGCGGCGATGCCGGACGTGGTGCGGGACATGCACGCCCACAGCGGGCTGACCGAAGAGGTGCGCCGCGCCACGACCACGCTCGAAGAAGCCGAGCAGCTGGTGCTGGACTACATCCGGCAGTGGGTGCCCGACCCCCGCACCACACCGCTGGCCGGCAACAGCATCGCCACCGACCGCGGCTTCATCGCCCGCGACATGCCGGAGCTGGACGGCCACCTGCACTACCGCATGGTGGACGTCTCCAGCATCAAGGAGCTGTGCCGGCGCTGGTACCCGCGCATCTACTACGCGCAGCCGGCCAAGGGCCTGGCCCACCGCGCGCTGGCCGACATCCACGAGTCGATCCGCGAGCTGGCCTACTACCGGGCCACGGCGTTCGTGCCGCAGCCGGGCCCGACCAGCGAACAGGCCCAAGCCGCGGCGGCGGAGATCCTTCGGCAGGCCGGCCAGGGGTAACCCGTTTTTGTGCCCGAGACCCGATGCGCTAACCTTGTCGACGTCAACGCCGGAGACGGCGTAGATCTTCGATGGTGGGTGTAGCTCAGTCGGTAGAGCACTGGGTTGTGGTCCCAGGTGTCGCGGGTTCGAATCCCGTCACTCACCCGCGTCAAATGGGGAGGCGCTGCTGCGCCTCCCCATTTGTCTGCTCGGTGCTTTGTGGGGGCACGGCCCCCACACCCCCACGCCGGGGCTGCGCCCCGGACCCCATCGTGGGGGCGCGTAGGCACCTCGTGGGGCCTCGTGCCCCGGACGCCGGGACACATCCCCAGACGCCATCGTGGGGCCCCGCCGTCGGGGTGAGTCGGTGTGATTCCGGTTACGTGTCGGTGTAGCCCTGGCTTACTTCGATGATGACGTTGTCGGGGGCGCGGAGCCAGGCGGAGCGCCAACCGGGGATGAAGTCGTCGAAGGCCAGAGGGCCCAGGGTTACGGGGATGTGGCCGGTGACGCGGTCCAGGAAGTCCTGCACATCGTCCACTTGGAACGCCAGGTGGCGGATCTGGCCGGGGGTGTGTGGGCCGTCCGTCTGAGCCGCGGCGGCGACGCCGGGGGTGTGGAAGAGCTCCAGGTGCATGGTGCCGTTGGTCAGGAAGACGACGATGGTGTCGGGGAGCTCGAAGACTCGAGTGCGGCTGAAACCGAACCAGGTGGTGTAGAAGGACTCCGTCTCGGCCAGGTCGGTGCAGTTCAGGGCGATGTGGGCGAAACGTGGAGTCACCGGGCCTCCCGGATCAGGTCGGCGGCGCGTTCGGCGATGGCGACGACGGCGGCGTGCGGGTTGGCGGCGGGCAGGGTCGGCATCACGCTGGCGTCGACGACCCGCAGACCCTCGATGGTGTGCACGCGGAGTTGGGTGTCCACAACGGACTCGTCGTCGACACCCATGCGACAGGAACCGGCGTGGTGGTGGTAGCTGTCGGCGTGCTCACGGGCGAACCGCACGAGGTCGGTGTCCCGGTCGGGGGACACGGAGCCGGTGAGGTGCCGGCCGAAGGCGTTGGTGTGGAAGAGATCCTGGGCCAGGCGGATGGCCTCGACCAGGCGGCGCAGGTCGGCCGGGTCGTCCAGGTAGTTGGGGTCCACCAGCGGCGGGGCGCAGGGATCCGAGGCGGCAAGGGTGACGCTGCCCCGGGAGCACGGCCGGACGACGCCGGGCAGGATGGTGACGGCGTCCCGCAGCCCCAGGTCGAACGGCACGTGCACGAAGGCCAACTGGAGGTCGGGCGCTGGCAGCGTCGGATCGGATTTGGCGAACAGCGCGGACTCGGAGAGATTCTGAACGCCGGCGGCAATGGGTTGTCTGGTCTCGGCGACCACGGGGGCCAGCACGTGGTTGTGGAAGTTTCGACCGACGCCCGGCAGGTCGGCGACCGGCGTGATGGCGTGGCGACGGAGGTCCGCGCCGGGGCCGACGCCGGAAAGCAGGAGAAGCTTGGGGGAATCGATGGCGCCGGAGGCGACGATGACCTCGGTGGCGCGCACGGTGTGCAAGCCGGGGGCGACGTCATCGGCGGCCAGGTGCCGAGCGGCGGTCGCGGGCGCGAACGACTCGGCCACCCGGAATTCGACACCGGTGCATTTGTTGCCGTCGAACAGAAGCCGGGTGGCCTGGGCGTTGCAGCACAGGTGCAGGTTGCGCCGCGACAGCGCCGGCTCCAGATACGAGGCCAGCGCACCGTGGCGGCGGCCGGCGCGCAGCGACAACTGGTGCCACGAGACGCCGGTGGTCACCGGACCGTTGAACGTGGGCAGCGCGCGGTGGCCCAGTTCGATGCAGGCGTCGATGAAGATGCGGGACAACGGATGCGCGTCACGGGCGGCGTGGGTGGGCGGGTGCAGATCCTCGTGTGTCTCGAAGTACGGCACGAGATCCCGGTAGGACCAGCCGACGGGCCAGGAGGCGAAGTCGGCGGGGTTGCCCCGGACGTGCATCATCAGGTTCAGGTTGCTGGAGCCGCCGGGCATGCGGCCGCGGGGCTCACGGATGCGACGACCGCCGAGTCCGTGCTGGGGAACGGTCTCGTAGCCCCAGTCCACAGTGGATCCCAGTAGCGATGCCCACTGCGCGGGCGAGTCGACGGCGGCGGGAACCCACGGCGGACCGGCCTCCAGGAGCAGGACCTGGATCCCGGGATCCTCGGTGAGGCGGTTGGCCAGCACGCTGCCCGCGGTGCCGGCGCCGACGATGACGTAGTCGTACTCCATCAGCCGCACCTAGCCGGCGAGCGCTTGGAACGGGACGGTGTCGTGGAAGTTGGCCAGGTAGGCGATGTGGTCGCCGTCCAGCCGGAAGTAGTTGACCACGTCGGCCTCGATGGTCTCACCGGCCGAGGTGGTGGCCTCGATCCGGGAGACCACGGCGGCCTGGTCGCCGTCGACGAGAATGTGCTTGGGGCGATTGGCGAAGCTCGAATACATCGCCGGGAATTCCCGCATGATCGAGCGCAGCGCGTCCTGGCCCTCGATGTGGCCGGCGAGTTGCTCGTCCATGACCAGGTCCGGCGTGAACAGGTCGGTCCAGGCGTCCCAGTCGCCCCGGTTGGCCAGCTCGTAGTAGCGGGTGATGACGTCACGGGGGCTCATGAACGACCTCCAGGGCGCACGGGCAGACGGACACAGAACCGGGTGTCCCCCGGCTCCGAGGACACCGAGATCGCGCCGCCGTGCCGGCGGCTGACGATCTCGTGCGACAGGTAGAGCCCGAGCCCGGTGCCGCGGCCGACGTCCTTGGTGGTGAAGAACGGCTGGAACAGGCGGGGCATGGCGTCGGGCGGCACACCGGTGCCGGTGTCACGGAACTCCACCAGCAGGTCGTCGCCGACGCCGTCGGCGGTGATCGTGAGCGTGCCGCCGTCGGGCATGGCGTCCACGGCGTTGTCCACCAGGTTGGTCCACACCTGGTTCAGCTCGCTCGGCCGGCCGGAGATCCGCGGCAGCGCGGGCCGGTAGTCCCGCACCACGTGGATGCCGGAAAGCTTGGACACCAACAGGGTCAGCGTGGCCTCGACGCCCTCGACGACGTCGACCTCGTCGCGCTCGGCGGCCCGGTCGAGATCGCTGTAGGCCTTGGTGGAGGCGATGAGCGCGGAGATCCGGCCGATCGCGCCGACCACCTCGGCGACGGTGGCGTGGCCGCGCAGCGAGCCGGCGACGACCTCCACCGCGGGGCGCAGGACCTGCGGGCGGAGCTGCCCGGCGAGCGCGTCCAGATCGTTGACACGCAGGCCGCACTCGACCAGGTCGTCGGCGATGCGGCCGGCGTCGATGCCCCGATCCTCGAGCCAGTCGGTGACGCCGTCCATGGCGTCCATGGCGTCCAACGGATCCACGGCGCGCAGCGGCGCGCGGTTGCGGACCGCGTCGATGCTGGTGTTGACGGCGGCGAGCTCGTCGGGCTCGGCCTGCCGACCGAGGCAGGAGCAGTCCCGGAGCAGCTGCGGGAACAGGTCCGCCAGTTCCGAGGCGGAGCGGGCCACGGCCGCGGCCGGGTTGTTCAACTCGTGCGCGAGGCCGGCGGCCAGGGTGCCGAGCGCCTCCAGGGTGTCGCGGCGGCGGACGGCGACCTCGGAGGCGTGGATGCGCCAGGCCAGCACCGGCAGCAACACCGTGCAGACCTGCGGGCAGCGCACGAGCATCTCGAAGAACTGGGGTTTGGCGTAGCGCAGCACCTGAGTGGGGCCGACGGCGACCGCGGTCGCGATGTAATCGGCGTCGGCGAGCAGCGGCAGCTCCCCGGTGAACTCGTGGGCGGCCGGTGGCTTGTCGTCGTGGTCGGTCTCGGCGCGGCCGAGGTCGTCGCCGGCGTGTGCGCGCCGCACGTGCCGGGTCAGCAGCTGCTCGCGTCCATTGTGGTCGGTCGTGCTGAAGGCCAGTTCGCCGTCCACCAGCACGAAAAACGCCTCGGCCCGCGCACCGTCACGGAACAGCACGTCGCCGTCGGCCAGCGACAGCTCGGTGCCGGCCTGTGCGAGCCACGCCAGCTGCTCGCCGTCCAGCGCGGCGAACAGGGTGATCCCCCGCAAGGTCCCGACGTCCATGACCCCATGGTGGCCGGGTCCCGCCTTTCGCCCCAGCGAACCGAACGCAGTGCCGGCGGGAGGCCACGGCGGTTCGCCGGCGCGCGGTGCAATGGCGCTATGACCAGTGTCGCGAAGGTTCAGCGGTTCGTCGCTGATTGGTTCGGCGCGCTCGACCGGCACGTGCCGTACGAGCAGGTGCGCGACTTCGTCGCCGAAGACCCCATCCGCTTCGTGTTCCCGGAGGAGACCGTCACCACGCACGACGGTCTGGCGGCCTGGTACGACAAGGTGACCTGCTGCTTCTTCGACGAGCACCACCGGGTCGAGGACGTGGCGGTCGCGTTCGACGGCGACCTCGCCCGCGTGCACGTGGTGGTCAACTGGGTCACCCGGGTGTGGCAGCCGCCGGCCCCGATCAGCCAGCGCCTGGAGTACAGATCCGATCAGGACTGGGAGATCGAGCTGGGCGAGCAGTGGCGGCTGCGCGCGTACGTGGTGAACAGCCTGGCCCCGCAGGGCGACACGCCGGAACTGTGCTGACGCCCCGGCAAGGGGGCGGGGCGTCAGCACAGGGGGCGGTCAGCCGCCCAGGATGGCGGCGACGGCGCGGAGCGGGATGTGCGCCCAGGACGGGCGGTTCCTCGTCTCGTACGCGACCTCGTACACCGCCTTGTCCAGCTCGTACGCGGTCAGCACGGGCCGCGACCGGGCCAGGTCCACGCCGGACTCCCGGCCGTAGCCGGCGGCGAACGCCGCCCGCATCCGGGTGAGCCAGCGCTCCAGCTGGTACCGGGACCACGCGTCGCCGACCTGGCTGGCGGCGTAGTCGAACGACCGCAGCATGCCGGCGACGTCGCGCAGCGGCGAGTGCGTGGCCAGCCGGTCCTCGGCTGCCGGCTCGCCCTCGAAGTCGGTCAGCAGCCAGCCGTCGTGCGCCCGCAACACCTGACCCAGATGGAGATCGCCGTGGACGCGCTGCGTCACGATCTTCTCGCCGGCCGCGGCCGGGGCCCGGTAGACGGCCCGGATCCGGTCGGCGTCACGAGCGAGCGCCGGGGCGGCCGCGATGGCGCGGTCCAGCCGGGCCGACAACACTTCCGCGAGCAGCTCGGCGTCCATTGTGGACGTGCCAAGCCGATCGGCCAGCGCGACATGGACATCGGCCACCGCGGCGCCGAGCAGTTCGACGTCGGCGGCAAAGGCCGGGTCACCGTCCACACCGGACACCAGCTGCCCGACGGCCTCGGTGGCCAGCTGCCAGCCGTCACGGGAACCGGCCGCGAACTCGTGCAGCACACCGAGTGTGACGGGTTGGCCGCGCAGCGACCCCTCGATCGCGCCGAGCAGCCGCGGCGCCCGGGCGCCGGCGATCGCCCGGTGCAGCTCCAGTTCCGGGTTGACGCCGGGGGCGAGCCGCCGGAACAGCTTGAGAATCGCCTTGTCCCCGAACACGATCGAGGTGTTGGACTGCTCGACGCCCAGCGGCCGGCCGGGCATCGGCACGGCGCCGACGATCCACGAGCCGGGCTCCGGCGAGAAGGCGGTGTCGCCGGACGTGGCGCGGCCACCGATCATCGCCAGCAGGGCACCCATGAGCGAGGCGTCCACGGTGGCGTCGTACACCACCCCGTCGGGCACGTGGGCGATCACCGCCGGCCCGATGTCCGAGCCTTCGGTGGTCCGATGTCCCAGCGGCACCTGGTAGAGCTCGGTCGCACCGTCCGGATAGGACACTTCGACCAGCACGAGCGCGCCGCGGGCGGCGCCGGTGGTGGCCAGCTCCGTGGCCGAGACGATCTCGACGCGGTGCGGGTCCCGGCCCCCGCCGGCGAACCAGCGCCGACGGGGCAGCCAGGAGACCAGGGCGTGTTCCAGTGGGCTCATCCGGCCCGGCGACTCAGGCTCCCAGTGCACGATGACCTCCAGAATCCGGGAACGCCAGGATCACGCGTACGGCCGCAGGGTGGCCAGCTCGTCGGCGTACTCCTGATCGACCGCGGACAGCGCGGCGAAGGCGTGCGCGGAGGACGCCAGCGTCACGTGGTGGTGCCAGCCGCGGAAGCTGCGGCCCTCGAAGTGCCGCAGGCCGAAACCGTCGTGCAGCTTGGCCATGTCCTCCCCGGTGCGCCGGCGCAGCCGGGTCAGCGCGACCAGCTCGGGCAGCCGGGCGTTGTGCATGTTGGTCAGCCACACCGAACTCGGCGCGGACCGGCCCGGCAGCCACTCGGCGACGATCCGCCGCATCCGCCGGTACGCCGCGTGCGGCGCCATCTGCACCACGTTCTCCGCGTTCGGGATCATCGCCAGGATCCACCGGGACGTGCCGACCCGCCAGGTCGCCGGGTCCCGCCAGCTCATGGTCAGCTGCCCGCGGCGCGCGGCCAGCATGGCCAGCTCGACCGCGGTGAACCGGCGGCCGTTGACCGGCGGCACGCTCGTCTCGGCCGGAATCCGCACCAGGTAACGGAGTCCGCGCTGTTCGAGGCCGTCGACCAGTTCCGCCATGTCGGCGTGGCTGCTCGCGTCCACCACGATCGGGGCGGGCGGCAGCGCCCACCCCGTGACCATCTCGTCGATGGCGTCCAGCGCGCAGGACCACTGCGAGCGGTGCTGCTCCTCGTCGGGGACATGCGTGCGGGACCGCCGGGTGTCGTCGTCGGACCAGCAGCGCGGCAGCACCAGCCGCCAGTTCACCGGGCAGCTCGTCGTCTCGTTGGCCATGAACACCGCCATGCCCAGCTGGCAGTTGATGGTGCGCCGGGCCGAGGGCACGTACTGCTTGGCCACGCCGACCGAACTGTCGCCGTTCTTGGGAAAAACGGCTTCCTCCAACACCCACGCCTGCGGTGGCGAGGTCGCGGCGAACTGGGTGGCCAGTCCGCGCCGCACCGGCTCCCACGACCATGGACTCTGGTTCACGAACTGCTGCAGGCATTGGTCGGCCCGCCAGCCGAGCACATGGTCGGAAATGCGGCGGATGGACTTGCGGCCCTGCACCTCGATCAGGCCGCGCACGTAGACCTCGGCCCAGCGCCGCTGATCCGACCGGGGCAGGGAGGCGAACAGGCCCTGGCAGAACCAGGACAGGCCGCCGTCGGCAGAAGTCGTTTCGGAGCTCGTCATCTTCGCAATCGTGTGCATTTCTCCCCCACCGTGAAAAGAGCGATTTCTCGGTTGACCTGGCGCATTCTCAGTACACCGGGCGTGGTGCGGCGGCTCCCCCGGCGGCGCCGCATTCCCGTTCCGGTCGCGGCGACCCGTTCCGATAGCGCAGGTGCGAGCAGATCGCGTCCGCGTGCGGCGCGTACCGGGTGCGGCTGTCCTGGAATGCCCGCCAGGACGTGTCGCCGTCCCGTTCCGCGTGCAGCCCGGCGGACACCGCGCAGCGCACGGAGTCGGAGAACGCCCGCTCCTCGCGGCCGTGCAGGCTCACCGACGGCACCGCCAGCCGGATGTCCAGCTGCCAGGCCAGCCGCTGGATGCAGTCGCTGCCGGCGGCGAGCAGCACCCGCACGCTCGGCGGCGCCCACATCGGCGCCACCGCCTCGGTCAGCGCGGCCGCGTCCAGCACGATCACCGCCGCCTCCACCCAGCACATCTCGCCGGCCGGACGCAGGTACAGCAGCACCGGGCAGCTGGCGTGGCTGGACCGGATGTCGGCCAGCCAGTCCGCCCAGTGCTCGAACGCCGCGCCCAGGTCGGACCGCGAACCGCCGCGCAGCCGGTCGGCCAGCACCAGCTCGGCGTCCAGCGGGCTGGTGGCCTGCGCCTGCAACCGGGTGGTGATCGCCTCGCGGCGCTGGTACTTCTCGATCAGCTTGCTCAGGTAGACCGCGAACAGCAGGCCCTGCAGACCGGCCAGCGACCACCCCGCCGCGCGGACGGCGTCCTCGGCGCCGACCGGCAGGCTGTACGCGACCAGCCAGCACGCGGCCGCGGTGGCGACCAGCCAGGTGCCCAGCAATGCCGTCAGGCTCACCGGAACGCACAGGTCGAGAACGCGTTCCCGACCGCGCCGCGGCAACGCCGACGAACCGAGCAGCAGCGCTCGATACGTGTACCGGGCGGTGGCCCGGGCCGCCAGTGACGAGCGATCGCGAGGGTTGACCACGGTGCGCAGCACACTCAGACCGGTGATCACAGCCAGTGTGATCCCGGCGAGCATGGCGACCAGTTCGACCACCACGGAACCCTCCCAGCCTCGACGGTGACTCCAGCTTGGTTCTAGTTGGGCCGCCGCGGGCAGACTCAACTTGTGGTGGCACTCGCGGTACCAGCACTCGTGAGCGGGCGGTAAGAGGTCACGCCACCAATCAGGCGAACCTTCGGTATCCAAAGGTGCAGGGTTCGCGCGTTCCGTCACAAAAATGGTCCACACGAGAGGGCAGCGTTGCTCGATCCGGGCGGAAGTTCTGGAATAATGTCCGGTACTGGGCGAGCTTGGGGGTGACATGCGTGTCGGTTGAAGGGGGCAATCGCCACGAGCTGGCCGCGTTTCTACGCAGCCGGCGCGAACGCGTGACCCCGGAATCGGTAGGGCTGCCGTCCGGTGCCCGTCGCCGAACTGTGGGACTTCGCCGTGAAGAAGTCGCGGTGCTGGCCGGGCTGAGTCCCACTTGGTACACATACCTGGAACAGGGACGAAACATCCGGCCGTCGGCCGAGGTGCTGGACAGCCTGGCCCGGGTGCTGCTGCTCGACGAGGACGAGCGGCGCTACATGCACACGCTGGCCTACGGGCACACCAGCGTGTCCGCGGCCGAGCAGAGCCGGCAGGAGCGCGAGGCGCTGCTGCGGGGCGTGGTGGAGGCCACCGACACCGGTTCCGCGCCGGTGTACGCCGGCGACCGGTTCGGCGACGTGCTGACCTGGAACCAGGCGGCCAAGGAGTGGTACACCGACTTCGGCAAGATCGCGCCGGAACGCCGGAACATGCTCGTGTGGATGCTCGAAGATCCGCAGGCTCGGTACTGTTTCGTCAACTGGGAATACGACGTCAAGGACCTCATCGCGCGGATGCGCTGGGTCACCGCGCCCTACCGCGGCCATCCGCGGCTGGAACAGGTGGTCGCGATGGCCGCCGCGGCGCATCCGATGTTCGAGCAATGGTGGGCCGAGCACGATGTGCACGTGCAGCGCACGCGCGAACGCCGATTGCGCCATCCCGTGCACGGTGAGTATCCGTGGCGTTTCACTGCGCTGTACCCGAGCGATTACGACGACATCATGGTGATCTTCCACCTGCCGTAGCGTTGACTGCTGCCGCCCACAGTCCGTTAAATGCACGTTGACAGGCGGGAGTGCATTCTGACAATTAATGGAGTCGGAAGGTCGTCAACGTCGACGACCGGCGACCGTCATCGGAGATAGGCCGTGAAGGCCGGCGCTCGGGGGAGCGCCTTCGTCGCAGGTGACAGTCAGGAAAACGGGTGGCAGCACGGATACGTTCATGCCGTTCGTGTGTGCACCCGACTACGCATTCTTCAAGCGAGGCACAAGGGTGGGGGACACCAACGATGTCTTGGAGCTTTGTCGGTCGAAATGATGCGCTGGAGCGGGTCCGCTCGACCTGCGACCGGCGCGGCCACGCGCTGGTCGTCGTCGCGGACGAACCCGGTATGGGCCGCAGCAGCCTGCTCTTGGAGGTGGCCGGGCAACTACCCGGCGGCCCACCGACCGCGGTGCGGCTGTCGGGCCGTCGCGGCGATGCCGCCTTCGGCATGCTGAACCGGCTGTTACCCGGTGTCGGCGACGGACTTCCGTTCACGGAGGCGGTCCGGGCCGGCGCGAGAGCCCTACACGAACTGAGCGACGACGGCCGACGGCCGGTCTTCGTGGACGATGCGCACCTCGCCGACCACGCCAGCATGCTGGTGTTGCGCGAGTTGCACCGCAGCGGTCGGTCCCGGCTGGTGCTGACCCATCTGACCGGCCGGCGCACGCCGGATCCGTTGGACTGCCTGCGCTACGAGCGCGACGTCGCCACCATGGTGTTGGCGCCGCTGACTTCCGCCGAGGTGAACCTGGTGGTCAGCGGCCTGGTCGACGGCCGGGTCGACACCGCGTCGTCGGACGCGCTGCACGCCGCCAGCGGCGGAAACCCAACGCTGCTCAGGGAATTCACCGGCCGGGGCCGGCTGGAGCCGCGGGACGGGAAGTGGCGGGTGTCGAGCGCGGCCGCGGTCGGCGCGCCGCTGGGTGCCAAGGCGGACTCGCGGCTGGCCGACGCACTCCGGGCCGCCTGGGAATCCCTTGACCTGGGCCGGATCGAGCTGCTCTGCGGCCTGGCCGACGGACTGGACGACTGGGCCCGCCGGGTGCTGGCCACGTCGATGCTGCTGCGCTCCCGCCCGGCGGAATGCCTGCGGCTGCTGGAATCCGCGCCGGCCGACAGCACGACGGTGCTGCTGCGGGCGATGGCGATGGCGTTCGGCCTGCGGCGACACGAGGAGGCGGACCACGCGCTGGCCGCCGCCGGGGCGTCGGCCGGGATGCGGGCCTGGATCGCCGCGGTCGGCGGCCGCACCGCCACGGCGTCGGCGCTGCTGGCCGACGAGCCGGCGCTGCACGATCGGGCCGAGATCCTGTTCGACCAGGCGGCACGCGGCCTGGTGGCGATGGCGGAAATGCGGCCGTGGCAGGCGATCCCACACATCCGGCGGGCCGTCGCGGCCGGCGAGGCCGGGCACGTCGACCTGCCGTGGCTGGCCCCGTACCTGCGTGCCCTGCTGATCGACGCGCTGCTGCTGGGCGGGCGCATCGGCGAGGCGACCGCGATGGCCTCGGGCTTCCACGCCGCCCGCCGCAGCAGCGGCTGGACCGTGGCGGTGGCCATCTCCTCGCTGGCCGCCGGCCCGCTGCCACCGCTGAGTACCGAGCCCACGAGCACTGTGGCGGTGGCGGGATGAGCGCCCCCGACCAGTCCCGTCAGATCGCGATCGTCGGCATGAGCTGCCGGTTCCCCGGCGCCTCTTCGGTGGCCGAGTACTGGGACGTGCTGGCCGGCGGCCGCGACACCATCACCGAGGTGCCGATCGAGCGGTACGACGCGGCCGCGCTGCACAGCAGCGACCCGCGCAGCAAGGGCACCGTGACCAGCACGCGGGGCGGCTTCGTCAACGGTGTCGAGGACTTCGACGCGGCCTTCTTCGGCATCGCGCCGCGGGAAGCCGTCCGGATCGACCCCCAGCAGCGGATGCTGCTGGAGTCCGCGTACGAGGCCGTCGAGGACGCCGGCCTGCGGCTGGAGGACATCGCCGGCACCGGGGCCGGGGTCTACACCGGCGCGTGCCTGATGTCGGAGTACTGGGACCTGCTGCGCGAGGCCGGCATGGTCGACCTGCACTCCATCATGGGCGCCGGCATGTACGGCACCGCGGCCGGGCGCATCTCGCACGCGCTCGACCTGCACGGCCCGAGCATGTCCGTGGACGCGACCTGCGCCACCGCGATGATGGCGATCCACACCGCCTGCCAGGCGCTGCGCGCCGGGGAGACGGACCTGGCGCTGGTCTCCTCGGTGTCGCTGCAGCTGTCCCCGCACCACGCCGTCGCGTTGTCCAAGGGCACGGTCATCTCGCCGGACGGCCGCAGCCGCTTCGGCGACGCCGACGCCAACGGGTACGTGCGCAGCGAGGGGGTGGCCACGGTCGTGCTCAAGCGGCTGCCCGACGCGGTCGCCGACGGCGACCGGATCCACGCCGTGATCGCCGGCATCGCCAGCAGCAACGACGGTCGCAGCGGCGGTTCGCTGATGACGCCGAGCAGTGTCGGCCAGGAGCTGGCGCTACGCGGCGCCTACCGGGACGCCGGCATCGCACCGGCCGACGTGGACTACGTGGAGGCGCACGGCACCGGCACGGTAACCGGCGACCGGGTCGAGCTCCGCACGCTGGGCACGGTCCTCGGCGACGGCCGTCCCACCGGGAGCCGGTGCCTGGTCGGCTCGGCCAAGACCAACGTCGGCCACCTGGAGCCGGCGGCGGGCCTGGCCGGCCTGATCAAGACGGCGTTGGCGCTGCGGCACGGGATCGTGCCGGCGACGCTGCACGTGGAGAATCCGCTGTCGCTGCTGGCAGACGAGGACCTGCCGCTGGAGCTGCCCAGGACGAGCCGGCCGTGGCCGACCACCGGCCGCCGGCGGGTCGCGGGCGTGAGCTCCTTCGGCATCTCCGGGTCGAACACGCACATCGTCCTGCTCCAGGCGCCGGACGAGGCGCCGCACCCGCCGAGCGTGCGGCAGCGGCCGTACCTGCTGCCGATCTCGGCTCGCGCGCCGAAGGCGTTGACCCGGCTCGCCGAGCTGACCGCGGACCGGATCGACCGCGAGCAATCCCTGCGGGACATCGCCTACAGCGCGGGCGCCCGGCGGTCGCACCACCGCTTCCGCCGGGCCATCGCCGCCGACAGCGCCGGCGAGGCGGCGGCGCTGCTGCGCGCCACGTGGGAACCGAGCATCCACCACAAGGACGTCCAGCCGAAGGTGGTGTTCGTGTTCTCCGGCCAGGGATCGCTCTGGACCGGCATGGCGCGGGACCTGCTGGAGAACGAGCCGGTGTTCCGGGCCCGCCTGGCCGAGTGCGACGCGGCCGTCCGATGGGAGCTGGGCTTCTCGCCGCTGCGGCTGATCGCCGAGGGGCAGCGCCCGGAGGGGCCGTGCCAGCTGCATCCGACGCTGTGGGCCGTGCAGGTCGCGCTCGCCGCGGTGTGGGAGCAGTGGGGAGTCCGACCGGACGAACTGGTCGGCCAGAGCAGCGGCGAGGTGGCCGCCGCCACGGTCTCGGGGGCGCTGACGGTGGCCGAGGGGGCCGCGGTGGCGTGCCGCCGGGCCCGCCTGCTCACAGGTCTCGACCACGACGGTGGCATGGCGCTGGTGCGGCTGGCCCCGGCGCCGGCCGCGGCGGCGATCGGTGAGTTCGCCGGGCGGGTCAGCATCGCTGCGGTCAATGGTGTCACCAGCACCGCCCTGTCCGGTGACCGCAGCGCCCTGACCACGATCGTCGAGCGGCTGCGGGCCGACGACGTGCCGTGCTGGATGATCGACGTCGACTTCGCGTCGCACTCCGAGCATGTCGAGCCGCTGCGGCCGGCGTTGCTCGAAGAGCTCGCCGGCCTGCAGCCGGTGGCCGGGCGGATCCCGATGTGGTCGACGGTCACCGGCGAGCGGGTCGACGGGTCCGGCATGGACGGCGAGTACTGGGCGGACAACCTGTGCCGGCCGGTGCAGCTGGCCTCGGCGGTCCGCGCCGCGGCGGCCGCCGACCGGCCGACGGTGTACGTCGAGATCAGCACGCATCCGTTGCTGCTGGACGAGATCGAGCAGGTGCTGTTCGACGCCGGCCGGACGGGCATCGCGGTGGCGTCGACACGGCGGGAAGAGCCGGCGACGCTGTCGCTGCTGCGGTCCGCGGGCACGGTGTACTCCGCGGGCTGCGAGCTGGACTGGGACGAGATCAACGGCCCGGGCCGCTACGTCGACCTGCCGAGCTATCCGTGGCAGCGCAAGCGGTTCTGGGTGCCCGACACCGACGCGGCCAACGCCGACACGGTGCTCACGTGGGACGGCGAGCTGGGTTCGTCGGTGGAGGAGACGCTGCGCACGGCGGTCGACGAGCTGTTCGAGCACACCCGCTACGTGATCGAGCAGAACCGGGCGGTGCGCCCGCTGCCCAGCGATCCGCCGGCCCGGACCGTGCGGGTGATGCTGCGGGCGGCCCGCAACGGCTGGCAGTACGAGCTGTGGGGGCCGCAGCACTCGTCCGACCGCACGCGGCGCTGGTGCGTGCACTCGACCGGGCGGCTGGTGAAGGCGACCACCGCCCGCACGGTGCCGATGCTGCGGGTGGCCCGGGCCCGACCGCAACGTCAGGACATCGAGACCCTGCTGGTCGAGCACGTGACCACGCTGCTGGCCCTGCCGAAGGAGGATGCGGACCCGACCATGCGGCTGTCGGCGCTGGGGCTGGACTCGCTGATGGCGGCCCGGCTGAGCACCCGGCTGAGCAACGACCTCGGCATCCAGGTGTCGCTGGGGGTGCTGCTGTCCGGTTCGCCGATCGGCGAGCTGGCGGCCGAGCTGAGCCAGGCCGTCGCCGCGGGCTGACCCCGGCACCGACACGAAGGGGCCGCTCCCTGGTGGGAGCGGCCCCTTTCGCGTGCCCCGGTGTCGGTGTCGGCGGTTCAGGCCGATCGGCGGACGGCGAGCATGGTGATGTCGTCGAACTGGTTGGCCTGGCCGACGTGCAGGCCCAGCGCCGTGTCCATGATGTCGAGCAGCTGCTCGGGGGACTCGCACGGCGTGCGGACGGCGTCGAGCATGCGCTCGTAGCCGAACAGGCCGCCGTTGGTGTCGCGGGCGTCGACGACGCCGTCGGTGTAGACGAACAGGGAGTCGCCGGGGCCGAGTGTGGTGTGCCCCAGGGTGTACGAGCTGTCGGCGAGGATGCCGACGGCCGGCCCGGTCGGCCGCAGCGTGGTGATCTCGCCGTCGGCGCGGACCAGCACCGGCGGGTTGTGGCCGCCGTTGATGTACAGCAGGGCCCCCGAAGAGGGATCCAGCACGCCGAAGAACAGAGTGGCGAAGTAGCCCTGCCGCAGGTGGTTGCGGGCCATGTAGCGGTTGGTGCCGACGACGGACTGCACCAGCGGACCGGCGCCGACCGACAGCAGCGGCGGCAGCGCGCCACCGGCCTCGACCTCGCTGTCCACCAACACTTCCTGGACGACGTCGTCCTGCCACCAGCTGCCGGTGTGCTCGGCGGTGTGCCGCAACAACGTCCGGATCAGCGCCATGAACAGCGCGGCCCCGACGCCCTTGTCGCACACGTCGGCGACCAGGAAGCCCAGCCGCCGGCCGTTGACCAGCTCGAAACCGTCGTAGAAGTCGCCGGCCACCTCCTTGGCCGGCCGGAACCGCACCGCGAAGTCCCAGCCGTGCGCGGCCGGCAGCTGCTCGGGCAGGAAGCCGGCCTGGATCTCCCGGGCTATGCTCATGTCCCGCTCGTACTCGCGCAGGTTGGCCACCGCGGCCATGTCCTCGACGGCGATCGCCAGCTGCGACCGCTCCCAGCACGTGGACAGTCGGCTGCGCAGCAGCGCCGGCAGGAACGGTGGCATCACCCAGTCGAAACCGGCGGTGACACACGTCTCCAGCGCGTCGTAGTCGTCCTGAGGAAACACCACGACCGTGGGGCTCAGGCCGTCCGCGGCGAACCGCTGCCCGAGCGTGGCCAGCCGGTGCAGCCCGAGGGAGGCCGACACCAGCACGATGTCCGGCGGCTCGGCTGAGGCGGCCACGGCGTGTTCCTGTCCGGGCACGGCGTGGCGCACGGCGAATCCCGCCGCGCGCAGCGCCCGGTCCAGCTCCCTCGTCGTGGCGTGCTCCTCAGCGACCACCAACGCGCTCGTCGCTGCCATCCGCTCCTCCGTCCGTCTCCCGGACCTCCTCCGCGTGTCGCAGCATCACCAGCGTGTTGACGTTGCGACCGTCCACATAGGCGTGGTCGAGGCGGTCCAGTCCGTTCAGGGCGAGGTACAGCCCGAGGCCGCCCTCGCCCTCGTGCGCCACGCCATCGGCCAGGCGTGGTCCCGGGTCGTGGGAGTGCGGGTCGAACGGGGGCGCTTCATCGGTGATGCGCACCCAGACGCGGTCCTCGTCGACCGCGCCCTCGATCTCGACCAGTCCCCCCAGGCCCCGGTAGCCGTGCTGGCCGATGTTGGTGGTGATCTCGTCGACGGCCAACCGCAGCCAGTACGAGCGACGGCTGTCCAGGCCCCCGGCGCCGGCCAGCACGCCGACGAAATCGGCCAGCCGCCGGCCCGCGCCCGCCTCGCCGCCGCGCAGCGTCAGCCGGTGGCCCGCCATCACCGCTCCACGGGGTCCTGCATGACCAGGCTCCGGTCGAAGCCGGTCAGGCTGATCGTCTCCGCCACCTCGGGCGTGGCCCCGACCAGGACGATGTCCACGCCACGGCCCAGCTTCTGGTGCGCGAACACCAGGCAGCGCAGGCCGGCCGACGACATGTAGGTCAGGTCCTCGGCCAGCAGCACCAGCCGCCGCACCGGGCCCGCGGTCGCCTCGACGATCACCTCGTTGAGCGACGGCGCCGACCGCGAGTCCAGCTCGCCGGTCAGCCGGATGGTGACGACACCGTCGTCACTGTGCACCTTCGTGGTGAAACTCATGTCCCGCTCACTCCTCGACATCGGTTTGCTTGGCCACCAACACAACGGTCGAGCGGGGCTCGACCCAGATCCGGTCGCCGGTCAGCGGCGGCTCCTCGCCGGGCTGATGGACGTCCTCGCCTTCGGGCTGGGCGGTGTCGGCGAACAGGTGCCACGCCACGCCGTCCGGCAGTCCGGGCAGCTCCAGCTCCCGCCCGTCCCAGTGCGCGTTGGCCGCCAGGTACACGCAGTCGTGTCCGTGCTGGCCATGCTCGTCCGTACCGTGCTCGTAGAACATCGCGGCCACCAGCCGCCGCCCCGACGACCAGTCCGGCGTCCAGGCCCGCTCGCCGTGCCAGCTGACCTCGGGGAACCACCCGCTGCCCTGGTGCCCGCGCGGGTGCGATGGCCGGCGCAGCGCCGGGTGCGCCTTGCGGAACGCGATCGCGGCCCGGGTGAAGCGCAGCAGGCCGGCGTTGGCCTCGGCCAGCCGCCAGTCCACCCAGGACA
>DASWRQ010000108.1:0-6264 GCA_036403095.1 Kutzneria sp. | reverse complement strand
CAGCTGGCCCACATCTATCTGATGCTCACCGGCAAGCGCCGGCCGCTGGTCTCGGTGCCGGTGCCCGGGGCCATCGCCCGGGCCTATCGGGAGGGGCGCCATCTGGCGCCGGAGCACGCGGTCGGCCGCCGCACGTTCGAGGAGTACCTGGCCGGGTAGCACCTCGAGGGTCATGCGTCCGCGCGGTCGAGACCCGCTAAAATGCAGGTGCCGCGGAGCGGTTTGGGCTGGTACCGTCGACGGCATGATCTTCTGAGCGCGCCTTCGCGATTTCATCCCCAAGCTTCGTGACGAACCCTCAGGAGGACACTCATGCCCGAGCAGCATGCCGACCAGAACCCGACCGCCGATCAGGCCGAGACCGATGACGAGGCCGGCGTCCGCCCCAACCGCGCCGAACGCCGGAACAAGGGCAAGGCCGCGAACAAGACGAACGGCGTGTCCTACGACCCGCACCTGAAGACGGCGAGCACCGGCCACCAGCGCCAGTACTCCAACCGTCGCAGCGGGGGATGACCCGGCTCGACCTCGCCCGTGACGCCCTGGCCGGCCTGTCGGTCGGGGACGCCCTCGGCGCGCAGTTCTTCGTTCCCGGCAACGCCCTGCCGCGCATACCGGCCGGGCCCTGGGAATGGACGGACGACACCGAGATGGCCTGCTCGGTGTTCACCGAACTGCGGGACCGCGGCGAGATCGACCAGGACGAGCTGGCAGGCCTGTTCGCGGACCGGTGCGAGCCGTACCGGGGCTACGGCCCCGGTGCGGTCGTGATCCTGCACCGCATCCGTGACGGGGTGCCGTGGCAGACCGCGGCCGGCGCCGTCTTCGGCGGCACCGGCTCCTGCGGCAACGGCGGGGCGATGCGCATCGCCCCGCTGGGCGCGTTCTACGCCGACGACCCGGATCGCGTGGTGGAGCAGGCGACGCTGGCCTGCCAGGTGACGCACCTGCACCCGGAGGGCGTCGCCGGCGGCGTGGCGGTGGCGCTGGCCGCCGCCTACACGGGCTGGTGCCGGCTGGCGGCTGAGCCGCCGACCGCGGCCCGGCTGTTCGACTTCGTGCTGGACCAGCTGCCCGACAGCGAGGTCCGCCGCCGCGTGGACCGGGCCCGGCAGCTGCTGGGCCGGTCGGCCGCGGAGGTGGCGTTCGAGCTCGGCAACGGCTCGCGCGTGCTGGCCCAGGACACCGTGCCGTTCACGACCTGGGCGGCGGCCACGAATGTGCACGACTACCGGCGGGCCGTGCTGACCTGCGTCGAGGTCGGCGGGGACATCGACACCACGGGCGCGATCGTCGGCGGCATCGTGTCGCTGGTCGCGGACGTGCCGCCGGACTGGCTGGCGGCCCGCGAGCCGCTGCCGAGCTGGGCGTCCTAGAAACGCCGTCTGTAACACCGCAGTCGCGACGGTGCGAGGCCAGCAGGAGCTGACCGCCGGCACCCGTCCGCGGTACCGAAAACCGGTGGCGCCCGTGGTTATGGTGGGTGCATGGGCTATGGACACCTGCCGCTGTACTACTGAGTGCCGAGTGGACCTCGCGTACCCACTCGTCTGACTCAGCAGGAGTTCCGCCATGCACATCTCGTTCATGGCCGTGCCCGAGCACGGCCACGTCCACCCCGGCCTGCCCCTGGTGACCGAACTGGTCGCCCGCGGCCACCGGGTCACCTACGCGACCACCGCCCAGTTCGCCGATGTCGTCGCCAAGGCCGGTGCGACGCCGCTGCTGCACACCACCACGTTCCCGGCGCGCATGCCCGAGGACGGCGACGCCGGCACCCGCATGTTCGTCACCGAATACCGCGCGGTCACGCCGCAGATCGAGGCGCTCTACACCGACGACCGGCCGGACGTGATCGTCTGCGACATCGGCGCGTTCCAGGGCCCGGTGCTGGCCGACCGCTGGGGCATCCCGGTGGTGCAGATCTCGGCCAGCTACGTCGCGCTGCCCGATTCGAAGGCCGAGGATTTCCCGACCTACGTTGCCACGTACGGGATTCCGGCGGAGCTGCTGGTGCCGCGGCCGTGCCTGGTGGTGCTCCCGCGGTCGTTCCAGTTCGCCGGCGAGACCGTGGCCGGCAACTTCACCTTCGTCGGGCCGATGGGCTCGCCGCCGCCGTGGTCGCCGCCGGACGACCGGCCGGTGCTGCTGATCTCCCTCGGCTCGTCCTACACCGACCGGCCGGACTTCTTCCGGGACTGTGTGGCGGCGTTCGCCGACAACGGCTGGCACGTGGAGATGTCGGTCGGGCGGTTCACCGACCCGGCCGATCTCGGGTCGCTGCCGGCGAACTTCGTGGTGCGGCAATGGCTTCCGCAGGCGTCGATCCTGACCCGGGCCAGCGCCTTCGTCACGCACGCCGGCATGGGCGGCGTCATGGAGGCGCTCGCGCAGGGGGTGCCGCTGATCGCCGTGCCGCAGGCCGTCGACCAGCTGCTCACCGGGCCGCGGATCGAGGAACTCGGCCTGGGGCGGCACATTCCGCGTGACGAGGTCACGGTCGACCGGCTTCGGCAGGCGCTGCACGACGTCGGCACGAGCGACGACATCGCGGCCAACCTGGCCAAGATGCGGCAGGAAATCCAGGACAGCGGCGGAGTTCGGCGAGCCGCCGACATCGTGGAGGGTTGATGGACGAGGTGCGGGTGGCCGAGGCCGGCGAGCTCGCCGGCCTGCTGGCCGTCGAGGACGCTGCCGACCAGGTGTTCGAGGCGTACGGGATCGTGTTCCCGCCCAGCCCGGCCACCGGCGACATCGCGGCGGCCGAGGACGTGTTCGTGGTCGGCCGCCCGGCGGTCGGCTTCGCCTATGTCGGAGACGTCGACGACGGCCTCCACCTGCACCAACTGGCCGTGCACCCGGATCACCAGCGGCGCGGCCTGGGTACCGCCCTGCTGGCGGCCGTCTTCGGACGCGCCGCCGGCCGGGCGGTCACCCTCACCACATTCCGGCATATCCCGTGGAACGGGCCCTGGTACGCCGACCGCGGCTTCGTCGAGGTCGGCCGCCCGGGCCCGGAGCTGGCCCGCCTGGTCGAGGCCGAGCGCTGGCTGTCCGACCTGGGCGAACGCGTGACCCTTACGTGCGACGTAATGGTCGAGCCGACCCGGGCTGGGTAGCGTCGGCGCCATGACGACGGCGGAGATCAGGCAGCGGCCGGTCGGGGAGCTGCTGCGGCAGTGGCGGGAGCACCGCCGGCTGAGCCAGCTGGAGCTGTCGAACCAGGCCGAGGTGTCGACCCGGCACCTGAGCTTCCTGGAGACGGGCCGCTCGACGCCGAGCCGGGACATGGTGCTGCACCTGGCCGATCGCCTGGACGTGCCGCTGCGCGAGCGCAACACGCTGCTGGTGGCGGCCGGCTACGCCCCGGTCTACACCCGGACGGCGCTGGACTCGCCGGAGCTGGCCGAGATCCGCACGGCGATCCGGCAGATCCTGACCGGCCACGAGCCGTACCCGGCGGTGGTGGTGGACCGCTACTGGAACCTGTTGGACGCCAACGCCAGCGCGTCGTTCCTGACGGCCGGCGCGGCCGAGCACCTGCTCGGACCGTCGACGAACGTGCTGCGGCTGGCTCTGCACCCGGACGGCATGGCGCCGCAGATCGTGAACCTCGGGGAGTGGCGGGCGCACCTGCTCGGCCAGCTGCGGCGGCAGCTCGACGCGGTGGCCGATCCGGAGCTGGTCGAGCTGTACCGGGAGCTGAAGTCGTACCCGTGCGACGACGAGGAGCCGGACGTCGAGCTGCTGCCCGGCCGGAGCCACCTGGTCGTGCCGCTGCGGATCCGGCGCCGCGACGTCGAGCTCTCGTTCTTCAGCACGATCGCCACCTTCGGCACGCCGCTGGACGTGACCGTGGCCGAGTTGGTGATCGAGTCGTTCTTCCCGGCCGACGAGGTCACGCGGGCGTTCATGACCAGCCTGTGAGCACCTCGTCGATGCGCTGCCAGATCCGGTCCCTGGCCTCCTGCCGCGGCACGCCCTTCATCAGCAGGGCGTCGTAGTCGGTGTCCTCGTGTCGTACCGAGGCGACGACGGCGTGCCGGATGGCCCGCTCGTCCAGCGCCCGCCCGGCGGCCGAACGCCCGACCCGGCCGCTGCCGCGCAGCGCGGCGTGCCGGGCGATGGCCTCGGCCCGCTCGGCCGGGATCTTCGGGAACAGCAGCCGGATCTCGATCGTGAACTGCCCCATGAACTTCTCGTCCAGCAGCTCGCGGCGCTCGGCGTCCTTGATCCGGCGCCGAGCCCGGATCTCCTCGTCGTCGAAGCACTGCTGCTCGGCTTGCTCCAGGGCATTCGGCTCGACCAGGATGCCCAGCCGCCAGATCCGGTTGCGCTGCCTCGCGTCCGGCCGGACCACGATCGCCGCCAGGCTGCTCTGCTTGCGGGCGCGGCGACTCAGTGTGGCGTTGCCGGCCTTGAGGAACACCAGGTGGTCCAGGTCGGCGCAGCTCATGCAGATCGCCGAGTGGCTCTCCATCATCATGAACCGGTCGTGCTCGCCGCACTCCTCGCACTCGAAGTCGTCGCGAGCCTCCAGCACGACGAGGTCCGGCACCTTCTCGTCGGCGCGGGCCACCACCCGGTCCTCCGACTTGTGGAAACGCAGATGCACCCACTGCGTGTCGCGGTCGGCGGTGACGCGCAACGGCCGGCGGTCGCGGGTGGCCGAGACGTTCGGGTCCGTGTTCCGGTTGAACCGCAGGCCGCCCCACGTGTTGAACGTCTCCGCCGCCTCGAGCAGCTGCTCGTCGCTCACGGACATGGCCTTGGACAGCGGGTCGAGCTCGCCGCGCCGCCAGCTGTCCACGTTCTTCTGGTGCACCCAGCCGAGCTCGACCAGCACCTCCACGAAGGACACCCGGCCGCGGCGGCTCAGGATGGTTTCCGCGATGGTCCTCACTCGCGTGCTCTGCTGCATGGCACTGACCATACGATCGGTCGGGTGATCCCTTACAGCGGGCTGCGGCTCGACCGTGCCAGTGACCGCCGGTCCGATCCGGACTGGATCGCCTCCGTGCGAGCGGACGGCCGGGTGCTGCCGTTCTGGCACGACCGGTACGCGCCGGACAGTGAGCCGCACGGCGAGGAGGTGTTCCTCGGCCTCGACGGGGACCAGGGCGTGTTCGCGGTGGAGCTGGCCGAGGAGCCATCGTCCACTGTGGACGTACGGTCGCTGTTCGGTGACGTCAGCGCGCAGGAGTCGGCGATGTTGGTGTACGCCAAGGCGTTGCTGCACTGGAACCGTGACCAGCGCTTCTGCGGCGCGTGCGGCGGCGAGACCCGGCCCCGGCACGGCGGCAATGTCCGAGACTGCCTCGGTTGTCGGCGGAGCTGTTCCCGCGCATCGAGCCGGCGGTGATCGTGCTCGTCGAGCACGAGGGCCGTGCGCTGTTCGGCCGGCACGTTCGCTCCGACCGGTTCTCCACCCTGGCCGGCTTCGTCGACCTCGGCGAGAGCCTGGAGGACGCGGTGCGGCGCGAGGTCGCCGAGGAGGCCGGCGTGGCCGTCGGCGACGTGCGTTATGTGGGCTCGCAGCCGTGGCCGTTTCCGGCCGGGCTGATGATCGCCTTCCGGGCCGAGGCGCTGTCCGACACGATCAGCGTGGACGGCGACGAGCTGGCCGAGGCCCGCTGGCTGACCCGGGAGCAAGTCCGCGAGCAGCACATGCCCCGCCTCCTGGACTCGATCGGCGCTCACTTGATCGAAACATGGCTTTCGGCCCCGCGCGCTTTGTGACCCCGACCACTAACCTGGACGCTTCAGGCAGAGCCCCTGCGCTGATCGGAGGCGAGCACGATGCGTATCGCGGACGTCCTGCGGAGCAAAGGGTCGAGCGTGGCCACCGTGCCACCATGGACCACCGTCACCGAGCTTGTCAGCGAGCTGGCCAAACACAACATCGGCGCGGTGGTCGTGCTGACACCCGAAGGGGTGGCCGGCATCGTCTCCGAGCGTGACGTGGTGCGGCGGCTCGCCGAGCACGGCGCCGCGGTGCTCGACCGGCCGGTGTCGGAGATCATGACCACCGCGGTGTTCACCTGCACGCCCGAGGACACCGTCGAGACCCTCTCGGTGCTCATGACCGAGCGCCGCATCCGGCACGTGCCCGTGGTCGACAACGGCCGGCTGGCCGGCATCGTCAGCATCGGCGACGTGGTCAAGCGCCAGATCAGCAAGCTCCAGGAGGAGCAGGCCCAGTTGGAGCAGTACATCATTCAGGGCTGAGCCCCGAGGGGCTCTCCCGGCGGGAGAGCCCCCTTC
>DASWRQ010000107.1:0-9214 GCA_036403095.1 Kutzneria sp. | reverse complement strand
CCCAAGGGTGTAACACGAATGAGTGATCCGCCATTCAGGTGTGGTGCCGCGCGCATAAATTCCGTGCTAATGCGATGCGCGTCACTCGCGCGGTGCGTTCGTGACTTCCTGCACGTGCATACTTCCTACCCGCGGGTAGGAAATGTAGGATTTACCTCGTGTCAAGTCGGCCGACCTTGTACTAGAGGCTCAGGCAGAACGCACTCCGTGAGCGATTCCTCGGCTGGGGTACCTCAAGCGGGTTAGGGGTTGCCGGGAGATCTGGACGACTTCTGCTCCACGTCGGCGTTACGCGTTTTAAACCACTCTTATGGAGCAATCTGCCACGGCTGAGTGAAGTTCGATCGTTCCGCTGAAGTTCCCACGTGCGTGTTCGGGTCTGACGGCTAAACATCGGGGGATACTCCGTTCGGCGGTAGAATTGGTGAGTTTCGTTGGGCACCGTTGCGTACGGATCTCGGTGGTTGTGGTGGCCCCAACTGTCGAGTTCATCGATCGCGGTACGGTGACGACGGGACCGGTTGTCCATTCCCGCAGCACGCAGGCGAAGGGGAATCGCCGCAAGAACGGCGTGCGCGCGGAGGGACATGGGCGGTGTCGGCGCGCGGCTGCGAATTGCTCTCACCCCCGGGGCAGGAACGCGTCTGAGAGAGGCGGCTCCTTCCCACCCGCTCGGACGACCAGTGCCGCGACCGGTTCTGGCGATGCCCCGTGCCCGAAAGGTGCCCAGATAGATGTCGGTCCCACCGGAGTGGAACGCCACTGACCGGCCTTTGCTCGCCCGCACCCTGGCTCAGCTGGTGCAGGCCCAGGTCGCGCGCACCCCCGACGCGCCCGCGCTGCTGGGGGCGGACGGCACGGTCAGCTACGCCGAGCTCGACGCCCGGGCCAACCGGCTCGCACACCTGCTGGCGGCGCGCGGCGCGCGGCCGGAGCGAATCGTCGCGCTGGCCCTGCCCCGCTCGGCCGACCTGGTCGCGGCGCAGCTGGCGGTGGCCAAGACCGGCGCGGCCTTCCTGCCGGTGGACCCGGACTACCCGAAAGAGCGAATTTCGCTCATGTTCGACGACGCCGATCCGGTGCTGGTTGTCACCCGCCGCGCACTGGCCGACCGGCTGCCGGCGGCTGTGCCGATGATCACCATGGACACCGCCGGCCTGCTCGACGACCAGCCGGACCGCACCGTGGAACGTCCACAGTGCACCGACCACGCCGCGTACGTGATCTTCACGTCCGGATCCACCGGGCGGCCCAAGGGTGTCGTCGTCACGCACGCCGGCCTGGCCAGCTTCGCCGCGGCCGAGATGGACCGGTACGAGGTGCGCACCGGCGACCGCGTGCTCCAGTTCTCCTCGCCCAGCTTCGACGCGTCCATCCTGGAACTGTGCATGTCGCTGCCGGCCGGCGCGGCGCTGGTCGTGCCGCCGCCCGGGCCGCTGCTCGGCGACCGGCTGGCCGACGTCCTGCGCACGCAGCGCGTCACCCACGCGCTGATCCCGCCGGTGGCGCTGGCCACCGTGCCGGACACGAAGCTGCCCGACTTCCGCACGCTGATCGTCGGTGGCGACGCCTGCACGGCCGATCTGGTCCGCCGCTGGGCCCCCGGCCGCCGCATGATCAACTCATACGGCCCGACCGAGTCGACGGTCGTCGCCACCTGGAGCGATCCGCTGACGCCGGGCGGCACGCCGCCCATCGGCCGGCCGATCTGGAACACCCGCGCCCACGTGTTGGATGCCGACCTGTCGCCCGTCGGCGTCGGCGCCACCGGGGAGCTGTACGTCGAGGGTATCGGCCTGGCCCGCGGCTACCTTGAGCGTCCTGGCCTGACGGCTTCGCGCTTCGTGGCGAGCCCGTTCGCGCCGGGCGCTCGCATGTACCGCACCGGCGACCTGGTCCGCTGGACGGCCGCGGGCGTGCTGGAGTTCGTCGGCCGGGCCGACCACCAGGTCAAGATCCGCGGCTTCCGGGTCGAGCTGGGCGAGATCGAGACGGCGCTGCGCCAGCACCCCCATGTCCGCGACGCCGTGGTGATCGCCCGCGAGGACCGTCCCGGCGTGAAGCGCCTCGTCGGCTACGTCCTCGCGGACACCGACGCGGACCTGCGGGCGCACCTCGCGTCCTCGTTGCCGGACTACATGGTGCCGGCGGCGATTCTCCGGCTGGACCGCTTCCCGCTGGGCCCCAACGGGAAGCTCGACCGCAAGGCGCTGCCGGAGCCCGACTGGTCGGCCACGCGGCGCAGACCCTACGCGCCGCCACGCACCGAGGCGGAGTCCGTGCTGGCCGGGCTGTGGGGAGAGCTGCTCGGCGTCGACGAGATCGGCGTGCACGACGACTTCTTCGAGCTCGGCGGGGATTCGATCCTCGGCGCGAAGCTGCTGGCCCGGATCCGGACCAGCTTCGACGTGGACCTGTCGCCGCGCATCGTGTTCGACGCCCGCACGGTCGCCGGCATCGCCGAGCTGCTGCCGCCGCAGGCCCGCGCGGCGCAGGACCGGATCCGCCGCGTCGCCCGGACCGAGCCGGTGCCCATTTCCCCGGCGCAGCGCCGGTTGTGGCTGATGAACGACCTGACCGCCGGCGACACGGAGTACAACTCCGGCATCGGCCTGCGCCTGCGTGGCCCGGTCGACGTCGATGCCCTCCAGGCGGCGCTGACCGCCCTGGTGGCGCGGCACGAGTCGCTGCGCACGACGTTCGACACTGTGGACGGCGAGATCGTGCAGGTGATCCACTCGCGCGGATCCCTGCCGCTGCGCCGGATCGACGACATCGAGGCCGAGCTGGAGCTGCCGTTCGACCTGCGTGAGGGCCCGTTGACCCGGGCGTCGCTGCTCGAACTCGGCCCCGATGACCACGTGTTGTTGTTGTGTCAACATCACATCATCACCGACGGGTGGTCGGTCAGCCTGCTGGTCGACGAGCTGATCACGCTCTACACCGGCGGCAAGCTGCGGCCACTGACCATCCAGTACGCCGACTTCGCGCTGTGGCAACGGGAACGGCTGACCGGGCGCCTGCGTGAGCGGCAGCTGGCGTACTGGCGGCGCAAACTCGCCGGCCTGGCCCCGTTGGAGCTGCCGACCGACCGCCCGCGCCCGCAGGTTCGGACCACCGCCGGCGCCATCCGCCGCTACGACCTGCCGGTGGACCTGGTGCGCCGGCTGTCGGCGATCGGCCAGGACCACGGCGCCACACTGTTCATGACGCTGACCGCGGCCGTGCAGCTTCTGTTGGCGCGTCACAGCAATCAGCAGGACGTCGCCGTCGGCACGGTCGTCTCCGGCCGTGATCACGCCGAGCTGGAGCGGGTCGCGGGCTTCTTCGTGAACACGCTGGTGCTGCGCTCGTGGGTGGAGCCGGCGCAGAGCTTCCCGGACTTCCTGGCCGATGCCCGGGAGACGGTGCTGGAGGCGTTCGCCTACGCCGACCTGCCGTTCGACCAGGTGGTGGCCGATCTCCAGCCGGAGCGCGACCCGAGCCGGACGCCGTTGGCCCAGGCCCTGATCATCCTGCAGAACGCCATGGTGCCGGCCCGCACCGTCGGCTCGTTGCGGGTCGAAGAGCAGGATCTGCCGCGGCCGCGGGCCCGGTTCGACCTGGTCTTCGAGTTCCTGCCGCGAGACGGCGGCCTGGTCGCGGCGGTCGAGTACAACACGGATCTGTTCGACGCCAGCACGATCGACCGCATCGCCGGCCACCTCAGGGTGCTGCTGGACGGCATCGCCGCCGATCCGGGGCGCACGGTCGGCGAGCTGCCGCTGCTGGACGAGGCCGAGCGCCGCCAGGTGCTGACCGAGTGGCAGGGCCCGGTGATCGACGTGCCGGCGGTGACGCTGCCGGACCTGTTCGAGCAGCAGGCCGAGCGCACGCCCGATGCCGTCGCGGTGGTGTGCGAGGGCCGTGAGTTGACCTACCGCGAGCTCAACGAGCGCGGGAACCGCTTGGCCCGCAGGCTGATCGCGCAGGGCGCCGGCCCGGAGCGGCTGGTGGCGATCTCCATGCCGCGGTCGGAGCAGATGATCGTCGCGGTGCTGGGCGTGCTGAAGTCCGGCGCGGCCTACCTGCCTGTCGACCCGAAGTACCCGGCGGAACGCCGTGAGCTGATGATCGCCGACGCGCGGCCGGTGGTCGTGCTGACCGAGATCGACGAGTTGACGGACAGCGGCGAGAACCTCGGCGACACCGGCCTGATCCCGGCCCACCCGGCGTACGTCATCTACACCTCGGGCTCGACCGGCCGGCCCAAGGGCGTGGTCGTCACGCACGCCACGGCCGTCGACCTGATGGCCTGGGCGGCCAAGGACTTCGGCGCGGTCGGACTGTCCACTGTGGTCGCGTCGACCTCGCTCAACTTCGACGTCTCGGTGTTCGAGATCCTCTGCCCGCTGATGGTCGGCGGCCGCATCGAGGTCGTCCGGGACGTGCTGGCGCTGGGCGAGCGGCCCGGCGCCGACTGGCCGGCCAGCCTGGTCAGCGGCGTGCCGTCGGCGTTCGCACAGTTGCTGGCCCAGGGCTCGGTCTCGGTGCGGCCGGAGCACGTCGTGCTCGCCGGCGAGGCCCTGACGGCCAAGGCGGTGCGGGACGTCCGCGCGGCGCTGCCCGGCGTGAAGATCGCCAATATCTACGGTCCGACCGAGGCGACCGTCTACGCCAGCGCCTGGTACGACAGTGCCGACCAGAACCGGCACGAGGACCGGAACCCGACCATCGGCCGCCCCATCGCCAACACCAGGGCGTACGTGCTGGACTCGGCGTTCCGGCCGGTCCCACCGGGTGTGACGGGCCAGCTGTGCCTGGGCGGCAACGGCCTGGCCCGCGGCTACCTCAACCGCGGCGGCCTCACCGCGGACCGCTTCGTCGCCGATCCCTTCGGCCCGGCCGGCAGCCGCATGTACCTGACCGGCGACCTCGTGCGCTGGACCGCCGACGGCGAGCTGGAGTACCTGGGCCGCGCCGACCACCAGGTCAAGATCCGCGGCTTCCGGATCGAGCTCGGCGAGATCGAGAACGCCCTGCGCGCGCACCCGACCGTCACCGACGCCGTGGTGGTCGTGCGCGAGGACAACGGCCACAAGCGGCTCGTCGGCTACGTCATCGGCGACGAGGAGACCGACCTCCGGGCGCACCTGGCCAAGACACTGCCGGAGTACATGGTGCCGGCCGGCTTCGTCCGGCTGGACCGGTTCCCGTTGAACCCCAACGGAAAGCTCGACCGGGCGGCGCTGCCGGCACCCGACTGGGAGGCGCACGGCACCGACTACGTGGCCCCGCGCACCGATACGGAGCGGGTGCTGGCCGAGGTCTGGGCCGAGGCGCTGGGCATCGCCCGCGTCGGCGTGCTGGACAACTTCTTCGAGCTGGGCGGCGACTCGATCCTGAGCATCCAGGTCGTGTCGAAGGCGGCCCGGGCCGGGCTGGTGGTGTCGTCCCGGGACATCTTCCTCAACCAGACCGTCGCCGCGCTGGCGACAACAGTTGTTGTCGGCGAGCTCGTCGAGCGCGGACCGGCGCAGGGCGAGGTGCCGCTGACCCCGGTCCAGCGGTGGTTTCTCGACACGAAGCCGGCGTTGCCCGGGCACTTCACCCAGAGCGTGGTGGCGCGCTTCGACGAGCCCGTTGACGCCGACAAGCTGTCGAGGGCGTTGCAGGCCCTGATCGACCACCACGACATGCTGCGGGCGCGGTTCACCGATCGGCAGGTCGTGCCGGCCGCGAAGCCGGTGGACGTGCTGGGCGAGCCGGATCCGGTGTTCGACCTGACCACCGGGCCGCTGATCAGGGCCGCGATCACCGCCGAGGACCAGGTCACGCTGTACGTGCATCACCTGGTGGTGGACGGCATCTCGTGGCGGATCCTGGTCGAGGACCTGATGACCGCCTACCGCGGCGGCGATCTCGGCCCGCGCACGACCTCGTTCCAGGAGTGGGCGCACAAGTTGAACGGCCACGCCTTCGGCGACGGTGCGCACTGGCGCGCAATCGAGGACGTGCCGATTCCGGTCGACGCCGCCGGCCCGGACACGGTTGCCGACACGCGTGAGGTCAGCGTGCGGCTCGACGCCGCGCAGACCAGGGCGCTGTTGCAGGACGTGCCTGGGGTGTATCGCACGCAGGTCAACGACGTGCTGTTGGCGGCGCTCGGTCGTGTGCTGTCGGAGTGGATCGGCAGCTCGCGCGTGGTCGTCGACCTGGAGGGACACGGCCGCGAGGACCTGTTCCCCGGCCTGGACATCTCACGCACGGTCGGCTGGTTCACGGCCATCTTCCCGGTGTCGCTCGAGATCGACGGCGACTGGGCGCGGGATCTCAAGGCCGTCAAGGAACAGCTGCGGTCGGTGCCGCACAAGGGCGTGTCGTACGGGGCGCTGCGTTACCTGGCCGGGAACGTGCCGGCGATCGAGCCGTCGGTCAGCTTCAACTACCTCGGGCAGTTCGACGGCGCCGGCGAGATGGCGCTGCACGAGGACCCGGCCTCGCCGCGGCGGCACCTGCTGGACGTGGTCGGGCGGGTCGAGAACGGCTGCCTGGAGTTCATCTGGTTCCACGGCACGCGGCACTCGCGGGCGACCATCGAGGGGCTGGCCGCCGCGCTGCGCACGGCGCTGCTGGAAATCATCGACCACTGTGGACAGCCGGGCGTCGGCGGTCGCACGCCGTCGGACTTCCCGCTGGCCGGCCTCGACCAGTCCACAGTGGATCGACTGGTGGGCGACGGCCGGGGTGTGGAGGACGTCTACCCGCTGACGCCGACGCAGGCCGGCATGGTCTTCCATCGCCTGGTCGAGCACGGTCATGGCGCCTACTTCCAGCAGGTCAGCTTCACCGTCGACGCGCGGGCCGACGAGTTGGCGGCGGCCTGGCAGGCCGTGGTCGACCGGACGCCGGTGCTGCGCAGCGAGATCGTGTGGGAGGGCGTCGACCGGCCGGTGCAGGTGGTTCGGCGCGACGTCGCGCTGCCGATCCGGCGGTACCAGGGCGACTTCGCCGACCTGGTCGCCGAGGATCGGGCCGCCGGACTGGACCTGTCGACCGCCCCGCTGATGCGGGTGACACTGGTCGACCTGGGCGCGGCGACCCGGGTGCTGTGGACGTTCCACCACCTGCTGCTGGACGGCTGGAGCCTGTTCCAGGTCCTCGCCGACGTGATGGCGGTCGTGCACGGCGACTCGTTGCCGGCGAGAAGGCCGTTCCGGGACTACGTCGCCTGGCTGTCCGAGCAGGACACCGCGGCGGCGGAGGAGTTCTGGCGGCAGCGCACCGCCGAGCGGACGCCGCTGCCCTACGACCGGCAGCCGTCCGGGACCGCGGAGTCCACGGCGAGCCTGCGCATCGACTTCCCGGCCGATCGCCTGCGGGAAATGGCCCAGCGCAACGGGTTGACCGTCAACACGGTCGTGCAGGGCGCCTGGGCACTGCTGCTGGCCCGGCACAGCGGGCAGCGGCAGGTGTGCTTCGGCAGCACGGTGTCCGGCCGCCCCGCGGACCTTCCCGGGGCCGAGGACATCACCGGCATCTTCATCGCCACTCTGCCGTCCATTGTGGACGTCGACGAGTCGCGCGAGCTGGTGCCGTGGCTGCGGCGGATCCAGGACGACCAGGCGGCGGCCCGGCGGTTCGACTACGCCCCGCCGACCGGCTCGCTGTTCGACAGCATCCTGGTGTTCGAGAACTACCCGGTGAACGCCGAACTCGGCCTGCGTGACATTCGTGGTGTCGAGACGACCAACTACCCCCTGGCCGTGGTGGCCTACCCCGGCGACCGGCTGACCCTGGCCTTCGGCTACGACCCGCGTCTGTTCGCCGAGTCGACCATCGCGGCGTTGGCCGACCGCCTGCGGACGCTCATCGAGGAGATCGCCGCCGACCCGACTCGCGTGTTGTCGGCGCTGCCGATGCTGACCGACGCCGAGCGGCACCTCCTGCTCGACGAGTACACCGACACCGCGCACCCGCTGCCGGAGCTGAGCGTCGTCGACCTGTTCGCCGCCCAGGTTCGCCGCCGGCCGCATGAGCCGGCCGTCGACGGCCTGACCTATGCGGAGCTGGACCGTCGGTCGAACCGCTTGGCCCACCGGCTCATCGATCTCGGTGTCGAGCGGGACAAGCCGGTGGCGCTGTTGCTCGAGCGGTCGCCCGAGCTGGTCGTGGCCGAACTCGCGGTGCTCAAGGCCGGCGGTGCCTACCTGCCGTTGGACGCCCGTGCGCCGAAGGAGCGCCTGCGGACGCTGGCTGCCGACGCGTCGGCCGTGATCACCGACAACAAGTGGTGGCCGGTGGCGAAGTCTGTCCATAGTGGACCAGCTGTCCTGGTTGGCGAGGGGACGGACGACGCCGCGCCCAACGTTGCGGTGCACCCGGCGAATCTGGCCTACGTCATGTTCACGTCGGGGTCGACCGGCGTGCCGAAGGGCGTCGCGATCACGCACCGGGACATCGTCGCGCTGGCGGCCGAGCGGTCGTTCCGGCGCAACCACAAGGTGGTGCTGCTGCACTCGCCGCAGGCCTTCGACGCCTCCACCTACGAGCTGTGGGTGCCGCTGCTCAACGGCGGCCGGGTGATCGTCGCCCCGCCCGGCAGCGTGGATCCGGCGGTGATCCGCTGGGCGATCGGCCGGGGGGTCACCTCGCTGTTCCTGACCATCGGCCTGTTCCGGTTGGTGGCGCAGGAGGATCCGGCCTGCTTCGACGGGCTGGCCGAGGTCTGGACCGGCGGCGAGGCGGTGCCGGCCGAGGCGTTGCGCCGGGTGCTGGCCGCCTGCGAAGGACTGTCCGTCGTGGACGTATACGGCCCGACCGAGACCACCACCTTCGCGTCTCGGCACCTGATGACCGATGCCGTGCCGGATGTGGTGCCGATCGGGACGCCGCTGGACAACATGCGGCTGTACGTGCTCGACGCCGATGTGCGCCTGGTGCCGCCGGGCGTGGTGGGGGAGCTGTTCATCGGCGGCGTCGGCGTGGCCCGTGGCTACCGCGACCAGCCCGGCCTGACGGCTTCCCGGTTCGTCGCCGATCCGTTCGGCGACGGCGGCCGCCTGTACCGCACCGGCGACCTGGTGCGCTGGCGTGACGGCGTGGTGGAGTTCGTCGGCCGCGCGGACGACCAGGTCAAGATCCGGGGCTTCCGCATCGAGCTCGGTGAGATCGAGGCGGCCATGGCCGCCCATCCGGCCGTCGAGCAGGCGGTGGTGGCCGTGCGGACCGACGA
>DASWRQ010000106.1:0-34071 GCA_036403095.1 Kutzneria sp. | reverse complement strand
TGGCTGTCGGAGTCCGCGCAGCGGGTCGCGAGCGCATGCTCCGATGACGCACTCGACACGCCGGTGTTCAACGCCGCGGGGGACGAGCGGACGGGGACGCGATTCTGGATGTCCAGCATGCTCAACGAGGCGGTCGTGCACGGCGTTGACGCGGCCACCGCGGCGGACCGACCGGCCGACATCGACGCCGACATCGCGGCCGCCCTGATCAGCAACCACTTCACGATGCTGACGTCTCCCACGTGGGCGATGCAGCGGTCCGAGTCCGCCCACGCCATCCGGGGCACCGGGCAGACCCTGCAGTGGCTGGCCACCGACACCGCGGACGACGCGGGTGCTTGGTTCGTCGAACGGCGGCCTGACGGGGCAACGTGGCAGCCGGAAACCCAGCGAGCCGACGTCACGGTGACCGGCCCGGCACAATCGCTGCTGCTGACCTTGACCCGACGGCTCCCGCTCGCCGACCGCGAAGCCGCCGACATCAGCGTCGACGGTGACATCAGCCTCGCCCAGCACTGGATCGACAACACCGCCCACGCCAGCGGCTGACGGGCACCGAGGCCCATGCCTTTTTCGTGACTGTGCGCGGGGGGTGTGGCCGCCGGTCGTGGGCGTTGGGTTCGCTCCCATAGCCCACCGCGGTACTGGCGTGCGTTCGAGTGCGCGGTGATGTTCGCCGTCTTGCCTCCTGAACGCGTCCTTGCGTCAAGTTACGTATGACATCGGAGGTGTTATAGCGCCACTGCGCTACGGTGTCCAGTTCTGGCAGCTCAAGGAGACTTCACACCGAAAAACTTCACAATTCATTGGATCTTTACTCTCGCAGGTAGTACGAGCCGTAAAGGTTTCCAGCTAGCTGTCGGCAATTTTCTTCACAGTATCGACGCGTTGCGGACCCTGCGGCGGGCTCGTACCGTGGGCGATCCCTGCATCGGACTGTCGTCCGGACCACCTCACCGTCGAGGACTGGCAATGACATCACGCTTGTCGCTTCCCTGCCGGCGAGCAGGCCTCGCACGCCTGCTGGCGGCCTACGCCCTCGTACTGGCGGGAGTCACCGTCTCCCCCCTCATCGCGGACTCCCCCGCGGTCGGCGCCACAACGCTGAGCACCGGCGACGTCCCGTGGACGGGAACGTGGTCGGTTTCTCCGCAGAGCGGCGGCACGTCCTTCAACCGGCAGACCCTGCGCCAGGTCGTGCACGCGAGCATCGGCGGCACGTCCGCCCGGGTCGAGGTGTCCAACGCCTTCGGCTCCGCCCCGCTGGCGATTGCCGATGTCCATGTGGCGCAACGGTCCGCCGGCTCGACGATCACCGCCGGCACCGACCACGCGGTCACCTTCGGCGGGCAGGCGTCCACCACGATCCCGGCCGGCGGGCTCGCCGTCAGCGACCCGGTCGCGTTCACCGTGCCGGCCTTGTCGGACGTGGCGATCAGCATGTACCTGCCCCAGTCCACCGGCGCATCGACCTTCCACCAACAGGGCAACGCCACCAACTACGTCGCCGCCGGCGACGTCAGCGGCAACACCTCGCTGTCCGGCGCGCAGACCAACGGCAGCTACTACTTCCTGACCGGTCTCGACGTGCAGAACTCCGCCGCGCAGGGCGCGGTGGTCACGCTGGGCGCGTCGATCACCGACGGCGTCGCCTCCGGCACCGACGACAACCGCCGCTGGCCCAACGACCTCGCGCTCCGGCTGGCCAACTCCGGGCATCCGATCGGCGTGCTCAACCAGGGCATCAGCGGCAACCGACTGCTGGTCGACGGCGCCGGTCAGAGCGCGCTCAACCGTTTCGACCGGGACGTGCTCGCCCAGCCCGGGGCGCAGTGGGTGATCTTCTCCGACGATCCGATCAACGACCTCGGCTCCACCAGCCCGCCCCCCACCGCGGACCAGCTCATCGCCGGCGCCAAGCAGCTCGTGTCGCGGGCGCACGCGCGCGGCCTGAAGTTCCTGTGCTCGACCTTGACGCCGTATCAGGGCGCGGGCTACTGGACGCAGCAGGGCGAGACGGCCCGAGAGGCGTTCAACGCCTTCGTCCGCGGGGCGGGCAGCGGCTGCGACGGCGTGGTCGACCAGGACACGGCGACCCACGATCCGGCCAACCCCACCCGGTACCTGCCCGCCTACGACGCCGGCGATCACCTGCACCCCAACGAGGCCGGCCTGCAGGCCATCGCCAACGCGGTCAACCTCACCCTGTTCGGCGGCCCGACGACTTCGGTCGTCAGCCTGCGCGCCCACGCCAACGGGCAGCTCGTCACCGCCGACAACGCCGGCGCCGACCCGCTCATCGCCAACCGAACCGCCGTCGGCGGCTGGGAGGAGTTCGACCTCATCGGCAATCCCGACGGCAGCGTCAGCCTTCGCAGCCACGCCAACAACAACCTCGTCACCGCCGACAACGCGGGCGCCGCGCCGTTGATCGCCAATCGGACTTCGATCGGGCCGTCGGAGGAGTTCGACCTGATCAACAACTCCGACGGCAGCGCCAGCCTCCGCGCGCACGCCAACGGCCACCTGGTGACCGCGGACAACGCCGGGGCCAACCCGTTGATCGCCAACCGAACCGCGATCGGGCCCTGGGAGGAATTCGACGTGATCCACGACTGAGCCTCACCGGCGAACCCGGTGCACCACAACATTTCCGTCGAGGACAACCGGTTCGACGTCGACGACGTGTCCGTGGTCAACGCCAAGAGCGCTGGCGGCTTCACCTTCAGCGGCAACACGATCCACCGGCTGGACGGGCCGAGCGCCCCGCCGTGCACCTCGCCGCTGTTCGTCTTCCACGGCAGCACCGACATCCAGCTCACGCACAACCGCTACGGCAAGGGCCTCAACACGTCCGTGGTGCAGGACTGAAGGGTTGACCACGCCGACGTCGAAACTGGTCGTACGGATGGCGCCAGGGTCGTAGCCGGCCGGCGGCCGTCAGGTGGTGTCCTGGCGCAGGGCGGCGGCCATCCATTCCTGGACCGTCGCCGTCCGGTCGGCATCCGGCGCGGGCGTGCCGTTGATCGTCGCCACCAGCGTGCCGTACCTGACGATCAGGTTCAGCCCGGTCATCCTGGCCCGCACCTCGGCCGCCTTGTTCCGGTCGAAGTCGACCATGACGCGCCGGGACTTGTCGGCGTCGTGCACGCCGGTCATGGCGGCGACGAACTCGGCACTGTGGGCCGCCATGCGCTCGGCGATGTCCCCGGCCTGCGGCGAATCCGCGGACACGCCGGCCTGCTGCGCCGCCTGCGCCTCCAGGAAGAGCTGCCGATGCCGCTCGGCGTGCGCCATCATCTCCGGCGAGGTCATCATCCTGCCCCGCTCGGTGCTGAAAACGCGGTGCAGGTGATCGCGCAACTCGGTGCGAAACTGGTCGTCCTGCACGATCTCGGCCAGTTCGATCCAGGCCTCGAGCTGTTCGGCGGAGGGCTCGTCGGGCAGGTGCGGCCGACGGTCGCGCAGCCGTTCGACGTAGCCCGGGTGGATGTCCAGGCCGTCGGTCACGAAGTCCCAGAACCGGGTGATGAGCTGGTCGCGGTCGTCGTCGGACATCGACACGAGCTTGTGCATCAGGCTCACCTGTTCGGTCGTGGTGTGCTGGCGCACGATGGTTCGCAGCACGGCGCGGCGGGCCCGGAACTGCCGCAGCTGGTCCTCGACCAGCCGCAGGTGCGTGGTCGCCAGCTCGTGCAGGGTGGTTTTCGCGGCCAGGACCTGGCGGATCTCGTCCAGGCCGGCGCCCAGGTCGCGCAGGGTGCGCACGAGTTCGAGGCGGGCGATGGCATGCACGTCGTACTGCCGGAAGCCGCCCTCGCCAGTGGCCGGTGGGCGTGACGACGCCCTGATCGGCGTAGAACCTGATCGCGCTCACGCTCAGGCCGGTGCGGCGGGCGACGTCCCCGATGGAGTAGAGCTCGTTCACACCAACCACTATGGGATCTCAAGCGACTTGAGAGTCAAGCCGAGCCTCGGATCCAGCAGTAGTTCGAAGTCGAACTGCTGCAAGGCCGGCACTCGTGGTCACGTCCGGTGGGATGTGGCCGGCCGATGTCGGCCGGCCACATTCCTACGGCGTTCGCGCCAGCCCGTCGTGAAGCGTCGGACAACCTATGAGCTGCTGGTGAGGACGTTCTCCGGCTTCGGGGCACTGCCGGCCGGGAGTTGGCCGTTGGCGACCATCAGATCGATCGTCGTCCGGATGTCCTGCACCGACACGGCGGTGGCGCCGAACGTCGGCGCGACGATCGACGGGGCCAGCGCGGCGGGCACCTGGTCCTGCTTGATCATGATCTGCTTGACGGCGGCCGGGTCCGAGTTGGCCGCGGCGTTGGCGGCGATGACGGCCTTGGCGAACGCCGCGACGACCGCCGGGTGGGAGCTGATGTACGACTTGGCCGCCACCCACACGAAGGTGGCGGCGCCGGCGACCGTGTCCTTCTCCTGGTTGAGCACGTAGCTCATGCCCATACCGAGGGCCATGCTGATCAACGGCTCGCCGGTCACCGCGGCGTCAACCCGGCCGGTCTTGAGGGCCGCGATCGTCTGCTCCGGCGCGACCTCGACGTAGTGCACCCCGGCCGGGTCGGTCCCCTGCTTCTTCAGGGCCGCCGCCAGCAGCGTCTGCGAGGTGCCGTTGAGCTGGTTGACCGAGACCTTCTTGCCGACCAGATCGGCCGGCTTGCCGATGCCCGAGCCGCTGCGGGCGATGACGCCGCCGAAGCCGCGAGCGGCGGCGCTGCCGACCGCGAGCGGGGCGACGACCGAGACGCCGACGCCCTGCTGGGCCGCGATGATCGCGGTGGGCACGTCCACGGCGCCGAACTGCATGCTGCCGTTGAGCAGTTGCGGCACAGCGTTGCTCCCGTTGGTGATGATCTGGTTCTTGACGGCGAGACCGGCGCCGGCGAAGGTCCCGTTCTGCTCGGCCAGGTAGACGTCGGCGTTGAGAAGCATGCCGGGGATGCCGACCGTCACCGGGGTGGGATCGGCGCTGGACAGCGCGTCCTGGCCGCTCGCCGCGGGATTCGCGGCGGAGCACGCGGCCAGGGCGACGGCGGCGGTGATCGCCGTGACGGCGAGTGCGACTTTCGACGGTGAAAGCGGTGTTGGCATGGCGGATGCTCCGATCCGGAGGTGTGGGCGCGAAACGGTTCGGGTGGCGCCGGTGGTCCCCCCAGCGGGCGTCAGCTCGTGCGGTCGATCGCCTTGGTGTCCTTGCCGAAGAAGGTGTTCATGTCGGCGGCCCGCACCCGGACGGTGTACGGCACCACGTGGTGCACGCAGTTTCCCGCCTGGACCAACGGGTCCTGGCCGACGACGGCCTCCGCCGCGGCCAGGCTGTCGGCCGCCAGGACCGCTAGCGCCGACGCCGGGCGGTCCGGCACGGCCTCCAGCCCTCCGGACAGGAGGAAAACACCCTGCTCGAACTGGGAGAACAGCCAGTCGCGGTGGGCCGCGAACAGGTCCTCGGACGGCGGACCGCCCCGGAACTCGACCAGGAGGGCGAAGATGGGCACGACGTGATCCTCTCGGGAGGCTAGTGCGCGGGCGTCGTCACGGCGCCGTTGGCAGCATGGATGATGCGGTAGATCTCGCCGCGCAGCTGGGCGAACCTGGCCGTGGACTTGGTCGCCACCTGGTCCCGGGTCGCGCCGAGATCGACGTCGAGCACGGTGGCGATGGTCGCCGGCTTTCCGTTGAGCACGACCACCCGGTCGGACAGGTAGACCGCCTCGTCCATGTCGTGGGTGACGAGCACGACCGAGAGCCCGAGTTCGCCGTGCAGTCGGCGAACGAGGTCTTCGAGATCGGCACGGGTCTGGGCGTCGACCGAGGCGAACGGCTCGTCCATCAGCATCAACGACGGCCGGTGGACCAGCGCTCGCGCGATGGCGACCCGCTGCTGCATCCCGCCGGACAGCTGCCACGGGTACGCGCGCGGGTCGACCGCGGCCAGTCCCACCTCGACGAGCGCCGTACGGGCCCGCACCCGACTGTCCCTTTTGGACAATCCGGCGGACCGCAACGGCAGCGCCACGTTGTCGACCACCGACGACCACGGCAGCAGGGACCGGCCGTAGTCCTGGAACACCACCGCGACACCGGCGACCGGCTCGGTGAGCGGGACGCCGCGGTAGTGCACCTGCCCTTCGGCGGGCCGCTGGAGACCGCTCAGGCAGCGCAGCAGGGTGGTCTTGCCGACCCCCGAGGGGCCGACCAGGCTGATGAACTCCCCCGGCCGCACCGTCAGGTCGATGCCGGCGAGAATGTCGTTGGCGCCGTAGCGATGTCCCAGTCCTCGGACGTCGAGCTCGCCACCCTGGGCGCGTCCGTCGACGGCGTTGTCCACCGGATTCACCATCTCTCCTCCGTACGCAGCCGGGCGCGCTGCAGGCGGTGCCAGCGCAGCGCGACGGCCTCGACGACTCGGAACAGCACGTTCAGCAGGTAGCCCAGGACACCGAGCGCGACGATGGCGCCCCACATCGAGGTGATCGCGAAGTTGCGCTCGGCGTCGAGCAGGAAGTAGCCGATCCCGCCGGAACTGCCGACCGTCTCGCCGACCACCAGCACGACCACGGCGATGGCCAGCGCCGTGCGGGCGCCGGCGAAGATCTGCGGGCCGGCCGACGGCAGCACGATCCGGCGCAGTCGTTGCCAGCGGCTGAGCCGGAATGTCCGGGCCATGTCCAGCAACAGGGGCTCGACCGAGCGCACGCCGTCGATCGTGTTCAGCAGCACCGGCCAGACCGCGCCGGTCGCGATCAGCACGATCTTCATCTCCGCGCCCAGGTCGAACAGGACGACAAAAACGGGCAGCAGCGCGACTCCGGGAATGGCCCGGAGGAATTCGAGCAGCGGGCGGCATGCCTGGTCGGCTCGCCGCGACAGTCCCAGCGCGACACCGAGCAGCAGCCCGGCGAGCACGGCCGCGAGGTAGCCCATGGACAGCACTTCAAGGCTGGGCACCAGGTCGGAGCCGACGTGCCGGAACAGCCAGTCCTGTTGGAACTGACGCAGAATGGCGCTCAGCGAAGGGAAGTAGAGGTCGGTGCTGCCGGCGCTGGCCCACCACCACAGCGCGAGCAGGACGACCGGCAGCCAGGCTTCGACGAGCACCGAGCGAATCCGTCGTGCCGTCATCATCGTCCTCCTCGCACCGAGGGATGCCAGCGCAGCACCCGGGTCCGGAGCGCGCCGAGCAGCACGTTCACGGCGACTCCCAGCAGCGCCGCGGCGCCGACCTCGGCGTACATCCGTGGATTGTCGACCGCGTTGAGCGCGAGCTGGATCTCGGTGCCGATGCCCGGCGCCCCGCCGAGCAACTCGCCCGAGACCGTCAGCAGCAGGCAGATCGTGCCGGTGACGCGCAGCCCGGACAGCACGAACGGCAGGCTGCTGGGCCAGAAGATGTCACGGAACCGGGAGCGCCGGCTCAGCCGGAACGACCTGGCCACCTCGCCCAGCAGCGCCTCCTGCTGCTGGGCGGCGTAGACGGACTGGATCAGCAGCGGCCAGATCGCACCCGAGATCACCAGCAGCAGCACCATCGGGCGGGTCGGCCCGTACAGCAGCAGCGCGAGCGGCACGAGGGCCACCGGGGGAATGGTGCGCATGAAGTCGAAGACGAACCGGGTGCTCCGGCTGGCGAACCGGTTGGACCCGACGAACAGGCCCACCGGAATGCCCACCAGCGAGCAGATGGCGATGCCGATCGCCCAGGTGAGGCCGGTGTCGAGCAGGGCGGTCCAGAACTCGCCCTGCCCCGCCAGGGTGAACAGTGCCCGGAAGGTCTGGGCCGGTGTGGGCACCGAGTCGGCCCCCACCCGCGAGGAGACCAGCCACCACAGGCCGATCACGGCCGCGACAACGGCCGCCTGCGCGACCGGCATCCACGCGACCCGTCGCCGTTCGACCGGCACGGTCACCGTCGACCGCGCGGTCGCGTCCGGCCGTGGACGGGCGGCCGTCATCGTCTCACCGCTGCGTGGCGTGGTGTCGGTGACCACGGCATGCCCCTTCGTCGGGTGTTGATCAGTCCTGGACTTCGACCATGCCTCCGGACAGGCACGGCGACCCGTCCGTGAGACTGGACTCGAATGCGTAGACCGAGCGGCCGTCGCGGACGCCGGCCCGCCAGATCTGAGTGGTCATCACGTCCTGCGGCGTGACCCAGCGGCTGAACCGCACGGCGAGCCGCTTCAACCGGTGCACGTCGTTGCCACACGTCTTCGCCAGCAGCGCGCGAGTGGCGAAGGCCAACGTGCAGTTGCCGTGGTTGATGATTCCCGGCAGCCCGAAGCTCCGCGCGAACGCCGCGTCGGAATGCAGCGGCATGGTGTCACCGGACGCGCCCATGTAGCGGAACGTCTGGTCCGGGTCGAACGTCATGGTCACCGCGGCGATCGGCTCCCCGATCCGCTTGACCGAGCGGTCCGGCGGCCCGTCGCCGACGGCCTCGCGGGCGATGGCGGTGCGGATGAAAACCGTCACGTACTGGTCGACCACCGGCATCCCGTCCTCGGTTGTCGTCTCGCCGCGGACCGTGATCGTGGAACCGGTCGAGTGCGGCACTACGCCGAGCGGCTTGGCCCTGGTCACCAGGCGCATGCCGGGCTCGATCGGCCGGTGGAAACGGAAGTCCTGTTCGCCGTGCAGGCCCATCATCCGCTTCGCCGGCGGCGGCATGCTCTCGGTCAGCGGCGCGATCACCCGGAACGCGGGCACCACGTTGAAGATCGGGCTGGCGTAGTCGCCGGCCAGGTGTGCGGGCACGGTGTCGTTCGTCGCGCCCGCGTACGCCTGCAGGCGCATCCGGTCCACGTCGAAGATGGCCGGCTCGCTCCACTTGCCCAATGGCTCAAGGTCGAACTCGTCGACCGAGACCTCGATGGCGGTCATGCAACCAACCTCTTTCGGGTAATGGTGTCCTCAGTGGACTGTCAGGTCACACCGTTTCGACGACGTGGGCACGCCGCGGCCGGCCGCGTCCAGACCGACGGCGCGATCGACCGAGGCTCGGCCCGGGCCGAGCAGCAGCACGGTCACCAGCAGCACCAGGTAGAGCAGGTCCAGCTCCACCCCGGCGGTCGTCGCGCTGACGAGCGGCTGGTGCAGGTCGAACGCCTTGACGACAAACCCGGTGACGACCATTTCGGCGGCCAGCAGGAGCGCCGCCACCCGGGTCAGGATGCCCGCGGCGAGCGCGATGCCGCCGACGAGTTCGAGCACGGGGACGACATGGCTGGTCAGTCCCGGGGCGGGGATGTTGCCCAGTGACCGCAGGAAACCTTCGAATCCGGCGATCCCGCCGTCGGCCTGGTACTTCTGCAGTGCGTGGTCGATGAAGAGCACGCCGAGCGCGAGTCGGGTCAGCAGCAGCGCCAGGTCCGCAACGCGGTCCAGTGCGGCGCCGGCGCGGCGGTACGAGGTGATCATGGTGGCTCGCTTCTGGACTGGACGGCCGCGGTCTTCTCGGGCGTCCGGGTCGGTCGGGCTGAGCACGGTCGCCGAGTGGCGGCCTCTACCCATCATGTTAATCGTACGACTTGCGATCGTCAATGCTCTGTCATATATCGACGGCATGGGTGTCCGTGCTCGAAGGCTTGTGGCACAGGCAGAACGCCGGCCGGGTCAGCTCGGCCCGGCTGCGCTCACGCGCCGGTGACGTTGCGGGCGTGCGCCGGCTCGACCGGCCAGAACCGGTCACGGATCTCGCGGCGCCGCAGCTTGCCCAGGTCCGACCGCGGGAACGGGTCGAGCGTGAAGGCGACCGCCGTCGGCTTTTTCATCGAGCCCAGCTTGTCCCGACAGAAGTCGATCAGCTCCTGCTCGGTCGCGCTCGCCTGCTCCCGCAGCCGGACGACCGCGTGCGGCGTCTCGCCCCACTTCGGGTGCGGCACCGCGACCACGACCACGTCCTCCACGGCCCCGTGCTGCCCGAGCGCGTTCTCGATCTCGGCCGGCCAGATGTTGAAACCACCCGAGATGATCATGTCGTCCTTGCGGTCGACGACATAGAGGTAGCCCCGCTCGTCCAGGTATCCGCTGTCCCGGGTCCGCACGTAGCCGTCGGGGGTCAGCCGCGCGGCGGTCGCCTCGGCGTCCCCGTGGATGCCGAGCATCCGCCCGTCGGTGTGCACGGCGATCTCGCCGATCTGCGCGACACCGAGGTCGTTGCCGTCGTCATCGAGGATGCGCACCGAGCTGTTCAGGCACGGCCGGCCCGCCGAACGCAACAGGGTGGCGTTCGACAGCGCGCCCTCGGCGTGGTCCTCGGGCGTCAGACTGGTCGCGGGCAGGCATTCGCTCTGCCCGTAGGTCTGGAACAGCACGTCGCCGAGCAGGTCCCGGGAGCGGCGGGCGGTGCCGGGCGAGATCGGCGCCCCGGCGTAGAGGACGGCGCGCAGGCTGCTCAGGTCGAAGTCGGCCGCGGCCTCGTGGTTGACGATCATCTGGAGCATCGTCGGGACCATCACGGTCACCGTGCACCGCTCGCGATCGATCAGTTCCAGGGCCAGTCCCGCGTCGAAACGATCCATGACGACCACCCGGCAGCCACGGGCCAGCAGGGCATAGATCACGGTCGACGCGGCATGGGTGAGCGGGGCGGCGGCGAGATAGGTGTCCTCGGCGGTCAGCCGCGGCAACATCAGGGCGTGGTCGGCGGTGACGTGCATCCACGACCGGTGGCTGTGCGTCGAGGCCTTCGGCCGGCCGCTGGAACCGGAGGAATACGCCAGGTGCAGCAGACTGTCGCCGGTCACCGGCACTTTCGGGTCGTCGGCGCCGGCGGCGGCCAGCAGCGACTCGTAGTCGAGCACGCCGTCCGGGGCGCCCTGCACGATGACGTGTTCGAGGCCGGCGACGCCCGCGAAGGTGTCGGCGAACCGACGGTGCAGCTCGGCGGTCGTGATCAGCGCCCGGGCTCCGGCGTTGGCCAGCATGTACGCGTGCGCCTCGGCCGCGTTCATGCCGTGCAACGCGGTTCGAACGTAGCCGCCGAGGGCGAGGCCGGTCATCGCCTCCAGCGTGGTCAGCGAGTTCGGCGCGAGGGTGGCGACCCGGTCACCGGGCTCGATTCCCAGTGACCGCAACGCGTTCACCAGCCGCACCGAGCGGTCCCACAACTGCGCATAGGTCTGCGTCCGGTCGTCGTGCTGGACGGCCACCCGCGTGGCGTGCTGGGCGCAGCTGCGCCGAATCAGGTCGGCGATGATCAACGCGTCTCCTTGGTGTCGTCGGAATCCGGCAGCACCACACGGAAGTGCATGCCGGCGAATCGCCAGGCGCCGTCGACGCGCCGATAGCGACACTCGTAGCGCCCCTCTTCCCAGACACCCCAGACCCTTGTCCTCTTGGCGCCGACGGTGGCCTCGGCGTTGAACCGGTGCCAGGTCCACGTGCCGCCCGCGTTGTCGCGGTCGATCGTGACGGCCGGCGAGGTGAGCACGTAGCCGGCGCCGGACAGCGGCGCCGCGGCCATGCCGGCGAAGTGCTCGGCGATCGCCGCCCGCCCGCAGATCGGGCCGTGCCGTCGCATGTCGATGACGGCGTCGTCGCAGAAGTATCCGGCGAGTTCGTCGAACCGCCGATCGGCGACCGCGCGCGTGAACCGCCGGTGCAGGTCCTCGATCGCCTGCCGGCTCTCCAGCTCGTCGAGCCTGGCCCGCAGGCGTTCCAGCTCCCGGAGCAGGTCCGCGGGCTCAGCCGGCATGGCTGGCGCCGCGAACCGGAGTCGGCGGCCCGACCTCGATGTCGCTGTCGGGCGCGACGAGTCGGAACGTCAGCGCGGAGAACTTCCAGCGGCCGTCCACGCACCGGTAGGAGCACTCGTACCGCCCCTCCCACCACGGCCCGAACACCCGCAGCGTGGCGCCCATGGCGGTGAACTCGCAGCGGTGACGGTGCAGGGTCCAGCTGCCGGTCGCCTCGTCGCCGTCCACCTCGATCAGCGGCGAGCTCAGCACGTACCCGTCGTGCGGGTGCTCGGCCTCACGCATCGCGTCGAAGAGCTCGGCCAGTTCCGCCCGGCCGCGCCGCAGCCCGTGCTCGCGCAGGTCGACCACCGCGTCCTCGGTGAAGCTGTCGACCAGGTCGGCCCACTCGCGGTCGGCGAGCCGGCGGACGTAGCCGCGGTGGAGCTTCTTGATGGCCTCGACGTCCTCCAGCCGCCCCACCCGCTCGGACAGCGCCGCGACGAGCCGCGCCAACTCGGTCTGGGTCATCACGTGCTCCTCACCGCGGCCGGCGCCCCCGGCCACCACGGCATCGTAAGACAGATCTGACACGATCGCCAGCCGTTTGTAACATCTTGGCCATGGTCGGCCGACCCCGGCCACCGCCGCGATAGGCTCGGATCCGTGACCGCAAACTCATCCTCGGACGCATCCCCGGGGACGCCGGCGAGCTCCGGAACGGCACGCGCCACGCTGCTCACCGTGCTCGGCGAGGCGGTCGCGCCCTACGGTGCCACCGTCTGGCAGGAATCGCTGGTCGCCGCGCTCACCACACTGGACGTCTCCTCGCCGGCCGCCCGCCAGGCGGTCGCCCGGGCCATCCGCGAAGGCTGGCTGACCAGCGAACGCGTCGGCCGCCGGTCCCTGCTGACCATCAGCGACAGCAGCCGCAAGATGCTCGAGGAGGGGCGCGCGCGGGCGCTGGCCTTCGGCTCGCCCGTGGAGTGGGACGGCCGTTGGCTGCTGGCCGCGCTCACCGTGCCCGAGGAGCGGCGGGACCTGCGCTACCAACTGCGGACGCAGCTGGGCTGGCTCGGTTTTGGCTCCCTCGGCAACGGGCTGTGGATCTCGCCGCACGTCGAGCACCAGGGCGCCGCGGTGGACCTGCTGCGCGGCGGCGAGGACCCGGTGCACGCCTTCGTCTTCGTCAGCACGATGAGCCCCACCCACACCCCCGCCGAGATCGCCCGAACCGCCTGGGATCTCGACGCCCTCCGCGAGCGGTACAGCACCTTCCTGACCGCGCACGGCAAGTCACGGCCGAGCGCGCCGGCCGCCGTCTTCGCGGCCTGGATAAGGATGTTCACGTCCTGGCGGCACTTCCCGCTGGTCGACCCCGAACTGCCGGACTCGCTGCTGCCGGCGCGTTGGCCGCGATCGCGGGCCCGCACGCTGTTCACCAGCCGCAACGAGGAGTGGTCCGACGTGGCGCTGGCCCACTTCCGCTCGCTCTGAGCCGTGCTCACGGTCGACTTCGTGCGATAAGTCATATCTCAGATCGTATATAATTTTTGATATCATCGGTCCGTGAGCCACTCACTCGGCCTGCGGCCCAGCAAGATCATCGCGGTGCACTTGAACTACCGCTGCCGCGCGGCGGAACGCGGCCGGACTCCGGAAGTGCCCTCCTACTTCCTCAAACCGCCGTCCTCGCTGAGCGAGACCGGCTCCCCCATCAGCCGGCCGCGCGGCTGCGAACTGCTCACCTACGAAGGCGAGATCGCCGTGGTCATCGGCACCCGCGCCCGGCAGGTCGATCGGGCGGACGCCCTGCGCCACATCGGCTTCTTCGCGGCGGCCAACGACGCCGGCCTGCACGACCTGCGCTGGCCGGACCGCGGCTCGAACCTGCGCTCGAAGGGCGCGGACGGCTTCACCCCCGTCGGGCCGAGCCTGATCCCGGCCGACAGCGTCGACGCCGGTCGGCTGCGCCTGCGGACGTGGGTGAACGGAACCCTGGTGCAGGAGAGCTCCTCGGCGGACCTGATCTTCGACTTCGGCTACCTGATCGCCGATCTCTCCCGCACCATCACGCTGGAGCCCGGCGACATCATCCTCACCGGCACGCCGACGGGCACCGGCGTGGTGCGGCCGGGCGACGTGGTCGAGGTCGAGGTGGCCGAAGGCGGCCGGCTGCGCAACACGATCGTCGCCGGCGCCACTCCCCTGGCCGCCATCGGCGCCGGACCGCGGATCGACGACGAGGCACGCGCCGTCGCCGGACCAGCGGCCAGCAGCCTCGGTGTCCCGACGCCGGCGACCGACACCGGGCTCGCGCCGGCCACCGCCGAGGCGCTCGGCACCGTGTCCACCGCGACGCTCTACTCGCAACTACGCAAGCGGGGTCTCAACGAGGTCTTCCTGACCGGCATCCGTCCCGTACGCGCCGGCCGGCGACTGCTGGGCCGCGCTCGCACATTGCGCTACCTACCGCTGCGGGAGGACGAGTTCCAGCGCCGCGGCGGTGGGATGAACGCCCAGAAGCGGGCGGTCGAAGGTCTTGGTCGCGGCGATGTCCTCGTCATCGAGGCCCGTGGCGAGACCGGCGCGGGCACGATCGGCGACATCCTCGCGCTGAGGGCCCAGATCCGTGGCGCGGCGGGCATCGTGACCGACGGCCCGCTGCGCGACACGCGTGCCGTCGCGGACCTGGACATCCCCACCTACGCCGCCGGGTCGCACGCCGCGGTGCTCGGCCGCCGACACGTGCCGATGGACCTCGACATCCCGATCAGCTGCGGCGGCGTGCTCGTGCTGCCCGGCGACATCCTCGTCGGCGACGACGACGGAGTGATCGTCGTGCCGGCCGATCTCGTCGACGATGTGGCCGCCGCCGCGCTCGCCCAGGAGCGGGAGGAAGCGTACGTCGTGGACAAGATCCGCGGCGGCGGCTCGGTCGTGGACTGGTACCCGATGACGCCGGCGGCCCGCGCCGAGTACGAGGAGTCGCGATGAGCCAGCCCGCGCAGTCGAAGTCCACGCGCTCCTACGAGCTGGTCAAGCAGCGCATCACCGACGGCACGTACGGACCCGGCTACCGGATCGTGCTCAACCAGATCGCCGGCGAACTCGGCGTGAGCGCGATCCCGGTCCGCGAGGCGCTGCGTCGGCTGGAGGCCGAGGGCTACGTCGAGGTGACCCGCAACGTCGGGGCACACGTGAGCCGGTTCGACGCGACGCAGTACGTGCACACCATGCACATCCTGGCCATGTTGGAGGGTTACGCGACGGCGATCACCGCTCCCCTGCTGAGCGCGGCCGACATCGCCCACGCCCGGGAGATCAACGCCCGTATCGCCGACTCCGGACCGGACTTCGACCCCCGGCTCTTCTCCGAGCTCAACCACGAGTTCCACTTCGCCATCCACCGGCACTGCCCGGACGCCCACCTCCGCGAGCTCGTCCAGGTCGAGTGGGACCGGATGGCGCTCATCCGGCGCGCGTCCTTCCACCTGCCGCAGGAACGCATCCGCCGGTCGATCGCCGAGCACGACGCGATCCTCGACCTGATCGAGGCCGGCGCCGACGCGGCCGACATCGAGCGGGTCGCCCGCCAACACAAGATCCACTCCGTCGACGCGTTGGCCACTCGCAACGCCGCAATCGGAAAGGCCGCCCACCCATGAGATTCCGCACCGATCCCGGTTCCGTCACCGGGTCCATCGCCCCGGTCGTCACGCCGTTCCACGCCGACGGCGCAGTCGACCACGACAGCCTGCGCCGACTCGTCCGGTGGCAGATCTCCCAGGGATCGCACGGAATCTCCTTCGGCGGCTCCACCGGCGAACCGGGCGCGCTCACCCGGGACGAGCGGGCCGCCGCGCTGCGGACGGTGGCCGACGAGATCGGCGACCGCGTCCCGTTCCTGCCCGGAACCGGCTCGGCGAAGCTCGATGAGACGCTGGAACTCACCGCGCTGGCCCAGGACCTCGGCGCCGACATCGCCCTGGTGATCACGCCCTATTACGCCCGGCCGTCCCAGCAGGCGCTGTTCCAGTGGTACTCCACGGTGGCCGGCGAGTTCCCCGACCTGCCGATCGCGATCTACAACGTGCCGTCGAGGACCGCCGTGGACATCGATCCGGCCACGGTGCTGCGGCTGCGCCGGGCCCACGACAACATCGTCGGCATCAAGGAGACGACCAAGGACTTCGAGCACTTCTCCCGGGTGCTGCACCTGTGCGGACGGGATTTCCTGGTGTGGTCCGGGATCGAGCTGCTGTGCCTGCCGCTGCTGGCGCTCGGCGGCCGTGGCTTCGTCAGCGCGCTGGCCAACATCGCGCCGCGAGCGGTCGCCGACATGTACGAGCTCTGGACCGCCGGCGACCACGCGGCGGCCCGCGACCTGCACTACCGGCTGCATCCCTTGGTGGACCTGCTTTTCGTGGAGACCAATCCGGCCCCGGCCAAGTGGGTGCTGGCCGATCTCGGCCTGATCGACTCGCCCCACGTGCGGCCGCCACTGATCGAACCCGGCCCGGCCGTCGTCGAGTCGATCCAACGGCTCCGCGCCCAGGCCACGGACCTCGTCGCGGAACCGATCGGAGCCACGTCATGACCCTCGCGTCATCGTTGCCGGGCACCGCCGGTTCGGGCTTCACCGGCTTCATCACGCACTACATCGACGGCCAACGCGTCGCCAGCCGGGGCGGCGAGACCTTCGACGTGCTGGATCCGTCGACCGACCAGGTCTACGCCCAGGCCGCGGCCGGGCAGGCGGCCGACATCGACCGGGCCGTCGCGGCCGCGAAGGCGGCGTTGGCCGGGCCGTGGGGCCGGTTGAGCACCAGGGAACGCTGCCGGATCCTGATGCGCATCGCCGACGCGATCGAGGAACGCGCCGACCTGCTGGCCGAACACGAGTCCCGTGACACGGGCCTGCCCATCACCCAGGCGCGCGCCCAGGCCCACCGGGCGGCCGAGAACTTCCGTTTCTTCGCGGACATCTCGGTCGGCGTGCACGAGGACGCCTTTCGCACCGGCGAGACCCAGATCGGGTACGTGCTGCGCCGGCCGATCGGCGTCGCCGGCCTGATCACGCCGTGGAACACCCCGTTCATGCTGGAGACGTGGAAGCTCGCCCCGGCACTCGCCACCGGCTGCACGGTCGTGCTCAAGCCCGCGGAGTGGTCGCCGCTGTCGGCCGGCCTGCTGCCCGAGATCGCCGAGCAGGCCGGTGTGCCGGCCGGCGTGCTCAACATCGTGCACGGCATCGGCGAGGAGGCCGGCGCGGCGCTGGTGGACCACCCCGACGTGCCGCTGATCTCGTTCACCGGCGAGACCACCACCGGCAAGCTGATCGCCCGCAACGCCGCCGCGCACCTGAAGGCGCTGTCGATGGAACTGGGCGGCAAGAGCCCGTGCATCGTCTTCGACGACGCGGACCTGGACGCCGCCATCGACTCCGCGGTCTTCCAGATCTTCAGTCTCAACGGCGAACGGTGCACCGCCGGCTCCCGGATGCTCGTGCAGCGCGGGGTCTACGAGGAGGTGCTGCGCCGGTTGGCCGTGCGGGCGGCGGCGGTCCGGGTCGGCCGGCCGGGCGACCCGGACACCGAACTCGGCGCGCTCATCCATCCCGAGCACCACGCGAGGGTCCTCGACTACCTCCGGATCGGCGTCGAGGAGGGCGCGCGACTGCTCGTCGGCGGTGGACGGCCGGCCGGGCTGCCGACGGGAAACTTCGTCGAGGCAACGGTTTTCGCCGATGTCACGCCGTCGATGCGGATCTTCCAGGAGGAGATCTTCGGTCCCGTGCTGTGCGTGACGCCGTTCGACACCGAACAGGACGCCGTCGCGTTGGCCAACGCGACGCCGTACGGCCTGGCCGGCTACGTGTGGACGAACGATCTCCGGCGGGCGCACAACGTCGCGGCGGCCGTCGACGCGGGGATGCTGTGGATCAACTCGCACAACATCCGCGACCTGCGCACCCCGTTCGGCGGCGTCAAGGCCAGCGGTGTCGGCCGCGAGGGCGGCTCGCACAGCATCGACTTCTACACCGAGTCCCGCATCGTGCACGTCAGCCTGGCCGACGTGCCCGTGCCCCGGTTCGGCGCCGGCGGATACGAGGCCACGCGATGACCAGCCGGCCCGGCGCGCCGGACGTCGTCCGCTCCTCCTACGCCGAACTGATCGTCACCGACCTGGCGAGGTCGCGGTGGTTCTGGGTCGACCTGCTCGGCCTGCACATCCAGGCCGAGACCCCGGACGTGCTGTGCCTGCGCGGCACCGACGAGCTGACCCACCACAATCTCGTGCTGCGACGTGGTCCGGTCGCGGCCCTCGACCACATCGCCTACCGGGTCCGCAGCGCCGCCGACGTCGACAAGGCCGAGGAGTACTTCGCCGCACTGGGCCGTCCGGTGCGCCGGGTGGCCAAGGGCGACGGTGTGCCCGGTGTCGGCGATGCCGTGCGCACGATCGATCCACTGGGCTTCCCGGTCGAGTTCTACTACGAGATCGAGCAGGCGGAGCGGCTGATCCAGCGCTACGACCTGCACCGCGGCGCGGCCATCGCCCGCCTCGACCACTTCAACATCGTCGTGCCGGACATCCCGGCGGCCTACGCGCACTACTCGGCCCTCGGTTTCGGCTGTTCCGAGACGATCGAGGACGAGCACGAGATGTACGCGGCGTGGATGTACCGCAAGCAGACCGTGCACGACGTGGCCTTCACCGGCGGCGAGGGTCCGCGACTGCACCACCTCGGCATGGCGACCCACGAGTCGCACCAGGTGCTGCACATCGCCGACATCATCGGCGCCCTGCACGCGGAATCCCACATCGAGCGCGGGCCCGGCCGCCATGGCGTCTCGAACGCCTTCTACGTCTACCTGCGGGATCCGGACGGGCACCGGGTCGAGATCTACACCTCCGACTACTACACCGGCGATCCCGATCACGAGACCTACCGGTGGAGCGTGCACGACGACCGCCGCCGCGACTACTGGGGCAACGCGGTGATCGAGTCCTGGTACAAGCAGGCCACGCCGGTGCTCGATCTCGACGGGAACGTGACACCGGTCAGCGAGTCGACCATCGACGAGAGCGCCGTGCGGATCGGCGCCGACGGTCTGGGCGGTTGAAACGCGCCGCGGCCCCCGCCCGATCGATGGGCGGGGGCCGCGGTGCTCGTCCCGTCAGAAGATCTCGAGCAGGGCGGCGGCTCCCTGGCCGCCGCCGACGCACATCGTCACGATGGCGCGGCGAGCGCCGCGTCGATGTCCCTCGATCAGCGCGTGGCCCGTCAGGCGCGCTCCCGAGCAGCCGTAGGGATGCCCCAGCGCGATCGCCCCACCGTCCACATTGAGCAGTTCATCGGGAATGCCGAGCTGGTCACGGCAATAGATCACCTGGCTGGCGAACGCCTCGTTCAGCTCCCAGAGATCGATGTCCTCGACCGTGAGCCGGTTGCGAGCAAGCAGGCGGCGCACCGCCGGCACCGGCCCGATGCCCATCTCGGCCGGATCGCAGCCCACCACCGTGAAGTCGACGAACCGGCCGAGAGCCTCGACATCCGACGCGGCCGCCCGCTGCTCCGACATCAGCACGCACGCGGCGGCCCCGTCGGTGAACTGGCTGGCGTTGCCGGCGCTGACGGTTCCGCCGGGAAGGGCGGCCCGGATGCGCCGCACGCCGTCGACGGTGGTGCCGGGGCGCACGCCCTCGTCGTGTTCGATGTGGACGGTGCGGGTCCGGACGCCGTCGTCCTGCTTGACTGCCATCGTCGTCGTCACGGGCACGATCTCCCGATCGAACCGGCCGGTCCGCTGGGCGGCGTGCGCACGCTGTTGGCTGGCGACCCCGTACTCGTCCTGTCGTTCGCGTGAGATCCCATAGCGTTCGGCGACGTTCTCCGCGGTCCGCAGCATCGGCGCGTACAGCGCCGGCCGGTGCTCGGCCAGCCACGGGTCGGTGATCATGTGCGTGTTCATCTCGTTCTGCACGCAGGAGATCGACTCGACCCCGCCCGCGACGACGACCTCGCACTCCCCCGCCGCGATCCGGGCCGCGGACAGGCTGATCGCCTGCAGTCCGGACGCGCAGAACCGGCTCACCGTCATGCCCGGCACGGAGTCGGGCAGCCCGGCGCGCAGGCCGATCTGACGGCCGATGTTCTGGCCGTTGGCGCCCTCCGGATTGGCGCAGCCCATGACGACATCGTCGATCTCCGTCGGATCGACCGCCGCCCGCCGCAACGCCGCCTCGACCGCGTGCGCGCCCATCGTCGCGGCATGGGTGAGGTTGAACGCGCCGGTCCACGCCTTGGCCAGCGGCGTGCGAGCGGTGGAGACGATCAGTGCCGTGCTCATGTGGTTGCCTTCTCCCAGGTCGTGATCGACAGTCCGTGGCGGGCGTACTCGGTCAGCAGCGGCGTGGGCGTCCAGGCGAACCGGCGCATCGCCCGTACGACCCGGTCCAGTCCGATGTGGTCCGCGTGGTGGAGCGGGCCACCACGCTCGGCCGGAAAGCCGTAGCCGTTGAGGAAGACCACGTCGATGTCCGAGGCGCGGCGGGCGACGCCGTCCTGCATGACGGCGGCGGCCTCGTTGACCAGGGCGTAGACACACCGTTGCACGATCTCGTCATCGCTGATCACGGCCGGGTCCCGGCACCACTCGGCGATCAGGTCCGCGACTTCCGGATTCAGCGTGCGCTGCGGGTAGCGGTACCAGCCGGCGCCGGACTTGCGGCCGAGTCGGCCGCGTTCGGCCAACCGGTCGGCCAGCCACCACTCCGGTCCGGTGGCGCCGCGAGCCTGCCGCGCCTGCCAGGGAATGTCGTTGCCCACCAGGTCGAGGACCCGGAACGGGCCCATGGCCATCCCCCACGATTCGAGGACCGCGTCCACCCGGTCCGGCGGGACGCCCCGGCTGAGCAGGATCATCGCCTGCCGCACGTAGGCGTCCATGACGCGGTTGCCGATGAACCCGTCGCCGACACCGGAAACGACACCGATCTTGTTCAGCTGCCGGGTGAGCCGCGCGGCCCGGGCGAGCGTGTCGGCCGAGGTGGCCGCGCCCTCGATGATCTCGACGAGCCGCATCACGTCGGCCGGACTGAAAAAATGCAGCCCGACGACGTCGCCGGGTCGACCGGTCACGGCGGCGATGGCGTCCAGGTCGAGCGAGGACGTGTTGGAGGCCAACAGCGCTCCCGGTTTGGCATGGCGGTCCATCTCGGCGAACACCGCCTGCTTCACCGTCAGTTCCTCGAACACCGCCTCGATGACCAGATCCGCGTCGCCGATGTGCCGCAGTCCCACTTCGCTGCGGAACCGTCCGATCCGGTCGGGCTTGAGCCGGCCTCGGTCCAGCTCGGCCCGGATCGCGGCGGCCGCGGCGTCGGCCCGGTCCTGGGCGGTCTCGACCACGACCACCGAGATGCCGGCGGCCAGCAGTGCGAGGGCGATGCCGCGCCCCATGGTGCCGCCGCCGATCACTGCCGCCGTCGCGACCTGCGGCAGTCGGCTGCCGGTCGCCTTGACCCGGCTCGCTCTGCGTTCGGCCAGGAATCGGTAGCGGAAGGCCCGTGCAACCGTGCTGGCGCACAAGGTCTGGAACAGTCGGAGTTCGGTGGCGAGGCCGTCGTCGAAGGGCCGGGCAGTGGCGGCAAGGGCATCCAGCGCGTAGTCGGTTCCGGGCAGGGCGGCGCGGTTGCGGCCGGCGGCGCGGCGGGCAAACGCGATCAGCCCCGCACGCTCCGGCGACCGGACCTCGACGTCGCGCAGCCGAGGCGGCGCGGTCAGCTGAACACGCTCGGCGAACCGCACCGCCGTGCCGACGAGATCACCGTCGACGACCTCGTCGACCAGCCCGAGCTTTCGCGCGACGGTCCCCGTCACGGGACTGCCGCCGAGGATGAGGTTGAGGGCTTCCTCGAAGCCGACCGCCCGGGGCAGCCGCTGGGTTCCGCCGGCGCCGGGGATCAGGCCCAGCGTGATCTCCGGCAGGCCGAGTCGGGTGTCCGGCGTGGCCAGCCGGTAGTGGCAGGCCAGGGCGAGTTCCAGGCCACCACCGAGCGCCGTGCCGTGGATCGCCGCCACGACCGGGGTGCGCATGCCGTCGAGCATCCCGGTGATCGTCAGGTGCAGGGACGGTTCGAGCAGCGCCTCACCACGGTCGAACTCGGCGAGGTCCGCGCCGGCGCTGAAGGTCCGGCCGGCGCCGGCGAGCACGACGGCGGCGACGGCCGAGTCGTGCTCGACCTCTTCCAGCACGCCGAGCAGGTCGGTGCGCAGGGCACGGTCCAGGCAGTTGACGGGCTGGTTGTCCATCAGGACGACGGCCGTGGAGCCATGTCGTTGGACACGAACGGTGCTGCCGGGAGAAGTCATCGGTCCTCTTCTGGTCTGGCGCCCCTCAAGGCGTGCGGGCGGGCGGGGATGCGGCCGTGGACGCGGACCTCGGCCAGCAGCGCGCCGTCCCCGTCGCGCACTTCGACGTCGTAGATCCCGGCCCGACCGTCGAAGACCCGCTCCGTCGCGTGCGCGACGAGTTCGGCGCCGACGCGAGCGGGCAGCAGGAAGGCGATGTCCGCGTGCACCGACACACCAGGACGGCCGTGGCTGTTCAAGGCGAACGCGAAGGCCGTGTCGGCGAGCGTGAACAAGTAGCCGCCGTGCACGATGCCGTGACCGTTTCCCATCTCCGGCGACGTCAGCATCCGTGCCGTCGCGACCCCTGGCGCGGGCACCTCGATCGTGATGCCCAACATCCGGGCGGCATGGTCGTCGGCCATGAGCGCATGGCCGGGATCGGGTGCGGCTGGGACGCCTGAGGTGATGGCCATGGCTCGATGGTGCCACAGAAATGACATCTTCGTGACTATCGCATGTAGCACGTCACATATTTGGCTGCGCCCGCCCACTGTCGCAACGACCGTCCAGCGGCGGGTGCTGTTGCGATCGAACAGGGCGATGACTACATGCCGGCGCTCAGGCGGCGACGGCGAGCACCGCGAAGAGGAAGGCGGCGGTTGCCGCCGTCGACCGAAGCACGTCGATCCGGGCCCAGCGGCGGACCACGGCCTTCCAGTCGGCCGGTGGGGCATCCACCGACCAGTCGTTGACCTTGATGTTGATCGGCACCGTGCCCAGGAACGACAACAGCAGGAACGCCGCCATCGTGATCGTGGTCGCCCACCGCAGGGTCAGCCCCGGGCCGGTGACGACAAGGAGGACCGTCACGGCGAGCGCCGCCGCCGGCAGCATCACGATCGGCACCACCATCCGCAGTCGCCGGACAAGGGCCTGCCGCACGAGCAGATGCGCGCGATCGTCCAAACCGGACAGTGCGGGGTGGATGCCGTATCGGACGATCAACTCCTCGCCCGCGAGCACACCGAGCAGGAACAAGCCGGCGTACTGCACCACGACGCCCGTCATGCCGCACCCTCCATGATGTTCGGCGGCACTTGCTATTTCTACCGACACTGAAAGATTACAGTGACTGAAACTCCGAGCACAAGGTCGCGGGCAGTCCTACTTTCAGTGACTGGAAACTTGCTGTCGCAGAAACTAGGGTCCGGCTATGAGCGCACTCTCGGTGGACTGGCGACGGCCCCACGAGCCCGGCGCCGAAGGGCTGCGCGAGCGCAAGAAGCGGCAGATGCGTCAGCGGCTGACCGACACCGCCACCGTGATGTTCCTGGAGCGCGGGTTCGACGCGGTGCGGGTGGCCGAGATCGCCGCCGCGTGCGGGGTGTCCGAGAAGACGGTCTTCAACTACTTCCCCAGCAAAGAGGCGTTGATCCTCGACCTGCCCGAGACGACGATGACCGCGCTGCGCGCCGGGCTGGCTCGAGCCGACCGCATCCCGACGGAGGCGGCGCTGGACATCTTGGCCGGCGAACTGGACGCCCTCGTGTCCTGGCTGGACGCGCAGCCCGATCTGGCCGAGGCCAGTGCCCGGATCCAGGATTTCACCACCCTGATCCGGTCCACACCTTCGCTGCGCGCGTACCACCTGGAGATGACCGAGCAACTCGTCGCCGTCGCCGCCGAGGCGCTCGCGGTCCGGACCGGGAGCAGCAGCGACGATCCCCTGTGCCAGATTGCCGCCACCGCCCTGCTCGGGCTCTGGCGCGTCCAGTTCAGCTCGCTGTGCAGGTGCCTCGACGGCGTGCGCACGCCCGAACAGGTCCGCCGCGACGTCACGGCCGACGTGCACAGCGCAGCCCAACTCATCGACACCGGACTGGCGGGATTCGGCACTATGTGAGGCTCACACCGGCATCGCTCGCATCAGCCGGGTTATCGCGGCTCCAGCAGGAAGACCCGGATCTCGCGCTGCCCGGCGCGGCTCTTATAGGTGTCGTAGGCCGGCCAGTAGGCCACGACGTCCAGCCAGGCCCGATCACGCTCGTCGCCGTCGAGCAGGCGTCCCCGCACCGGCGCTGTCCGACCGGCCATGGCCACCGTCGCCTCCGGGTTGGCCAGCAGGTTGCCGGTCCACGCCGGGTGCCGTTCGCCGCCCCAGTTCGAGCCCACGACCAGGAGCCCCTTGCCGTGCCGCACGAACACCAGCGGAACCTCCCGGGCCACCCCGCTGTGCCGGCCGACCGTGGTCAGCAGCAGGGTGCGCACGCCGATCGCGGTGCCCACACCGACCTTGCCCCTGGTGACACGCAGCAGCGCCCGATCCATCGGCGCCAGCGCCCGGCCGATGGCGGCGTAGGCCTTGGTCTTGCCGAATCCCTGGAACAGGCGTCGAATTTCGATCACGGCCGAAACGTAGCAGGGACACCACCGGCGAACGACCACCCGCCGGCCTTCGTTGCGGTCACTGGACTTGACCGCCACTCGGCGCGGTTCGGCAACGCTCTCAGGCAACGACCACCGTGCGTGCTACAGCCGGCGAGGTCGGGCTGGGCGCGTTGACCACGGTGCCCTTGCGGTAGCCGCCGAACAGCAGTCCGAGCAACAGCACGGCGAGGACGGCCACCAGCAACCAGAACCAGAGCGATCTACGCACTGCGCCTCCCCGCGTTTCCCCTACGATGAACACCCATCGGCCGCATGAACTGTCGGTAGCACGGTACTGGCACCGAGGGGAGTCACATGCGCATGGGGACCTGGCGCAGACGGGCCATTGCCGCGATCGTCGGCGTGCTCGTCCTGTTGGGGGCCGTGCTGGTGGGATCGGCCGTACAGCTGTTACCCCAGTTGCGCAATCCGTTCGCGGACACGACGCAGGAGCGGTCCGGACCCGTGCTGCTCCAGTCGATCGTCCAGATGTCCCGGTACGAGGCCGCCAGCGGCACCTTCCAGGTCGTGGTGGACATCTCGACGGGCAACTCGTTCCTGCCCAGCTTCCTCCAGGGCAGCGACACGATGTTCGTCGGCGTCGGCACGGTGAACGCCTATGTCGACTTCGGCAAGCTGAAGGGCGACGCCGTCCACGTGTCGGATGACCGGCTGTCCGCCACGATCACCCTGGACCACGCCCAGTTGGCGCCGGCCGCGCTGGACGTCAAGCAGTCCTACGTCTACGCACAGCAGCAGGGGCTGTTCACCAGGGTCAACGAGTTCCTCAATGGCAACCCGAACTCCCAGCAGGCACTCTACGAACTGGCGCAGCGCAACATCCAACAGGCCGCCGGCAAGAGCGAACTGGCCGCCGACGCCGAGCGCAACACCAAGGCGATGCTGGTCAACCTGCTGCAGTCACTGGGTTTCAAGAACGTCACCGTCACCTTCGGCCGCCCGGGCTCCAACTGACCACACGCGACCAACCGCGGCTGTTGTCGTGCCAGTCGGCCCGAGCGCTTTCCGGCAGCGCCGAAAGCGCAGCTGGCAGCTGTCGTCGCGGACAGGTTCGACCAAGAATTCACAAAGATTGAGCCGTGAAACTGGAGGCCTCCCCCAGTGAAAGAGGCCGACGATGCATCCGAGGACCTGGGTGGGCGACGCCCTCGCCGAGGCGACCGGCCGCCACCGGCGCCACGACCCGGTCCGGCCGCTCACGGGCGGCCCGGCCGGCAATGCCCGGCTCACGGCGTGGCTGGGTGCGCTGCTGCTGGCGTTGTTCCTGGTCGAGCTGGTCACGCTGCTGAACGTCGATGGCCTGCTCAGCTGGCACATCGCGGTCGGCGTCCTGCTGGTGCCGCCGGCGCTGGTCAAGACCGGCAGCACCGGCTGGCGGATCGTCCGCTACTACACCGGCCACCCGGCGTACCGGCAGGCCGGCCCGCCGCCGATGCTGCTGCGGGTGCTCGGCCCACTGGTCGTGCTCTCGACGCTGGCGGTGCTCGGCACCGGGCTCGCGCTGATCGCGACGGGTCCCGACGCCGGGCGCACGGCGCTGCTGACCGTCCTCGGCTACCGGATCACCGCATTGACCCTGCACCAGGGCACATTCATCGTCTGGGCGGTCGCCACCGGGCTCCACACGCTCGGCCGGCTGGCGCCGGCGCTGCACATTCTCAGGGGGCCGACGGCGGACGGCCATCGGGTGCCGGGCCGCAGTCCGCGCGGGGCGGGCCTGGTGACGGCGGCGCTGGTCGCGGCGGTTGCGGCGGCGGTGGTGCTCAACGCCAGCGGCGGCTGGCTGACGGCCGATCTGCACCAGCACCGCGCGCCCGGCGGACACAACCGGCCCGGACCGGCGACAATCGGCCCGTGAGTGATGAAGGCAAACGGGTGCTGCTCGTCGAGGACGACGACGAGCTGGCGGTGATGCTCGACCGTCTGCTCACGTCCGAGGGCTACCAGGTGGCCGTCGCCCGCGACGGCCACACCGGCCTGCACCGCGCCCTCACCGATCGCTACGACGTCATGGTCGTCGACCGTGGCCTGCCCGGCGTGGACGGACTGGACCTGATCACCCGGCTGCGCCGCCGCGGCACCGTCACCCCGATCCTGGTTCTGTCCGCGATGGCCACGCCGCGGGAACGCGTGGCCGGCCTCGACGCCGGTGCCGAGGACTATCTGACCAAACCGTTCGACATCGACGAGCTGCTGGCCCGCATCCGGGCGCTGCTGCGCCGCCACCTCCAGCAGGCCGAGACGCTGCCGATCGGACCGGACCTCACGCTGGACGTCGCCTCCCGCACGGTGTTCCGCGGCGAGCGACCGGTGGAGGTGCTGTCCGAACGGGAGTGCGACCTGCTGGCGTTGCTGGCGTCCCGTCCCGGTGTCGTGTTCACCCGAACCCAACTGCTGGAACTGGTGTTCGCCGACGCGGTCACCGACACCACAGTGGACACGTACGTGTACTACCTGCGGCGCAAGCTCGGCCGAAAGGTGATCAACACCGTGCGCGGCATCGGCTACCGCTTGGGGACGCCCTCGTGACGCCGGGCAGCGAGGCCGTGGTCCGGCGGGCGGCCCGTCGCCTCGGACTCCAGGCCGCCGGCATGGTGGCCGTGGTGGTGCTTGCGGTCGCCGGCTTCGGGGCGCTGATCACCGTGCGCCAGGAGTCGGCGGACGCGCTGCTGCTGGTCGTGGCGGCGGCCAACAACGCGGACGACGTGATCGACCCGCCGGCCGGGATGTGGCTGGCGATGCGGGACGCGAAGGGCACGCTGCACGTCACGAAGGGCATGCCGACCGGCCTACCCGATCTGTCCGCATTGGACAGCCAAGCCGCGGAGCAGCCGGACCGCACCGTGGACCTGCCCGCCGGGCACTTCCTGGTGCACACCGCGAAACCGCCGGACGGCAAGACCGTCCAAGCAGTGCTCGCGCTGCAACCGTGGGAAGCGCAGCGCAACAGCCTCCTGCTCGGACTGCTCGCCGCCGCGCTCATCGGGCTCGCGTTCGCCGCCGTCGCGGGTGTCCTGCTCGCGCGGCGGGCGCTGACGCCGCTGCAGCGAACGCTGCGGCTGCAACGGCAATTCGTCGCCGACGCCTCCCATGAGCTGCGCACCCCGTTGACGTTGCTGCACACCCGGGCCCAACTGCTCAACCGGGAGCTGCGGGACGCCCCGGACCACCTCCGCGACGAGGCGGCCGGTGTCGTCCGGGACAGCAGCAGACTCACCGAGCTCGTCGAGGAACTGCTGCTGGCCGCCGACGGGGACGACTCGGCCGACAAGGTGGAAGTCGGGCCGCTCGCGGCCGACGTGATCGACTCGACCACGTCCTACGCCGAGGAGCGGGGTATCACGCTCGACCACAGCATTGCCCCGGCCGCCGTCCGCGCCTCACCCTCCGCGCTACGGCGGGCGCTGACCGCGTTGGTGGACAACGCCATCGAGCACACGCCGTCCGGCGGCACCGTGACGATCATCGTCCGAACCGCCGGCCACGACGTGCGACTTCGGGTCAGCGACACCGGTTCGGGCTTCTCCCCCGACCAGGCCGCCGACCTGATGACCCGGTTCCACTCCGGCGGCCAGCGCTCCGGCCGCCGCCGCTACGGCCTCGGCCTCGCACTCGTCAACGACATCGCCGACCGGTACGGCGGCCGACTGGAGGCCGATAGCCAGCCCGGCCACGGGGCGACGTTCACCCTGGTCTTCCCCCGCGCCACTACGTGATCGGCCACAGGTCGCACCGTTCCACGGCGACCTGCTCACGGACCAGGCCGACGATCGGTAGGGGCCAGCTGCGCCCCTACCGATGGTCGGTCGCTAGCGGAGCGGAGTTCCCGTCGCGTAGGCGTCCTGATCGTTGGCGATCGAGGCGTTGCTCGCCCCGCCCTCGCACACCGCCGGCGGTGTCGTCGGGGTTCCCGTGCCGGGGCAGAGGAACAGGTCGGCCGGACGGGTGTCCGACCAGATCGGGTACACGGTCTTGCCGGTCACCGCGATGCCCGCGTAGTCACCGATGAACGTGCCGCTGAACTGGGTCGGCGGCGGCATGCTGCTCGACGTCGCCCGCGTGTGCCGGAACGTGCTCAGGTCCGAGGTGGTGGACGCGGTGATGTCCGAGAAGCCGATGTTCTCGTCCGCGCCGTACTGCCGGTCGTAGTAGCTGACGGCGAGAATCCCGTTGGGAGAGAACGCGGCCGCCTGCCAGAACTGGTCGGTGCGGGCCTGCCCCGCCGCGGTGGTAACGACCGGGAGGGCGCGCGGATCGGTGCTGCCGCCGGTGAAACCGGCGCCGGAGTTCGTGGAGGTGGATAGCACGATGTCGTTGTTGCAGGTGCCGTTCTTCACGCCGGTGTAAAGATTGCCGCCGGTGGTCGGCGAGATGCCGGCGGGGGTGCAACCGGTGGCCTCGTTGGAGTTCCGGTTGATGTACGAGCCGTAGGTCACCACGACCCGGTTGCCATGGGTGGGGTCGACCGAGCCGGTCGGGTAGTTGCTGGCGCGGAAGATCGAGTTGGCCGACGGGCCCTTCTCCGGCACGCACGCGCGGCCGGGGTCCTGGCCGTTCTGGTAGGCGGCGCAGTCGGGCAGCTCGTAGAAGTAACCGACCCGGGTGGGCGCGGAGAAGCTCTGACCGCCGTCGGTGGACTTGGCCAGCAGCACCTGGCTGCGGTTCTCGTTGCCGGTGACCGCGTTGTTGAAGTTGTTGAACGCCACGTAGAGCGCGCCGTCGGGGCCGGTGAACGGCTGCGAGTCCTGGTTCTGGTTGCAGGTGCCGCCCGGCGTAGGCAGGCCGAAGGTGTTGTCGCACAACGAACTCGTGGTGCTCACCAGCACCGGGGCGGAGAACGACTCGCCGTAGTCGGCGGAGTGCGACTCGTAGATGTAGCCGGTGCCGTCGTCGGCGAACGTGGTCCACGTGAGATAGACGCGGTCGGCGAACGGGCTGCCGGTGTGGTTGTCGACAGTGATCAACTGCTTGTCCAGCAAGAAGTTCCCGGCGCCGGCCGTGTCGTCGCGCTCAGCGACGGGCCGGCCGGTGAAGTTGAACGAGGCGCCGTTGGTTCCGGTGGAGCGGAAGACGTAGAACGCGCTGGACTGGTCGGGGTTGGCCGAGGTGCCCGAGCCACGGTTGAACACCTGACAGGACAGGTAGGCGTTGCCCTTGGTGTCCCACGCCGTCGAGGTGTCGCCGCCGGCCTGCCAGTACTGGCGCGGCGCACCGCCGAACGCGGTGCCGCGGGTGAAACCGTTGGGCACGGTCGAATCGGCCCAGGTGCCGCCGCCGTCCAGCGAGTACGACACGCCGCAGTTGCCGTCGCCGCGACGGTAGTCGTTGTAGCTGGCCAACAAGTGGGCGGCGTTCTTCGGATCCGCGGACAGCCAGGTCTCGTTCTGCGCCTGACCTCGGCCCTGCAGGTCGGCGTCGCTGATGTTGAGGCAGTTCTGGTTGACCTTCACGTTGTCGCCGAAGCGGTTCGCGCAGGACGCGGGCGGCGCCGCACGGCGCACGTCTCGGGGCGCCGGGCCCTGGCTGTGGCCGGCGGGGTCCTCCGCGTTGAGGACGGTGGCGAGCAGGCCGGACACATGGTGGCGCTGGATCGGGTTGAGGCTCGCGTAGCCGAACGGCGTCGCGGCGGCGGGTGACGCCACCACGCCCAGTCCGGCAGCGGCGAGCACGACGGTCGCGAGCAGTGACAGGGCAGGTCTGACTCGGTGCATGCGGACTCCTTTGTCCGAAGGTGCCCCCGATTTCCGCCCTTGGTCGCACGGAACCACCCGAAGCTAGTTCCGCACCCGACACCCCGGCAATCATCCATCCGGCCCACACCCTGATGTCGTCAATTGTGGATTCGAGGCCAGGACGGAAAGCACACTCTCTGCCGCATTTCATCCACGCCGCGAAGGCAGCTGTCCGCATTGACCGCTGTCGCCTCAGGTCGGCGACCCGACATCGAGCCCGTCGGCGGCGAGCTCGACCGTCCCGCGGCACCGTCGCCGTCCAACACCGGACCGGCAAACACGAGCGCATCCGCCAGTGGCGCGGTGGTCCCGCACCGCACACCGGCCCCGGCCAACCGAACCACCGCAAGCCCGGAGGCCGGGCTTCCCAACATCCGGACCGTCGGTCCGGGCTGCTGTTATCTTCGACCGATGAGCATCGGAATCACGCTGCAGGCGCCGGCCGGGACGGCCAACTACGTGGACGCGGTCGTCCAACGGGCTCGGCTGGCGGCCGCGGCCGGCGTGCGGTCGGCGTGGTTCGGCCAACGCTTCGACTACGACTCGGCGGCGCTGGCCGCCATCGTCGGCCGCGAGGTCCCCGAACTGCATGTCGGCACCGCCGCCATTCCCATTTTCGGCCGCCATCCACTGCTCGTCGGCGCGCAGGCCCAGACCGCCCAGGCCGCCACCGGCGGTCGCTTCCATCTCGGCCTGGGCCTCGGGGCCGGTCCTTTTGTCGAGGCCACCATCGGTGTCCGCCACGACCGCCCCATCGGGCTGCTGCGCGAATTCCTCGCCGCACTGCGTCCGTTGCTGGCCACTGGCCACACCGAGCACCGAGGCGAGCGGCTCACCGCCGTGACGCCGATGCCGTCGGCACTGCCCGGTGCGACACCGACCGTCCCGGTGCTGGTGGCGGCCATGGCGCCGCAGGCCCTGCGTGCCACCGGCGAGCTCGCCGACGGCACGCTGCCACTGCTGGCGAGCCCCCAGGTCATCGCCGAGCACATCGCCCCGCCGCTGGCCAAGGCGGCCGCCGGCCGGCCGGCGCCGCGCATCGTCGCCTTCGTCAACGCCCTGGTCACCACCGACGTCGAGGCCGCCCGTGAACGCGCCGCCGCCCAGCTCGGCTTCCTCGACCAGTTCCCGTCCTACCAACGGGTCCTCAACCTCGGCGGGCACACCCGCGGCGTCGAACTGGCCGCCATCGGCGACGAGAAGCTCGTCACCACGACGATCCGCGACCACTTCGACGCCGGCGCCACCGAAGTCGTCGTCTCCACCGGCTTCGGCAGCACCGACGAGCAGGAACGGACCTGGCGGCTACTGGGCCAGTTGAACCGGGACCAGAGCTGACGTCCACATCAGACGGTCAGCTGGGCGCGCAAGGCCGCGGCGCCGCCCTCGGCGAGCCAGTCGGCGAAGGTGCGCAGCCCGGGGTGGATCACGCGCAGCGCCTCGATGTCGGCGTGCCAGCGCTGACCGGCCTGCCAGCGGGCCTTGGTGTCGGCGATGTTGGGGCTGAGCGCGGCGGCCTGGTCGTCGGTCAGCTGTTCGTAGCGGACGGGCACTCCGGTGGCCGCGCTGATCGCGGCGGCGGCCTCGACCGGGGTCGGCTGGTCGCCAGCCAACTCCAGGGTCCGGCCGGCGAACCGAGCCGGATCCGCGAAGGCCAGCGCGGCGAATTCGGCGATGTCGGCCAGGGCGACGATCTGCATGGGTTGGTGCGGGGCGAACAGATGACGGTGCACGCCGTCGTTGATGCCGTCGATGCCGTAAGGCTCGTTGCCGAAGTAGTTGGTCATGAACCGCACCGGGCGCAGCACCGTCGGCCGCGCGACGTGGTCGTGCAGGTACCGCTCGACCGGGGCCTTGCCGGCCGCGCTCTGCTCGGTCGTCGACATCGAGGCGACGGTGGAGAACACGACCTGTTCGACACCGGCCTTGACCACCGCGTCGATCAGCGCCCGACCGCGGGCGACCTCGAGTTCGGTGTCGGGACCAGTCGGCCCGAAGACGACCGGCGGCACGCCGAACACGCCGGCGACGCCGTCGAGGGCCGGCGGCAAGCTCGCCGGATCGTCGAGATCGCCCCGCGCCAGTTCCGCCCCGGCGGCGGCCAGCGCGATCGCGGCGGGGGTGTTCGGGTCGCGGACCAAGGCCCGCACGGGTCGGCCTTCGGCCAGCAGTCGCCGGGCGGTGGCGCCGCCCTGCTGGCCGGTCGCGCCGGTGACGAGAATCGGTGACGTGGTCATGGCGTCCGTTCTGACAGCGGTGGATACTGACACGAACCGGAATAATCGACCCGTTTTTCCTCCATCGACAAGGATTTCGTGACATGACGACGCCCCGCGCCGATGCCCGGCGCAACCGGGAGCTGGTGCTGCGCACCGCGGGCCGACTGTTCGCCGAGGACGGCCTGGACGTGTCGCTGGCCCGTGTCGCACAGCGGGCCGGCGTCGGGGCCGGCACCGTCTATCGGCACTTTCCGAGCAAGGCGATCCTGGCCGAGGCCGTGCTGGCCGATCATGTGGAAGGCCTGGTCGCCGCGGCCGACCGCTGGGCGTCTCGCGCCCCGGCCGGCGAGGCGCTGCTGGGATTCCTGGCCGAAGTGATCGAGAGGTCGGCCGACGGACAGCACGTCTGCGACGCCCTGACCGCCGACCGGAGTTGGCCGCACGCAACGTTGGCCGGCGCCACCTTGCGCTTCCGCGAGGCGTTGGATCAGTTGCTGCGCAACGCCAAGCGCTCCGGCGTCATCCGCGCCGACGTGCGGACCGATGACCTGACCGCCATCGTCGTCGGCGGCGCCGCGTTGCGCTCAGCCCACCGAAGCCGGTCACGCGGCGTCCAACTCGTGCGGATGCTGCTCGACGGTCTGCGCGCCCCGCTTGTCACGAAAGTCGCCCCTTTTCGTGACAACTCGTCGGGCCTACGTCACGAAACCACCGCTGGCAATTGCGCCGAGTGCGGCGTCCCGTTGACGGCCCGCACCGCCGGCCGGCCCGCTCACTACTGCGGCGCGGCCTGTCGGCAACGCGCTCACCGCCGCCGCGTCGCCGTCCGGGACCCGATGTCGCACTAGACGACGTCCATGGCTTCGCCGACCGTGCCGCCGCTTCCCGTCCCACCGCAATCTCTGCGCAGCCCTACCTGTCCGGCTGGGATCCGGACCCGCTCGTCCGCCGCGTCCTCGGCTGGGTCATCGGCCAGCGAGCAGGAGCGAACGACGTCTACGTATTGACCAAGGCGATGAAGGACGAGGACGAACTGGTCCGAGCCCGCGCCGCGGCCGCACTCGGCCGGATCACCGATGCCAAGACACTCGCGCCACTGACCGAGGCCCTGCACGACCCCAAGCCGCGGGTCCGCGCCAACGCCGCGACCGCCCTGGGCCGAACAGCCCCGGCCGACCTGCACACCCGCCTCGCCGACTCGCTGGCCGACCCGCACCCGGCCGTCCGGGCCGCCGCCACCGCGGCACTGCGACCAGCCACGACACACGTCGCGAACAGGCGCACGACGTCAGACGGGCCAGACGCCGGCCGGTAGCGGATCCCGATCAGACAGCGATCTGCGCGTAGAACCCGCCGCTCACGCCGATCGGCGAACCACCAGCTCGGTGTCCAGCACTGTCTGGCGCTGGCCGGAAAGCGTGCCGTCGATGAGGGCGAGCAGCGCGCGGGCCGCCCGCGCGCCCAACTCCTCGACCGGTTGCCGCACGGTGGTGAGCGGCGGATCGGTGGTGCGGGAGATCGGCGCGTTGCCGAAGCCGATCACGGCCACGTCGTCGGGCACCCGACGCCCGATGCGCCGCAAGGCCCGCAGGGCGCCGACAGCCATC
>DASWRQ010000105.1:0-30475 GCA_036403095.1 Kutzneria sp. | reverse complement strand
TCATGTACTTCAGGCCCCACTTGATCTGGGTGGCCGGGTTGGTCCGCCAGTCGTCCCCGACCGAGGCCATCTTGTCCCCGGGCAGCGCCTGGACCAGCCCGTACGCGCCGGAGCTGGGGTTCTGCGCGGTGTAGTTCCAGCCGCTCTCGCGGGTGACGATGTTGCTGAAGCACTCGAACTGGTCCGCGCCCACTATCGACAGGGCGATGGCCTTGACCGAGCCGGGAGTGAAGTTCTGGGTGATCGTCGCACGGGCTGCGGCGCGGCTGGCGGCCAGCGCGTCGGCATGGGCCCTGGCGGCCTTGTCGGCGGCGGCCTTGGCCTTGGCGGCGGAGGCGGCCTTCAGCCGGGCGGCCTCGGCGGCGGCCTTCTGCGCGGCGGCGTCGGCCTCGGCCTGCTGGGCGTCGGCCTGCCGGGAGATGTTGTCACTGACCGTCTGAGCCTGGGAGCCGGACGGGATTTCGGCGAGAAGGGTGGATCCTGCGACGTCGGCGACCTGAGCGGTCGGCTGGTCCGAGCTGCCGTTGGCGACTCCGACGACGGCTCCGACGGCGGTCACAGCGGTGGCGGAGGCCACGGCCACACCCCGTACCGAGATCCGGTTCACACGGTTTCCTTCCAGCGCCGCCCGTGTGGTGACCGCACGGACGAACTCCGCCCCTGACGCTGGCCTCCCCCCTGCTCATGGCCACGGGAGACGCGGGCCCGGAGCGTCCCGCTGTTCGGAGAGGGACGCCGTGGTGCTCGGGCGGCTCACGGGGCGGCTGCCGACACATGCGGCAGCCGTACTGCGAGCGGGGCCTGACAGAACCGACAGCCTGCCCGACACGGGCCCGCGGACGCAATTCTTCCCAATGTGTCGAAACTCACATGGCGGATGGGGCAGGAATTTCTGCTGTTACTCCTGTGGGCGACCTGAGGGCACGGTTACGATTGGGCGACATTGCCCGGCTCCGGAAGCCACGGAAACGCCGCGGTCCCCCACCGCGCGGACGCGGCAGGGGACCGGACGGTCGGTCAGAGCTGGATGTCCTCCAGCATCTCGGTGACCAGGGCCGCGATCGGCGAACGCTCCGAGCGGGTCAGGGTGACGTGGGCGAAGAGGGGATGGCCCTTGAGCTTCTCGATGACGGCGGCGACGCCGTCGTGGCGGCCCACCCGGAGGTTGTCGCGCTGGGCGACGTCGTGGGTGAGCACGACGCGGGAGTTGGCGCCGAGGCGGGACAACACGGTGAGCAGGACGTTGCGCTCCAGGGACTGCGCCTCGTCGACGATGACGTAGGAGTCGTGCAGCGACCGACCCCGGATGTGGGTGAGGGGCAGAACCTCGAGCATGCCGCGGTCCATCACCTCGTCGAGGATGTCCTGGCTGGCCAGGGCCCCGAGGGTGTCGAAGACGGCCTGCGCCCAGGGCGCCATCTTCTCGCTCTCGGAACCGGGCAGGTAGCCGAGCTCCTGTCCACCGACCGCGTACACCGGCCGGAAGACGACGACCTTGCGGTGCTGGCGACGCTCCATGACGGCCTCGAGACCGGCGCACAGGGCCAGCGCCGACTTGCCGGTGCCGGCACGACCGCCCAGGGACACGATGCCGACCTCGGGGTCGAGCAGCAGGTCGAGGGCGATGCGTTGCTCGGCGGAACGGCCGTGCAGCCCGAAGGCCTCACGATCGCCACGGACGAGCCGGATCTGCTTGTCGGCGGTGACCCGGCCGAGGGCCGAGGCGGAGCCGGAGCGCAGGCGCAGGCCGGTGTGGCACGGGAGCTCGGCGGAGTCGCCGAGGTCGAACAGCACCGGCTCGATGCTGCCCTCCTTGTAGAGGGTGTCGATGACCTCCTGGTCGACCTCCAGATCAGCCATGCCGGTCCACCCGGACGGCGTGACGTCCTGGGCCCGGTACTCGTCGGCGTCCAGACCGCAGGCGCCGGCCTTGACCCGCAGGGGCATGTCCTTGGTCACCAGCGTGACCGCGAGCCCGTCGGCCTTCAGATTCAGCGCACAGGCCAGGATGCGGGCGTCGTTGGAGTCGGTGCGGAAGCCGGCGGGCAGCACCTCCGGGTCGGTGTGGTTGAGCTCAACGTGCAGGGTGCCGCCCTGGTCGCCGATCGGGACCGGGGAGTCCAGCCTTCCGTGCCGCAGGCGGAGCTCGTCGAGAAGGCGCAACGCCTCCCGGGCGAACCAGCCCAGCTCGGGGTGGTTGCGCTTGCCCTCCAATTCAGTGATCACCACGAGCGGCAGCACGACCGAGTGCTCGGCGAACCTGGTCAGCGCCCACGGATCGGACAGCAGGACCGAGGTGTCGAGCACGAAGGTGGGGGCTGTGTGCCTTTTCGCAGCACTACGGGCAGAGCCTGAGGAACGGCTGGCGGGACGTCGTGCAGTCACGGCAACTCCCTCGCGAGTGCGGCACCCGCACCCGCTTCCCTCGATGGGCCAGGCACACCACCCAGCTGGAACGGTCGTCCGACGCCGACATCGGCGTCAGGCTCCCGCCCCAAGAGGGCCGGGTGCCGGCCCCCTCGCGCTCACCGTCACGACCAGGGCCTCCCGGGACGAACCGCATTGGACACGACCCGTCACTTCGCAAGCTACCTGCGGGGTGCCCCTGTTTGCAGGCTGCCACACAGGTGATTCACGCAGTCGTCACCGAACTTCCACAGACAGTCAAGATCGACGGAGGTGGCGAAAATCCCGACGCACCACTCGTGACCTGGGAAAATGGGCCGAATCGGCGATCAGCGACGGCTACTGGCGGTAGTTGTCAGCTCTGTGCGAAGTGCGGCCGGCACCAGGGGCTCGTCCAGAAGTCGAGCGTATCGAGTGGACACGTCGACCGATCCTCCAGCGGCGAGCCAGCGGCGCACGAGCCGGGCGCCCTCCACATAGGTCGTGGTGTAGGCCCGCCACAGCGGATCGGTGAGGAACGGCAGCAGCCGGTAGGCCCGGAACTCGGGCACGAGCAACCAGCGCGACAGGTAGCCGGCGACCTCGTCCTCGTCGGCATGCCGGTCGTGCAGCATCAGCATGGCGTCCTGGCGGACGGCCTGCAGCGTGGCGGAGGCCAGGTCGACGGCCTCCAGCAGCTCGCCGTCGACTCGCACGCCGCACGAGGCGAACAGGGACATGGCCCACGCGCCCCAGTGCGGCCCGACGGCGGCGTGCACGCCGAGCTCGGCCAACCCCTCGGCGACCAGGCACTGCGGCGTGTTGAGCACGAACATGCTCTGCTCCCAGTGCCCGTCGACGCGGATGGCGCCGGCCTCCTTGCGGCAGTGCTCGGTGTGGTGCCCCGGATAGGCCTCGTGCGCGATGAGATGGGCCAACGTGGACACACGATGCCCCTGGGCCACGTTCAGCGACACCCGGGACCGGTAGCCGCCCAGGTAGCTGTTGAAGCCGCTCCATGCCCGGTTGTCGACGATCTCGTACTCGACGGACTCCCCCGCCGGCAACCCGAACCGCTCGGCCGCCCGGGCGCGCAGGTCGGCGGACAGCAGCCGAACGCAGTCGGCGGTGCGCTCCTTCGGGATCTCCTCACCCGTTCGATACCGCGCGACCTTGCGGCGCAGTGAGCCGATGCCGGGCAGCAGCCGGCGCAGCTGCCGGTGCGCCTGGGCGTAGACGTCCTGGTCGCCGAGCTCGACGGAGGTCTGGAAACACGCCTCGACCTCGGCGACGAAGCCGATCGGCGCACCGGCCAGCCGGGCGCAGGTGGTCTCCATGGCCAGCAGCTGGGCGGCCAGGAACTGCTGCCGCTGCACGCTCAGGTCGGCATCGACGACGGCTCGCCGCAGCTCGGCGGCGCGCACGCGGAGATCACCCGGATCGGGGACGGGCTCCGCGTCGACCTCGGCCCGCAGCCGCACCGGCCCGGTGTACGCGTCGACGACGCCGGGCAGCATGCGGTCCATTCGCAGCCCAAGCGTCAGATATTCGCGCACGACCTGGAGTTCCATGAGAACTGGGAGCCTAGGCGGCGGCGCGCGGCGGCACCTACCACCGTCCGGAGCAAACTGCCGACGGAGAAATGCAGTCACCCGATAGAGCACCGGATCGCGCTACACATCCGCGCGAACCAATCACACAATGGTGTTAGCGCGGTGGGCAACGGCTCCACGATCCGAGTAGGTTTTCGCACCGAAGGCCCCGAGCCTCGGAACCCCGGTTTCGGCGTTCCGGGTATTTCCCCGGTATGAAGGAGAGTGTTGGAAGTGCTGAAGAAGGCTGGCGTAGTCGCCGCTGCCGCTGCGGCAGGCGTGATGGTCCTCAGCGCGCCCGCGTTCGCCGGGACCCCCGGCGAGGGCCACTGGATGGACCACGGTCACCCGCACCAGGTCGGCGTGGTCAACGTCGACGACGTGCACGCCCTGAACGACGTCCACGTCCTGGAGAACGTGAACGTCCCGGTGTGCGCCACGAACAACACCATCGCCGGCGGTCTGGTCGCGGTGGCGGTCAACGCCCTCAACCCGACCTTCGTCAAGGACTGCGTGGACGGCGCCGCGATCTCGAGCAGCGGCGACCACCACGGCGGCTGATCACTGCAGCCCCAGCCCTGACCCGAAAGCACCGGAGCGCAATTCGCGCGCCGGTGCTTTCGGCTGTTTTAAGGCCTTCACCGGTCGCGACACGCCGAGATGATCACACAATGGTGTTAGTCGCCCGGTGCCGGACGAAAACGAAGAGTAGGTTTCGCTACCGAGTAGGACCGGTGGCTGCACAGTTCGCCGGAAATTCCCCGAGAAGGAGTGAGCAGACGTGCTGAAGAAGGCTGCCGTCGTTGCCATCGCTGCCGCCGGCCTCGCGCTGGTCGGCTCGCCGGCATTCGCGGACACCCCCGACCAGGCCGGCACCGTCAACGTCAACGACGTGCACGTGCTGAACGACGACCACGTCGCCGAGAACGTCGACGTGCCGCTCTGCCTGACCAACAACACCATCGCCGGTGGCCTCGTGGCCGTCGCGGTGAACGCGCTCAACCCGACCTTCGTCAAGGACTGCGTGGACGGCGTCGCCGCCTCCACCAGCGGTGACCACCACGGCGGCTGAGCCGGCCGCCAGACGACGAAGGCGCCGAGACCCGAGGGTCCCGGCGCCTTCGTCGTGTCAGGAGGTCTCAGGAGCCGTAGCGGCGGTGCCGCCAGGCGAAGTCGCGCAGCGCGCGCAGGAAGTCGACGTGCCGGAACGCGGGCCAGTACGCCTCGGTGAACCAGAACTCCGAGTGCGCGGACTGCCAGAGCAGGAAGCCGGACAGGCGCTGCTCGCCGGAGGTCCGGATGAGCAGGTCGGGATCGGGCTGCCCGGAGGTGTAGAGGTGCTCGGAGATGTGGTCCACGTCGAGGACCTCGGCCAGCTCCTCGATCGGGGTGCCGGCCTCGGCGTGCTGCAGCAGCAGTTTGCGCACCGCGTCGGCGATCTCCTGCCGGCCGCCGTAGCCGACGGCGACGTTGACCTCCATGCCGGTGCGGCTGACGGTGCGCTGCCCGGCCGCGGTCAGCCGGTTGGCGATGTCGGTGGGCAGCAGGTCCAGCGCGCCGACGATGCGCAGCCGCCACGGGTTGCCGGGCTCGGCCAGCTCGTCGACCACGTCGGCGATGATCAGCAGCAGCGCCGACAGCTCGTCGCTGGAGCGCTTCTTCAGGTTGTCGGTGGCCAGCAGCCACAGTGTGACGACCTCGACATCGGCCTCACGGCACCACTCGAGCAGATCGGCGATCTTGCGGGCGCCGGCGCGGTGGCCGTCGGCGACGTCCTCGAAGCCGGCTTCCTTGGCCCATCTGCGATTCCCGTCCAGGATCACGCCAACGTGCCGTGGCCGTCGGCTGGCCGCGGCGATCTGTTGGTTGAGGCGCATCTCGTACAGGCCGTAGATGATTCGGCTCAGGCGCTTGCGAAGACCCACGCCACCGGAGGGTACGCCGGGGCAGCGGATCGGGTCACATCACGGTGACCGCGCAACCTACGGTGCCGTAACCTCGGGCTCGTGACCGCTGCGACCCTCGACCACATCCCGCCCGCACCGCCGAAGCCGCGGCTGCGCGGCTGGCTGCACTTCTGGTCGTTCTTCGCCTCGCTGGCCACCGGCGCGACCCTGGTGTCGGTCGCCGCGGCCACCGTGTCGGCGACGGCCGCGATCGCCACCGCCGTGTACGGCCTGACGATTCTCGGCCTGTTCGGGGTGAGTGCGCTGTATCACCGGCACCACTGGGTGAACGCGCGGGCCCGCACGCTGATGAAGCGGCTCGACCACTCGATGATCTTCGTGTTCATCGCCGGCACGTACACGCCGTTCGCGGTGCTGGCGCTGCCCGGCACCACCGGCGCGATCGTGCTGGCGGTGGTCTGGGGCGGCGCGTCGGCCGGCGTGGCGCTGAAGATGGCGTGGCCGCACGCGCCGCGCTGGCTCGGCGTGCCGATCTACATCGCGCTGGGCTGGGTCGCGGTGTTCGTGCTGCCGGATCTGTTGCACCACGCGGGAGTCTCGTCGCTGGTGCTGCTGCTGGTCGGCGGCGCGCTGTACACCGCCGGCGCCGTCTTCTACGCGACGAAGTGGCCCGACCCGTGGCCGAAGGTGTTCGGGTACCACGAGTTCTTCCACGCGGCCACGGTGCTGGCCGCGCTCTGCCACTACATCGCCATCTGGTTCGCGCTCTACCCGTGAGCTGGCCCAAAACAATCAGCCCTGCCCACGGGTAGCGCACGCTAGCCCAGGTCCGGGCCCTGGCTCCGGACGTCGTTGACCTTCTGCATGGCCTGGCGCAGCTCGGTGAGCCAGGTGTCGGCGTGCTCGCCGACCAGTCGCACCGCCCAGGCCAGGGCCTCGGAGCGGGACCGGGCCACGCCGGCGTCGACCAACGTGTCCAGCACCAGCCGCTCGGACTGGCGCAGCCTCGTCATCACCGGCGCGGACAGCGTGGTGAACAGCTCGGTGGTGCCGCCCAGCTTCGCGCCCCAGGCGACCTTGCGCCCGTAGCGGTGCTCGGCCTGGCGCGCGACCTCGATCCGCTCGTCGCGGGTCTGCTCGCGGAACCGGCTGATCCGGCCCGACTCGGCGGCGGCGCGCGCCGCGTCGTCGGCGAACTCGCCCTCCAGCGCCGGCAGCTCGCCGACGATGACGATCTCCTCGCGGTCGACCGTGATCTCCGGCGCGCCGGTGAACCAGCCGTCGGGCAGCCGTCCGGCGAACCAGCCCGGCGCGTCCTCGGCCGACGGCACCTCGCCCTGCTGCCAGCCGCGACCTCGTGCGAAGCGTCCGTGCATGACGCCCTCCAACCTCTTGATTACATGCTTACACCACTACACCGTACGCCCAGCAACGGCTGCAACTACCGTCGTTCACCCGCGGCAGAACCCGCTACGTGAGTGGCTCATTTGCGCTCTGGGCGCGCCTGAGCCACTCACGTAGAGCAAAAATTGAATGGGGTTAAGGGCAGGGCTTAACGGCGTTCTAGGGCGACCAGGAGCTCGTCGGTGGAGCTGACGGGGCGGTCGCAGACGTAGCCGCGGCAGACGTAGGCGGCTGGGGCGTCGTAGATGAGGGGGCGGTCGGCCAGCAGGGGCACGGAGTCGGGCTCGCCGGCCAGGACGACAGCGCCGCCGGGGACGTGGGCCAACGCGACGTCACGCAGCGACTCTCCGCGGGGGTCGCCGTGAGCAGTGGCGATGGCGACCTGGAGAGGTCCCTGGGCGATGGCTTCGGCGACGGTCAGCCAGTGGCCGGCGAACCGTGGCGCCCGCGCGACGAGCAGGCCGGCCCGGGTGACGGCGGCCTCGGCGGCCTCCCGGTAGCGAGCAGCCTTGTCGTAGCCGACCAGGGCGGACGCCGTGAGCAAAGCGCCGGCCAGCGAGGAAGCGCCGGCGGGGCTGGCGTTGTCGCTGACGTCGGCGGGCCGCCCGACCAGCTTCTCGGCGTCGTCGGCGGTGTCGTGGAAGACCCCCGCCTCGGTGGGATCGGCGAACCGCGCCAACGCCGTGTCCAGCAGCTGCACGGCGATCTCCAGCCACTCCTGCGCCCCGGTGGCCTGGTGCAGGGCCAGCAGCCCCTCGGCCAGGCAGCCGTAGTCCTCCAGCATGCCGGCCGCGGTGCCGACGGCGCCGTCACGGGAGGTCCGCCGCAGCCGACCGTCGACAAGGTGCACTCGCACCAGCAGCGACGCCGCCGTGGCGGCCAGGCCGATCCACGCCGGCTGCCCGAGCGCCGCACCGGCCTCGGCCAGCGCCCCGATGGCCAGCCCGTTCCACGCCGTCACGACCTTGTCGTCACGGGCCGGCTGCGGGCGACCCGAACGCGCCTCCAACAGCCGTTCCCGCACGGACGCGAGCCGATCGACGTCCTCGACATCGCGCAGCAGCTGCAAGGTCGAGGCGCCCTCCTCGAAGGTGCCCTCCGCCGTCACCTCGAAGACCTCGGCGGCCCAGGCGCCGTCCTCGTCGCCGAGCACCTCGACGAGCTCCGACGGCGTCCAGACGTAGGTCAGGCCCTCGACGCCGTTGGTGTCGGCGTCCAGCGCGGCGGCGAAGCCGCCCTCCTCGGTCCGCAGCGCGCCGGCCAGGAACTCGGCCGTCTCGACGGCGATCCGCTCGGCCAGCGCCGATCCGGTGCGCCGGGCGAAGTGGGCGTAAGCCCGCAGCAGCAAAGCGTTGTCGTACAGCATCTTCTCGAAGTGCGGCACCACCCAGCCGGCGTCCACGCTGTACCGGGCGAAGCCGCCGCCGAGCTGGTCGTACATGCCGCCGCGCGCCATCGCCTCGATGGTGCCCTCGGCCAGCGACAGGGACTGCACGGAGCCGGTGCGCTCGTGGTGGCGCAGCAGGAACTCCAGGATCATGGACGGCGGGAACTTCGGCGCCCGGCCGAATCCGCCGTGCGCGCGGTCGTACTCGGCCAGCAGCGACACCACGGCCCCGTCCAGCACCTCGGCGTCCACAGTGGACTCGGGCAGCGGCCGGGCGTTCTTCGCCAGCTCGGCCACGATCTGACCGGCGGCCTCCCGGACCTCGTCGCCACGGGTGGTCCACGCGTCGACCACGGCGGTCATCAGCTGCCGGAACGAGGGAACGCCGGGCCGCGGCTGGGGCGGCGAGTAGGTGCCGCAGTAGAACGGCTCGCCGTCGGGGGTGAGGAAACAGGTCATGGGCCAGCCGCCCTGGCCGGTCATGGCCTGCGTGGCCGCCATGTACACCGCGTCGACATCCGGCCGTTCCTCGCGGTCGACCTTGATGTTGACGAAGTTGCGGTTCATGATCGCCGCGGTCTCGTCGTCCTCGAAGGACTCGTGCGCCATCACGTGACACCAGTGGCAGGCGGCGTAGCCCACGGACAGCAGCACCGGCACGTCGCGGTGGCGGGCCTCGGCGAACGCCTCCTCCGACCACGGCCACCAGTCGACCGGGTTGTCGGCGTGCTGAAGCAGGTAGGGGCTGGTCGAGTCAGCGAGGCGGTTGGCCATACGCCCCAGCCTGCCACTCCCGGAATCCACATGCGCCCGCCCCTGACCATCCGGGACACTGCGCGTGTGCTCCTGACCCTGACCACCACCATGCCGCAGGCCACTGACCTGGGCTTCCTCCTGCACAAGCACCCGGACAAGGCGCAGACGTTCCCCGTGTCCGCGGGTGCCGCGCACGTGTTCTACCCGCGCGCCACCGACGCGGAGTGCACCGCGGCGCTGCTGCTGGAGGTCGACCCCATCGCGCTGGTGCGGGGCGACCGAGGTCAGGGGCTGTTCCAGTACGTCAACGACCGGCCTTACGCCGCCGGCTCGATGCTGGCGGTGACGCTCGGCGCGGTGTTCCGCACGGCCATGAACGGCCGCTGCGACCTGAAGCCGGAGCTGCCGGGACAGGACATTCCGCTGGCCGTGCACCTGCCCGCGGTTCCCACGCGCGGCGGCGCGGACCTGGTGCGGCGGCTGTTCGAGCCGCTGGGCTGGACCGTCGACGCGAAGCGGGTCGAGGAGTCCCGGTACGTCGATCTGCGGCTGTCGGGCACGCTGCGGCTGGCCGACGCGCTGAACCACCTGTACGTGCTGCTGCCGGTGCTGGACGACAGCAAGCACTACTGGGTGTCCCACGACGAGATCGACAAGCTGCTGCGGGCCGGCGAGGGCTGGCTGGCCGGGCACCCGGAGCGGGAGCTGATCAGCCGGCGATACCTTGCGCACCAGCGGGGTTACGTCCGATCGGCGCTGGAGCGGCTGGGCGAGGTGGACGAGTTCGACACCGAGGACGTCGAGCCGATCACTCGCCGAGAGTCCCTCGCGGAGCTGCGGCGGGGCGCGGTACTGGCCGTGCTGCGGCAGTCCGGGGCCCGGCGCGTGGTCGACCTCGGCTGCGGGCCGGGGGCGCTGCTGCGACTGCTGGTCAAGGAGCCGCAGTTCGAGGAGATCCTCGGCGTCGATGTGTCCACGTCGGCGCTGCGCAGAGCGGCCGCCCGGCTCAACGACCGCGACCTGCGGCGGGTCACGCTGCGGCAGTCGGCGTTGACGTACAAGGACGCGGGGCTGGCCGGCTACGACGCGGCGGTGCTGATGGAGGTCGTCGAGCACCTCGACCCGCCGCGGCTGCCGGCCATGGAGCGGTCGGTGTTCGGCGCGGCCCGGCCGCGCACGGTGGTCGTGACAACGCCGAACGTCGAGTACAACGTGCGGTACGAAGGCCTGGCGGCCGGTGCGTTCCGCCATCCGGACCACCGGTTCGAGTGGACTCGGGCGCAGTTCTCGGCGTGGGCGCAAGCCGTTGCCGCGCAGCATGGTTACCGCGTCCAGTACCTTCCGGTCGGAGAGCCGGACCCGGAGCTGGGGCCGCCGACGCAGATGGCCGTTTTCACCCGGGAGGAGGAGTCGTCATGAGCGAGCTCGTCATCCCGCGGCTGTCGCTGGTCGCGCTGGTCGGCGCCTCCGGATCGGGCAAGTCCACCTTCGCCCGCAAGCACTTCCTGGACACGGAGGTGATCTCCAGTGATCACTGCCGCGGCCTGGTGTCCGACGACGACAACGACCAGTCGGCCACCAACGACGCGTTCGACGTGCTGCACTACATCGCCGGCAAGCGGTTGCACAACGGCCGCCTGACCGTGGTGGACGCGACCAACGTGCAGCGTGAGGGGCGGGCGTCGCTGGTGCGGCTGGCCCGCGAGCACGACGTGCTGCCGGTGGCGATCGTGCTGGACCTGCCGGAGTCCGTGTGCTTCGAGCGCAACCAGGCCCGATCCGACCGAGACTTCGGCGTGCACGTGATCCGGCGGCAGCGCAACGACCTGCGGCGGTCCCTGCGGTTCCTGGAGAAGGAGGGCTTCCGCCGCGTCCACGTGCTGCGCACGGTCGAGGAGGTCGAGGCGGCCACGATCCGGCGCGAGCCGCTGGTCAACGACCGCCGGGGCGAGACCGGGCCGTTCGACATCATCGGCGACGTGCACGGTTGTCGCCTCGAGCTGACGGAACTGTTGACACAGCTGGGATATCGCGTCGAAGGCGACTTCGCCGAGCACCCGGCCGGCCGCCGCGCGGTGTTCGTCGGCGACCTGGTCGACCGCGGCCCGGACACGCCGGGTGTGCTGCGGCTGGTGATGAACATGGTCGCCGCCGGCACGGCGCTGTGCGTGGCCGGGAATCACGAGAACAAGCTGGTCCGAGCCCTACGAGGGCGCAACGTGCAGGTGACGCACGGGCTGGCCGAGTCGCTGGCCCAGCTCTCCGAGCAGTCGGAGGAGTTCCGCAAGCAGGCCGAGCGGTTCTGCTACGACCTCGTTTCGCACTACGTGCTGGACGGCGGCCAGCTGGTCGTCGCCCACGCCGGGCTGCCCGAGCGCTACCAGGGGCGGGCGTCCGGGCGGGTGCGCAGCTTCGCGCTGTACGGGGAGACGACCGGCGAGACCGACGAGTACGGGCTGCCGGTGCGATATCCGTGGGCCAACGACTACCGCGGCAGTGCGACCGTGGTCTATGGGCACACGCCGGTGCCGTCGGCCGAGTGGGTCAACAACACCATCTGCCTGGACACCGGCTGCGTGTTCGGCGGGCGGCTGACGGCGCTGCGCTACCCGGAACGGGAGCTTGTTTCCGTTGCGGCACAGCAGGTCTGGTACGAGCCGGTGCGGCCGCTGGTAGCCGAGGAGCCGACGCGGCCGCCGGAGGAGTTGGACCTGACCGACGTGATCGGCAAGCGGACCGTGCAGACCGGCGCGCACGGGCGGTTGACCGTGCGGGCCGAGAACGCGGCGGCGGCGATCGAGGTGATGAGCCGGTTCGCGATCGAGCCGGCCAAGCTGCTGTACCTGCCGCCGACCATGGCTCCCGTGGCCACGTCGAACCGGCCGGAGGTGTTGGAGCACCCGGAGGAGGCGTTTTCCGGCTATCGGAACGACGGCGTGGACCGGGTGGTGTGCGAGGAGAAGCACATGGGTTCCCGGGCGGTCGTGCTGGTGTCGCGTGACGGCGGTGCCGTGCACACCAGGACCGGTCGGTCGTTGTTCAACGAAGAGCTGACCGGGCAGCTGCTGGAGCGGATCCGTTCGGCCGTCGACAAGACATCGTCCTGGTCCACTTTGGACACTGATTGGCTGCTGCTGGACTGCGAGCTGCTTCCGTGGAACGCCAAGGCCGGCGCGTTGATCCGGGATCAGTACGCGGCGGTCGGCGCGGCGGCTTCGTCGGCTCTGCCGGCGGCTGTCGACGTACTGCGCGAGGCGTCGGGCCGCGGCGTGGATGTGACGGAGTTGTTGGCCCGTACGGAATCTCGCGCCGGCAACGTCGTCGCCTACCGCGAGGCGTACGAGCGATACTGCTGGCCGACCGAGGGCCTGCACGGGGTGCGGATCGCCCCGTTCCAGCTGCTCGCGTCGGCAGGCGCCACGTATCACGACCGGGCGCACTCCTGGCACCTTTCGATCGCCGAGCAGCTGGCCGCCGCCGACCCGGAACTGTTTGCCACCACAGCGAATCTGACCGTGGACACGACCGATCCGGAGTCGGTGCGAGCCGGGACCCGATGGTGGGAGGAGCTGACCGCGGCCGGCGGCGAGGGCATGGTCGTCAAGCCGCTGGCCAACATGACCCGTGGCCGGCGCGGGCTGGTGCAGCCTGGGCTGAAGGTGCGTGGTCGGGAGTACCTGCGGATCATCTACGGGCCCGACTACACCGAGCCGGGCAACATCGACCGGCTGCGGCAGCGCGGCCTGGCGGCCAAGCGGTCGCTGGCCGCCCGCGAGTACGCGCTGGGCCTCGAGGGCCTGGAGCGGCTGGCCCGCGGCGAGCCGTTGTGGCGTGTGCACGAATGCGTCTTCGCGGTGTTGGCGCTGGAGTCCGAACCCGTGGATCCGAGGCTGTAGATGATCGAGCACACCGTGTTGTCCGTGATCGTCGGCTCGCACGCGTACGGGCTGGACACCGATGAGTCCGATGTGGACCGTCGGGGCGTCTACGTGCCGCCGACCAAGCTGTTCTGGGCCTTCGAGAAGCCGCCGTCGTCGTTCGACGGTCCGGAGCAGGAGCGGCTGAGCTGGGAGGTCGAGCACTTCCTGTCCTTGGCGCTGAAGGCCAATCCGACGGTGTTGGAGGTGTTCGCCTCCGACCTGGTCGAGACGTGCACGCCCATCGGGACCGAGCTGCGCGAGCTGCTGCCGTTGCTGCTGTCGCAGCGGGCCGCCGACAGCTACCGGCGGGCCACCGCACAGCAGTTCGCGCGGGCCGCCGCGGCAATGGCCAGCGGCGGCACGCCCCGGTGGAAGCAGGTCATGCACGTCATTCGGCTGCTGACGCTGTGCGACCGGCTGCTGAGCACCGGGGAGCTGGTGTTGCGCGTCGGCGAGCACCGGGCGCAGCTGCTGGCCGTGCGGGACGGGGACGTGCCGTGGAAGGACGTCGTGAAGTGGGTGGAGGATCTGCGCGACCGCACCGCGCGGGCCGTGCTCCGCTCGCCGCTGCCCGCGGTGCCCGACACCGCGGCCGTCGAGGACTGGCTCGTGTCGGTGCGCCGGAGATCCGCTTTGGAGGAACTGTGACCGAGCTTGCGAGGGCACCGATAGGCACAGGGACCTGGCCGAGCGCGAGCGAGGTGGGCCTGTGACCGCCGTGGACGTTCCCGGGCTGCGCGAGGTCGTCGCCGAACAGCCGTACCGGCTGCTGTTCGCGACCGTGTCCGGCGCGCACCTGTACGGCTTTCCGTCGGCCGACTCCGATGTGGACCTGCGCGGCGTGCACCTGCTGCCGGCCGACGAGGTCGTCGGGCTACGGCACGGGCCCGAGACCCTGGAGCGGATGTGGCTGCGAGACGGCGTCGAGCTGGACCTGGTCACCCACGACCTGCTCAAGTTCACCCGGCTCTTGTTGCGGCCCAATGGTTACGTGCTGGAGCAGCTGCTGTCGCCGCTGGTCGTGCAGACTTCCGACGCCCATGCCGAGCTGGCCCATCACGCGCCGGGCTGCGTCACCCGCCGGCACGCGCACCACTATCGGGGCTTCGCCCGGACCCAGTGGCAGCTCTTCGGCCGCACCAACGAGCTCAAGCCGCTGCTCTACACCTTCCGGGCCCTGCTCACCGGCATCCACCTCATGCGCACCGGCATCGTGGAGGCCAACCTGTCCACCCTCGTCGCCGAGCACCACGGGCCGTCCTTTCTGCCCGACCTCATCGCCGTCAAGGCCGAGGGCGAGCATCTGCCCCTGTCCGACGGTCCGTCGCCGGAGCTGTTGCGGCAGCACTACGAGCGCTGGCTGGCCGCGCTGGTCGACGCCCAGGAGAAGTCCACCCTGCCCGAGCAGCCCTCGGCCGAGCCCGACCTGCACGACTTCGTGGTGGGCCTGCGGTTGACGGCCTAGCGGCGGTAGAACCGCACCAGGACGGACAGCGACAGCAGGCCGCCGGCCAGCATCAAACCGCCGATGACCAGGCCGGTCAGCTCCCAGCCGTGCCCGGCCAGCTGCTCGGCGTGCAGCTCCTCGTAGCTGTGCGAGGAACTGGAGCCGCTGGACATGACCAGGCACCGGTCGCCGGGCCCCATCACGTCGTCATTGCACAGGACCGGACCGTCGGAGCCACCTTTCGGGAACCCCAGCTGCAGCACACCCACGCCGCCCAGCAGCAGCACGGCGGTGGTGAACCACAGGTAGATGACGCCGCCCAGGTTGTCCCGCACGGCGCGAAGCTATCGGAATCGGCCGGCCGAAACGGGCGGATCAGCCGAGCAGCTTGAGCCAGGGGTGGTCGGGGTGCACGGCGCGGATCAGGTCGGCGCAGCGGTGCCGGCCGGCGGCGTCGAACCAGGGCAGCATGGCGATCAGGTCGGCCTCGTCCTTGGCGGCGTTGTGCTTGGCCTTGAACAACAGCACCAACTCGGGCCGCAGGTAGCGGATGCCGCGGCCCTCCCAGGTGGCCTCGGACAGCGGCAGCACGATGGACGGGTCCCGCCCGCACACCCACTCGCCGTCCCGGTCCTCGGTCAGCTGCAGGTCCAGCAGCCACGGCGAGGTGGCGTTCTCCCGCAGCCACAGCCCGGAGGCCCACGACGGCACGCCCTCGGGCCAGACCACGGGACGCAGGGCACCGTCGCCGACGGCCCAGATGTGGAAGCGTGGCGCGAAATGCTCGATCACGGCGTCGGCGTCGCGGCGGAAGACGCCGAGGTCGATGTCACCGTGCTCGCGGCGCACGGCGGCGTAGGCCTCGATGGCCCAGCCGCCGTTGACCCACCACGGCACGTCCAGACCCTCGCACAAGGCGGCGGCGTCGTCCGGCTTGATCAGGCCCCACGGCCCGTACCACCGGACGGCCTCCTCGTGGTCCACCTACTCCCCGGGCTTCGGGTCGTCGGGCTCGTCGAAGCTGGCCGGCACCTTCTTGAGGTGCTTGGTCATGGACCGGATCAGGAACGCCACGGCCACGAAGAACAGGATGAGCACGACAAAGCCGACGGGCGTGGACTTGCCGAAGTCCTCCCCCTGGCCGCCCTGGTCGGTGTTGGCGGGCGTGGTGGTCACGGTGGTCGTCTGGGCCAACGCCACCGGGACCGGCAGACCGGTCACACCTTCACCTTCTCTCGAACTCCGGCGAACAGGTCGTCCTCGGGCAGCGTGGTGTCGACCAGCGACCGGACCAGCTCGTACTCCTCGGTCGGCCACACCTCGCGCTGCATCTGCAAGGGTACGGCGAACCACCGGGAGGTCGGATCGATCTGGGTGGCGTGCGCCCGCAGCGCCTCATGGCCCTGCTCGAAGTAGTCGGCGCACTCGACCCGCGTGGTGACCCGCTCCATGTTGTCCTTGCGGTTCGGGTCCCAGTTGGCCAGCCACTCCTCGTACGGCGACTCCAGGCCCCGAGCCAGCAGGCCCTCGTGGAAGGCGGTCATCTTGGCCTTGGAGAAGCCGTGCGAGTAATACAACTTCAGTGTCTGCCACGGCGCGCCGGCCTCGGGGTACAGGTCGGGGTCGGCGGCGGCGTCGAAGGCCGCGACCGACACCTCGTGGCAGCGGATGTGGTCGGGGTGCGGGTAGCCGCCGTTCTCGTCGTAGGTGACGATCACGTGCGGCCGGAACTCGCGCACCACCTTGACCAGCGTCCCGGTGGACTCCTCGAGCGGCACCAGCGCGAAGCAGCCCTCGGGCAGCGGCGGCTTGGGGTCGCCCTCGGGCAGCCCGGAGTCGACGTAGCCGAGCCAGCGTTGCCGGATGCCGAGGATCTTGGCCGCGGCGGCCATCTCCTCGCGGCGGATCTCCGCCATGTTCTCCAGCACCTCGGGACGGTCCATCGCCGGGTTGAGGATGCTGCCGCGCTCGCCGCCCGTGCAGGTCACGACCATCACGTCGTGTCCCTCGGCGACGTAGCGGGCCATCGTCGCGGCGCCCTTGCTGGACTCGTCGTCGGGGTGCGCGTGCACTGCCATCAGGCGAAGCTTCTCGGCCATGGTCCCCTCATCGTCGTATCCACCCTGCCCGCCATCTCCACCGGGGGCCCAGGGATACTCAACCGGGCGGTCACGGACATTGTTCCAAACCGGTCCGACAGTCCCGAGCGAGGAGGCGGCATGGTGACACAGCGTGAGCGCCCGGCCGGCCGCTACGGCTCCCGGGACCAGCGGCGCGGACCACGTTGGGTGTACTGGGCCTTACTCGGCGTTTTCGTGGTGGCGGGCCTGGTGGTGGCCTACGTGGCCTATGTCAACCTCGGCGACGGCCCGATCACGACCGAGCCGGCCAGCTACCAGATCGTCGACGACGGGACCGTCCGGTTCGGCTTCACGGTGACCCGCGACGACCCCTCGAAGGCCGCCGACTGCATCGTCCGGACCCGCGCCGCCGACGGCGACGAGGCCGGCCGGCGCGAGGTGCTGGTGCCCGCCGGGGGCGGTGAACGCAGGGTCGACACGGTGGTGCACACCTCGAAACGAGCAGTCAGCGTCGAGGTGTACGGCTGCTCCTACCAGGTGCCCCCATACCTGAGGACCAGCTAGCCGCCAAGCGGGTGAACTGGCCCGCAAGCAGTCGTGGACCTGCGAAAATCTCGCCGCCGGGCAATGGCGGCGTGCTAGAATCGTCCGACAGCACGGCCCCTTTCCACGGGCCGTGTTTTTCCGTTCCTGGCCTCACGGCCCGGAAGTTCCCGGTATGCCACTGGCATACCGGCGCCCGCCTGTCCGGCGCGGGCCCGGAGTGAAACGAGGAGTTGGTGACCGTGAGCGAGACCCAGGTGACCTGGCTGACCCAGGAATCCTACGACCGGCTCAAGCACGAGCTTGACGAGCTGATCGCGAACCGCCCGGTCATTGCCGCCGAGATCAACGCTCGGCGTGAGGAAGGCGACCTTCGGGAGAACGGCGGATACCACGCCGCCCGTGAGGAGCAGGGCAAGCAGGAGGGCCGGATCCGCCAGCTCCAGGAGCTGCTGCGCGCGGCCAAGGTCGGCGAGGCCCCCAAGAACGACGGCATCGCCGAGCCGGGCAAGGTGCTCACCGTCCGTTACGAGGGTGACTCCGACACCGAGCAGTTCCTGCTGGCCACCCGCGAGGAGGGCGCGGAGGGCCCGCTCGAGGTCTTCTCGCCGGCGTCGCCGCTCGGCCGGGCGCTGCTGGGCGCCAAGGAGGGCGAGACCCGCGAGTACGAGCTGCCCAACGGCAAGAGCATGAAGGTCACCCTGGTCAAGGCGGTGCCCTACACCGCAGCCTGACGCCCGGCCGGCACGCCCTGGTCACCGGAGCACGGTGATCAGGGCATCTGCTCGTCCGCCACCCGACGCAGCAGCGGCCGCACCCTCGGCTCGATCGGCGTGGACAGCGCGATCGCCGTCGAGGTCCGCCGCACACCGGGCACCGCCACCACCTCGTCCACCACCCGCTGCAGGTCGTCGTTGGACCGCGCGACCATGCGGACATGCAGGTCGCCCTGGCCGGTGGTGGCGTGCACCTCGCACACCTCGTCGATGGCGGCCAGCTGCGCCGCCACCTCGGAGCGCCGTCCCTGGGCGATCTCCAGCACCGCGAACGCCGTCAGCCCGTAGCCCATCGCGGCCAGGTCGACGGCCGGCGGGAAGCCACGCAGGATGCCGCGCTCGGTCAGCCGGTCCAGCCGGGCCTGCACGGTGCCGCGGGCCACCCCCAGCCGGCGCGAGCATTCCAGCACGCCCAGCTTCGGCTCGTCGGTGAGCAGCAGCAACAGCCTCGCGTCGAGCGCGTCCATCGATTCCCGGTCCACCTGCACAGTCTGCCCAGTTCTGCCGGCGATATCCACGGTTGACCGGACATGATGTGCAGGGGAATCGACGGCTGTTGCGCATGGTGTCGCCACGACGGATGCTTCGCCTAGCTGATTGCACACCGCACGGGGAGGGTCCGCCATGACCGAGATGTTGGACGATGTCAGCTTCGACTCGCTCAGGCAGCTGGTCGGGCTGGTCGACTACGACGCGTCGAAGGACCCGTTCCCGGTCAAGGCGATGGACGCCGTCGTGTTCGTCACCGGCAACGCCACCCAGACCGCGTGGTTCTACCAGGTGGCCTTCGGCATGCAGCTGGTCGCGTACTCCGGCCCGGAGACCGGCAACCGCGACCACAAGTCGTTCGTGCTGAAGTCCGGCTCGGCCCGCTTCGTGATCAACGGCGGGGTGGCGCCGTCGAGCCCGCTGCTCGACCACCACCGCAAGCACGGCGACGGCGTGGTCGACCTGGCCCTCGAGGTCGGCGACGTGGACCAGTGCATCAAGCACGCTCGGGCGCAGGGCGCGACCGTGCTGGAGGAGCCCAACGACGTCAGCGACGAGCACGGCACCATCCGCCGCGCGGCCATCGCCGCGTACGGCGAGACGCGGCACACCCTGATCGACCGCTCCCGCTACAACGGCCCCTACCTGCCGGGCTACGTCGTCAAGACCAGCAGCGTCAAGCGGCCCGAGGGCGCACCGAAGCGCTTGTTCCAGGCCATCGACCACTGCGTCGGCAACGTCGAGCTCGGGCGCATGGACTACTGGGTCGAGTTCTACAACCGGGTCATGGGCTTCGTGAACATGGCCGAGTTCATCGGCGACGACATCGCCACCGACTACTCGGCCCTGATGAGCAAGGTGGTGTCCAACGGCAACCACCGGGTCAAGTTCCCGCTCAACGAGCCGGCCGTGGCCAAGCGCAAGTCGCAGATCGACGAGTACCTCGAGTTCTACGACGGCGCCGGCTGCCAGCACATCGCCTTGGCCACCAACGACATCATCGCCACCGTGACCGCCATGCGGGACGCCGGCGTCGAGTTCCTCGACACCCCGGACTCCTACTACGACGACCCGGCGCTGCGGGCCCGGATCGGCCAGGTGCGGCTGCCCATCGAGGTGCTCAAGGAGCACCGCATCCTGGTCGACCGGGACGAGGACGGCTACCTGCTGCAGATCTTCACCGCGCCCATCGGCGACCGGCCGACCGTGTTCTACGAGCTGATCGAGCGGCACGGCTCGCTGGGCTTCGGCAAGGGCAACTTCAAGGCCCTGTTCGAGGCCATCGAGCGCGAGCAGGAACGCCGCGGCAACCTCTGAGAACCGCGAGTCCCGCTCTCGGGCAACCATGATGCAGGTTCCGAACCTGCATGTCAGTTGCCTGAGAGCGGGACTCGCGCGCTCAGCGGAGGACGGTGAAGCCGGCGGCGCGCAGGGCCGCCACCAGCTCGGCGCAGTGTTCGACGCCGCGAGTCTCCAGGTTGAGGGACACCTCGGCTTCGCCGAGGCGGAGCTCGTCGGACATGCGGGTGTGCTCCACGTCGAGGACGTTCACGCCGAGGTCGCCGAGCATGGTGAGCAGCCCGGCGAGGCTGCCGGGCTTGTCGTCGACGCGTAGCCGCAGGGCGAGGTAGCGGCCGGCGGCTCGCATGCCGTGCTGGATGATTTGCAGCAACAGCAAGGGATCCACGTTGCCGCCGGACAGGACGGCGACCACCGGGCCCTCGAACCGGCCGGGGTACTGCATGAGCGCGGCGATGGTGGCGGCGCCGGCCGGCTCGACGACCTGCTTGGCCCGTTCCATGCTGAGCAGCACGGCCCGGGCGAGCGAGTCCTCGGTGACCGTCACGACGTCGTCGACCAGATCCCGCACGTGCCGGAAGGTCAGCGCGCCGGGCTTGGCCACGGCGATGCCGTCGGCCATGGTCCGCACGCCGGGCAGCTTCACCGGCGAGCCGGTGCTGAGCGACCCGGGCAACGCGGCGGCGTTCTCGGCCTGCACGGCGACGATCTTCACGTCCGGGCGCATCGCCTTGATCGCCACCGCGACGCCGCCGACCAGCCCGCCGCCGCCCGCGGCCAGCAGCACGGTGCCGACGTTGGGCAACTGGTCCAGGATCTCCAGACCGATCGTGCCTTGGCCGGCGATCACATCCGGGTGATCAAAGGGGTGGATGAACACGGCCCCGGTGCGCTGCGCGAAGACGATCGAGGCGGCCAGCGTCTCGTCGAAGGACTCGCCGGTCAGCTTCACGTCGGCGCCGTAGCCGCGGGTCGCGGCCAGCTTGGGCAACGGGGCCCGGCGCGGCATGAACACCGTGGCCGGAATGCCCAGCAGCGACGCGCCCAGCGCCACGCCCTGGGCGTGATTGCCCGCGCTGGCCGCCACCACGCCCCGTGAGCGCTCCTCAGCGTCGAGGCCGTGCATGCGCACGTAGGCACCGCGGATCTTGAACGATCCGGTCCGCTGGAGGTTCTCGAGCTTGAGGTACACCTCGCCGCCGTGAATCTCGCCGAGTACCCGGGAATGCTCCATCGGCGTTTGCCGCACGACAGTCGACAGCAGCTTCTGGGCCGCCCGCACCCGCTCGACGTTGACCAGCTCCATGCCGCCCGATCCTGCCAGTGTGCTGTCTGTCGCCACACCGGCGGCCCGTTACGGGTACGCTTGACGCATTCTCACCGGCGCCGGTGACCACTGAACCACGCACGGTCATCGGGACGTAGAAGACAACTACGCCGGGATTTGGACATCGTGGAGGTGGCATGGCACGCGTGGCCCGCATCGCCGGGGTCCTGCCGCTGATCGGGGCGGTGGCGTGCGCCGCGGCACTGGCCGGAGCGGCCGTGTTCACCGTGTCGCAGGCCGGCTGCGCCGACGCCGGGCACTACGTGGTCAACGGCAACGTGGTGGAACTGGTCGGCAGCTGCGTCGACAAGCAGGACTTCCCGGGCGCGAAGGACGTCGCGACCGGCGTCCGCCCCTGACGGCAGACGAAGGGCTCCCCACCTGGGCAGGTGGGGAGCCCTTCGCTTTGTCCACAGGCCCCGAGTTATCCACAGCCGGCCCCGTTCCAAGATCGACTACGGGGTAGGGCGGGTAGGATGGTCCCGGGGCGGCCTCCCCAGGGAGAGGTGGGGGCTGTTTTATCCAGGGATGGGCTCCAGGGATGGGGCGGTCAGCCCAGGGCGATCAGCAGGTCCTCGACCAGGTCGTCGGCCGACTCGATGCCGACGGACAGGCGGACCAGGTTGTCCGGCACCTGGAGGACGGAGCCGGCGGTGCTGGCGTGGGTCATCTTGCCGGGGTGCTCGATCAGCGACTCGATGCCGCCGAGCGACTCGGCCAGGATGAACAGCTTGGTGGCGGCGCACACGTCCAGCGCGGCCTGCTCGCCGCCGGCGACGGTGAACGACACCATGCCGCCGTAGCGGCGCATCTGCTTGGCGGCGACCTCGTGGCCGGCGTGCTCGACCAGGCCGGGGTAGAACACCTTGGTCACCTTGGGGTGGCTGACCAGGGCCTCGACCACCCGCTCGGCGTTGTCGCTGTGCCGGTCCATGCGCACGGCCAACGTCTTCAGGCCACGCAGCGTCAGCCATGAGTCGAACGGCCCGGGCACGGAGCCGGCGGCGTTGCGCAGGAAGGCGAACTTCTCGTGCAGCTCGTCGTCGGAGGTGATCAGCGCGCCACCGACCACATCGGAGTGACCGCCGAGATACTTGGTGGTGGAGTGCAGCACGATGTCGGCCCCGAGGCCCAGCGGCGACTGGAGATAAGGCGTGGCAAAGGTGTTGTCCACCACCAGCCGCGCCTCGGCCTCGTGCGCGATGCCGGCCAACGCGGCGATGTCGGCGATGCCGAGCAGCGGGTTGGTGGGCGTCTCGACCCAGATCACCTTGGTCTCCGGGCGAACCGCGGCCCGCACGGCGTCCACATCGGACAGATGCACCGGGGTGTGCTCGACGCCCCACTGGCTGAGCACCTTGTCCACCAAGCGGAAGGTGCCGCCGTAGGCGTCGTCCGGGATGATCACGTGGTCGCCCGGGCGGACCAGCGAGCGCAGCGCGATGTCGGAGGCGGCCATGCCGGAGGCGAACGCCAGCCCGTGCCGGCCGCCCTCCAGTGACGCGAGGCACTCCTCGAGCGCGGTGCGGGTCGGGTTGGCGGTCCGCGAGTACTCGAAGCCGCCGGCCCGCAGCCCGCCCACGCCGTCCTGGGCGAACGTGGAGGTCTGGTAGATGGGCACGATGACCGAGCCGGTGTGCGGGTCAGGCTCCTGCCCGGCGTGGATCGCCCTGGTCTCGAAGCCGTGTCGGGCGGTGCTGTCCGTCATGCGAAGAGCCTACGTCGCGGGGCCGGCCCCTTTCGAACGCAGATACCCGCCGGTCACGGGCACGCAGGCGACGACGATCAAGACGACCGCCGGCGTGGCCGCGGTCACGGTGGCGTCAGCGGGAAACCCGAGATTTCGTCAGGTCAAAGCGAAACGCCGCCGGGCGGTTCGCGGTGGAACCAGCCGGCGGCGTTCGAGCGAGTTACTCACTGGCCGTACGGGCCCTGCGGCGGCTGCTGACCGAAGCCCGGCTGCTGCGGCGGCTGGCCGTAGGGCGACTGGGGCTGGCCGTACTGCGGAGCCTGCGGGGCGCCGAAGCCACCGGTCGGCGGCTGCGGCGGCTGGCCGTACTGCGGCTGCTGCTGCCCGTACTGGGGCTGCTGCGGCTGGCCGTACTGCGGTTGCTGCTGCGCGCCATAGGGCTGAGGCTGCTGACCGAACGGCTGCTGACCGAACGGCTGGCCGTACTGGCCGTAGCCGCCGGCGGTCTGCGGGGCCGCGCCGGCCTTGGCCGCCATGGCCGCCGAGGTGGACGGCAGCCACCACAGCACCAGCAGGCCGATCGCGATCACGATCCGGACCAGCGCGGACACCGGGCCGGCCCCGATCTGGAGCAGCCCGCCGAGGATGCTCAGGCCGAGCAGCACCGTGATGACGATCCGGCCCCAGTTCTGGCCCTGTCCGGCGAACCACGCGCAGGCGCCGACACCGGCGGTGATCACGATCGTGACCACCGCGATGGTGATGGCCAGGCCCGCCCCGTACCGGAGCGAGAGCGACCCGATCAGCGTCACGATGCCGGTGAGCAGACCGAGGGCCATCAGGCCGATGGTCACCCACATCGCGATCGGCAGCGTGTTGGCGCCGCCGCCGGCGGCGGACATCGGCTGCGCGCCGTAGCCGCCGGGCTGCTGGGTCGCCCACGCCTGCTGCGGCGGCGCGCCGTACGGCTGCTGGCCGAACTGGCCCGGCTGCTGCTGGGACTGGCCCGGCATGCCCGGATGGGGCTGGCCGTACGGCGGCTGGCCCGGCTGCTGCGGGAAGCCGCCGCTGGCCGGCGCGCCGAAGGGCTGCGGCTGCTGGCCGAACGGGCTCGGCGCCGGCTGCCCGAAGGAGGGCTGGGCCGGCATCGGGCCGCTCGGCGGGTTGGCGTACCCAGGCGGGCTGTACGTCGGGCCGGCCGGCGGCTGCTGGCCGGGCGGCACCACCTGGGTCGAGTCGGCGGGCGGCGGCGGAGGGGCCATCGCTCCCGGTGACGGCAGGTCGCCCGGCCGCACCACCTGGGTGGCGTTGGCGTCCGCGGGGCTGGTGGCCGGCGGCTGGGATCCCGCCCCGACCACCTGCGTGGCCTCCGGGTTCACCGCGGAGTCACCGGTCTCCGGCGGCTGTGGATCACTCATCGGGTTTCCAACCCCCTTGGGCCCTTGACGTCACGTCGCGCGTAACGCTAGCCCATACGACGGAGCACCGCCGCCCGCCTGGCAATACTCATCGACCAGCGAGAAATCCGAGGATGTCGTGCCTCGTGACCACGCCGGCCGGCTTGCCGTCGACGAGCACCATCGCGCCGTCGGCGGCCGAGAGCGCGTCCATCGCGACGCCGACCGGCTCACCAGCGCCGATCGTCGGCAGCGGCGGCGACATGTGCTGCTCGACGCGGTCGGCCAGCTGTGCCTTGCCGGTGAACAACGCGTCCAGCAGGTCCCGCTCGTTGAGCGCGCCGGCCACCTCGGCCGCCATCACGGGCGGCTCGGCGTTGACCACCGGCATCTGGGACACCTCGAACTCGCGCAGGATGGCGATGGCCTCCGCGACCGTCTCGTTCGGGTGCACGTGCACCAGCTCCGGCATGGTCCCGTCCTTGCGGCGCAGCACGTCGCCCGCGGTCGCGCCGGAGTGGTCCGGGGACAGGAAGCCGTAGGAGGACATCCAGGTGTCGTTGAAGACCTTGGACAGGTAGCCGCGGCCGCCGTCGGGCAGCAGCACCACGATCACGTCGTCCGGGCCGCAGCGGCGGGCCAGCTCGATCGCGGCCGCCGCGGCCATCCCGCAGGAGCCGCCGACCAGCAGGCCCTCCTCGCGGGCCAGCCGCCGGGTCACCTCGAACGAGTCGGCGTCGGAGATCGGGATGATCTCGTCGCAGATGTCGCGGTCGTAGGTGGTCGGCCAGAAGTCCTCGCCGACGCCCTCGACCAGGTAGGGGCGGCCGGAGCCGCCCGAGTACACGGAACCCTCGGGGTCGGCGCCGATGATCTTGACTCGGCCCTCGGAGACCTCCTTGAGGTACCGGCCGGTGCCGCTGATCGTGCCGCCGGTGCCCACGCCCGCGACGAAGTGGGTGATCCGGCCCTCGGTCTGCCGCCACAGCTCCGGACCCGTGGAGCGGTAGTGGCTCTCCGGGTTCTGCTGGTTGGCGTACTGGTTGGGCTTCCAGGCGTCGGGGATCTCGCGGACCAGCCGGTCGGAGACGTTGTAGTACGAGTCGGGGTGCTCGGGGGCGACCGCGGTCGGGCACACCACGACCTCGGCGCCGTACGCCTTGAGCACGTTGCGCTTGTCCTCGCTGACCTTGTCCGGGCAGACGAAGACGCACTTGTAGCCCCGGCGCTGGGCGACCAGGGCCAGGCCGACGCCGGTGTTGCCGGAGGTCGGCTCCACGATCGTGCCGCCCGGCTTGAGCTCGCCCGACTTCTCGGCGGCCTCGACCATGCGCAGCGCGATGCGGTCCTTCACGCTGCCGCCGGGGTTGAAGTACTCGACCTTGGCCAGCACCAGCGGCGCCAGCCCTTCGACGAGCGAGTTCAACCGCACCAGCGGGGTGTTGCCGACGAGGTCGACTACGTGATCGACGTACTCCACCGAAGGACCCTCTCGATTGCGTCTCGTGAACTGGCCGCAGCCTAACTCGTTCCGGGGAACCATCGCGGCTGCGTGGTGTTAATCCCAATGGAGGAGTCGACGATCTAAGCAGTGGGAAGATGGGACGGGGGAGGTCGGTCATGGGTGCGATGCGGGGACTTCGGTTCATCGTGCTGGCCGCCGGCACGCTCGGCGGGGTGTACGGCGCGGCGTACGGGCTGCTCACCGGGCAGGCCCGGCGGGCGGAGCGGATCATCGGTCCGCCGGTCGCGCCGCCCTGGCTGGCCGACGGCGTCTACCTGTCCGACGGCACCGGTCCCGTGCCGCCGGCCGAGGAGGACGACGTGCTGCGGTTCGCCATGTTCGGCGACTCCATGGCCGCCGGCCTGGGCGTCGACAGCGCCGACCAGCTGCCCGCCGTCGTGCTGGCCCGTGGGCTGGCCGAGGAGGCCGAACGGCCCGTCCGCCTGGACACCTACGCCGTCGTCGGCGCCGCCACTCGCGACCTGCCGGCCCAGGTCGAGCAGGCTCTCGTGACGCCTCCTCACGTTGCCGTGATCATCGTCGGCGCCAACGACGTCACCACGCTGACCACCGTGCCCGATGCCGTCGCCGGCCTCGAACAGGTGATCCGCACCCTCCAGGACGCCGGCTGCGGCGTGGTCGTCGGGACCTGCCCCGATCTCGGCGTTATCCGCCCGATCGCGCAGCCCCTGAAGTCCATCGCCCGGGTCTGGAGCCTGCTGCTGGCCCGCGGTCAGCGCAAGGCCGTCGCCCGAATGGGGGCCATCCCGGTGCCGCTGGCCGACCTGCTGGCCCCCGAGTTCCTGGCCCGACCCCGCGAGTTCTTCAGCCCAGACCAGTTCCACCCCAGCGCCGTCGGCTACGACGCCGCCTGCTCGGTGCTGCTGCCCGCCCTGTGCACCGTCGCCGGCGTGTGGACCGGCGGGCCGCTGCCCAAGCTGCCGGTGCGCTCGCCGCTGGCCGAGGCCCGCCGGCCCACCGCCAAGTTCATCGCCCGCCTCAACCTCCGCTTCGGCCGCCCCGTCCGCCAGCTGGCCCAGTAGTCAGCCGAGGACCCGGAAGCGGGCGGGGTCGGCCGGGTCCCGGTCGACGACCTGGACCGGCGGCCAGGCCCATTGCCACACCGGGATGTCGGCCAGGTGGGAGAAGGTGATCCGTCCTCGGGTGCCGTCGACGTCGATGTCTGGCCAAGACACGCCGCGCAGCAGGTCGGCGAGGACCACGATTGTGTCGTAACCCTCGAAGGCGACGAAGGAAGGCGTCTCGGCCAGCCGCTCACGCAGGGCGGCCTCGACCCGTGCGCCGAGGGAATCCAGGCGCCTTGGCAGGTAGCGCAGGAACGGGATCCCGGCGCCGGCATCGCCGAGCAACGTCGCCCATTCGGCGAACTCGGGCTGCCCGGCCGGGGCGCCGACCAGGATGTCGGCCAGGCGCGGGTCCCGGCGAACGGACCGGACGATCGACCCGGCCGGCTCGGGGGCGCCGACCAGGAGCAGCAGGGCGGTCGCGCGACTGGCGGCGAGCTCGTCGCACAAGGAGTCCGGGTCGAGCTCGATGACGGCGTCGAGGTGGTCCCGCAGGATGCGGGTGCCGGCGGCCCAGTAGACGCTGGGCTGGGCCGCGACGGCGATCCGGGTGTGGCCGGCCCGCCGGAGGAAGTCGGCGTAGATCCGCCAACCGTGGGACTGGGCCGGCGCGATCCGGCCGACCTGGTCGGTCGGCTGCTCGGTGAGCGCGTCGAGAACGGCGGACGAGCAGAGGAACGGCAGGCCGAGGGCATCGGCCCGAGCGGCGACGGCGCGGGCCACCACGCTGTGGTACTCACCGGCCAAGGCGGCCACGCCCAGCTCGGCCAACTCGTCCACGGCGGCCACCGCCCGCCCGGAATCGGCCGCGGTGTCGCGGACCACCAGTTCGAGTGGTCCGCCGCCGGCGGCGTTGACGTCGCGAACGCCCAGTTCGAGGCCGGCCAGCAGGTGTCGGCCCGCCTCGACCCAGCCGGGCCGGCTCAGCGGAGCCAACGCACCGATCCGGACCGGTGATCCGCCAGTGTTCATGGGTTGACGTCTCCGAGATTCGAGAGCTGGACCACAGTCACGGGGTGGGCCCGGTCGCTAGACTTCGCAGGTTACCAATCAGTAGCGAACCGAAGGAGTTTCGCGATGCCCGAGGCCGTGATCGTCTCCGCCGCCCGCTCCCCGATCGGCCGGGCGGGCAAGGGATCGCTGGTGTCCATCCGCCCGGACGACCTGGCCGCGCAGCTGGTGCGCGCGGCGCTGGACAAGGTGCCGGCGCTGGACCCGACCCAGATCGACGACCTGATCATGGGCTGCGGCCTGCCGGGCGGCGAGCAGGGCTACAACATCGGCCGCGTGGTGTCCGTGCTGTTGGGCATGGACCACCTGCCCGGCTGCACGGTGACCCGCTACTGCGCCTCCAGCCTGCAGTCGATCCGGATGGCCTTCCACGCCATCAAGGCCGGCGAGGGCGACGTCTTCGTCTCGGCCGGCGTCGAGACCGTCTCCCGCTTCGTCAAGGGCAGCTCGGACGGCCTGCCCGACACGAAGAACCCGCTGTTCGCCGAGGCCGAGGCCCGCACGGTGGCGACGGCGGAGAACAGCGGCGGCCAGTGGCAGGACCCGCGCCAGGACGGCCACACCCCGGACATCTACATCGCGATGGGGCAGACGGCCGAGAACCTGGCGCTGCTCAAGGACGTCAGCCGCGAGGAGATGGACGAGTTCGGCGTCCGCTCGCAGAACCTGGCCGAGAAGGCCATCGCCGACGGCTTCTGGCAGCGCGAGATCACCCCGGTGACGCTGCCCGACGGCTCGGTGGTCTCGGCCGACGACGGCCCGCGGCCCGGCATCACGCTGGAGAAGACGGCCACGCTCAAGCCGGTGTTCCGTCCGGACGGCCGCGTCACCGCGGGCAACTGCTGCCCGCTCAACGACGGCGCGGCGGCGGTGGTCGTGATGAGCGACACCAAGGCCAAGGAGCTGGGCCTGACCCCGCTGGCCCGCATCGTCGCCACCGGCGTGTCCGGCCTGTCGCCGGAGATCATGGGCCTCGGCCCGGTCGAGGCGTCCAAGCGGGCGCTGGCCAAGGCCGGTCTGTCCATCGCGGACATCGACCTGGTCGAGATCAACGAAGCCTTTGCCGCGCAGGTCATCCCGTCCTACCAGGACCTGGGCATCCCGTTGGACAAGCTGAACGTCAACGGCGGCGCGATCGCCGTCGGCCACCCGTTCGGCATGACCGGCGCCCGCATCGCCACCACGCTGATCAACTCGCTCCAGTTCCACGACAAGCAGTTCGGCCTTGAGACGATGTGCGTCGGCGGCGGCCAGGGCATGGCCATGGTGCTCGAGCGCCTGAGCTGATCCCCCAGCTGTGACGATCACAGGCCGGCGTCGACCACGACGCCGGCCTTGTTCGTCACCACGTGCACGGGGTTGCGCTGGTGCAGCAGCCGGCCGCAGCCGAGGTTGTCGAACGACCCGGCCAGCCGCTGGGCCAGGAACGTGAACAGGTTGCTCGCCGCGCCCGGGTCCGGCGACGGGGCGGCCTTGGTGAAGCGGGCGTCCAGCTTGGTCCGCTGCAGGCCGGTGGTGAACAGCTGCCGGCAGTAGCCCTGCGGCGTGTCGGTGCGGGTGTTGATCTCGGGCATGTCCACCCCGACCCGGTAGAGATTGGTCTTGGTGACGCTGGCCTTCGTGCCGTCCAGGACCATCGGGTCGTTGGTCGGCACGAGGGCGACCGGCGCCCCCTGCCGGGCGGCGGCCTGAAGCTCGTCGAGGGCCAGCGAGGTCACCTGCCGGCCGCTGACCAGGTCGGCCGCGGTGAACGGCGTGCAGCCCAGCGCCGGGTCGACGAAGGCGTCGAGCAGCACGTTGTCGCTCCCGTTGGACAGCTTGGCCCTGGTCTTGGCGCGCACCTTCAGGAAGCCCAGCTTCGACTCGTTGGCCGGCGTGTCCTGCGCGACGCGGCCGTCCCTGGCCTGGAGGTAGGTCGTGGTGACGTTGTCGCTCTGGTCCTGGTCGACCAGCCCGAAGTCACGGGTGGTCATGCACGGCCGGCCGTCCTTGCCGGTGCCCAGCGGCGGGATGACGAGCTTCTTACCGGCGATCGCGTTGTTGGCGGCGGCGTAGAACGGCTGCGCGTTGCAGTAGGCGTACTGCCCGAACACGCCGGCGCGGTCGCCGTTCACACACGTGCCGGTGTCGCCACGCAGCGTCAGGTTGCTGCCGTTGAAGCCGAACCAGAGGCCGACCACGGCGCCGCGCGGCAGCGCCGGCGGCGTCGGCGTGATGGCCGGCCGGCTGCCCTTGTCGATCACCAGCGGGTCGTACACGGACAGTTTGCCGGTCGCCGGGTCGAGAATCGTCGCCTGCACGAACGCGGACTGGTCGGCGTTGGTCTCGTGGCAGTGGCCGCTGGCCGCGCTCAGCAGGTACGGCGTGGCCAGTCCCTTGGCCGACAACGGGTTGGCCGGCACCTGGAGCGTGCAGTCCGGGTTGGCGATATCGGCCTGCTGGGCCGCCAACTGCGGATCTCCTTGCACGACAACC
>DASWRQ010000104.1:0-26272 GCA_036403095.1 Kutzneria sp. | reverse complement strand
TCAGATAGATGTGGGCCAGCTGCCTGATGTCCAGGATCTGCGGGCCGCCCAGGTCCGGCACCCGGCCCTGCGACGGGCCGAGGGCCAGCGCCGCCAGCCGGTCCGCGACATCGCCGGTGTCGATCGGCTGGAACCGGAAGTCGGTCGGCAGCGGCATGACCGGCAGCCTGGCGGCCAGGCCCAGGAGCTGCGCCACCAGCTCGTGGAACTGGGTCGCGCGCAGGATCGTCCACGGCAGGCCGGACGCCTCGATCTCCTGCTCCACGGCCAGTTTCGCCCGGTAGTACGGCATCGGCACGCGCTCGACGCCGACGATCGAGATGTACACCAGGTGCGGGTCGCCGGCCCGCCGCGCCGCCTCGATCAGGTTCCGCGTGGCCACGATGTCGCCGCGGCCGTTGGTGGTCGCGCAGTGCACGATCGCCGCGGCGCCGGCGAGCGCCTGGTCGATGTTCGTGCCCTTGCGCAGGTCCACCGACACCGTCGTGTTGCGACGGCTGATCGACTGCACCTCGACGCCGCGCTCGGCCAGCCGCTCCACAACAACCTGGCCCAGCCGGCCGGTGCCGCCCGTGACGACGATCCTGCGCCTCATCGCTCCAGCCTGCCAGCGTGGATCGGCGTCGCGACAGCACCCCGCCCGTTCGGGCGGCCGGTCAGGCCAGCAGGCGCTCGACCAGCAGGTCGACCCGGGCGTCGTGCTGGCCGTCGGACAGGCGGCCGTCGCGGGTCAGGGTGGCCAGGCCGTGCAGGGCGGCCCAGGCGACCTCGGTGAACGTGCCGATCGTGGCCGGGTCGTCGGTGACCGCCTCGAAGGCCGCCACCAGCTGCGCGAACCCCTCCCGTAGCACCGGCGGCGAGTCGGGGCGGGCGAAGCGCAGGCCCACGTCGAGGGTGAACATCGCGTGGTAGAGCGCCGGATTGGCCTCGGCGAAGCCGAGATAGGCGTCGACCACGGCGCGGAGCAGCCCGCGCGGCTCGACCTGCTTGCGCCGGGCCGCCTCGATGGCCACCGCCAGCTCGGCGAAGCCCTGCTCGGCGACGGCGGCGACGATCGCGTCCTTGTTGGCGAAGTGGCTGTACAGCACCGGCTGGCTGTACTCGATCCGCTCCGACAGCCGGCGCGTCGTCACCGCGTCCCAGCCCTCGGCCTCGGCCAGCTCCCTGGCCACGCGCAGGATCAACGCCCGCCGCTCCGCCTTCACCCGCTCACGCCTGCCCGGCTCGCTAGTCACGCTAGAAATCCTAGCACCGCTAGCTTTCCTGGCACAGCTTCTGTTAGCGTTGCTATGAAAGCTAGCAGCGCTAGATTATCGAGGGGTGACGGCAGATGTACACAGCGACAGTGGTCCTGGCAGCGGTGCTCAGCGTGGCGGTGATCGCGATGGGAGCGGCCTACTTGATCGTGCCCACCGCGAACGCCAAGGGCTTCGGCCTGCCCGACTGGCCCGACGGCACCCTGGCCGCGTGGCTGAACGTCAAGGGCATCCGCGACGTCGCCATGGGGGTGGCGCTCCTGGTCCTGTTGGCCGCCGTCGGCCCGCACGCCATGGGCGGGTACCTGCTCGTCTCCGCCCTCGTCCCCATCGGCGACGCCGTCATCGTGCTGCGCCACCGTGGTTCGAAGGTCCTGGCCTACGCCATGCACGGCCTCACTGCCCTGGTGGTCATCGCCGTCGCCGCCGCACTCCTGCTGGCCGGCTGACCCGGCTACTTGTTCGTCGAGTACGAGTGCGCGCCGGCCCCGGCCAGCTTGCCGCCGTCGACGATCAGGTACTCCTCGCGGATCGGCTCGGCGGCGAACCAGTTCTCCAGGATCTCCCGGGCGCCGGCGGCGTAACGGGCCTGGGCCGACAGGGTGGAGCCGGAGATGTGCGGGGTCATGCCGTGGTGCGGCATGGCCCGCCACGGGTGGTCGGCCGGCGCGGGCTGCGGGAACCACACGTCGCCGGCGTACCCGGCCAGCTGCCCGGACTCCAGGGCCCGCACCACCGCGTCCCGGTCGGCGATCTTGGCCCGGGCGGTGTTGATCAGGTACGCGCCCCGCTTCATGCTGCCGATCAGCTTGTCGTCGAACAGGCCCTCGGTCTCCGGGTGCAGCGGGGCGTTGATCGTCACGACGTCGCACTGCGGCACCATGTCGGCGGCGCTCTCGTGCCAGGTCAGGCCCAGCTCTTCCTCCACCGCACGGGGCAGCCGGTGCCGGTCGGTGTAGTGCAGGTGCACGTCGAACGGCTTGAGCCGGCGCAGCACGGCCGTGCCGATGCGGCCGGCCGCGACCGTGCCGACGTGCATGCCCTCCACGTCGTAGGCCCGGGCCACGCAGTCGGCGATGTTCCAACCGCCGTCCAGCACCACCTGGTGCGACGGCAAGTAGTTGCGCACCAACGACAGGATCATCATCACCACGTGCTCGGCGACGCTGATGCTGTTGCTGAAGGTGACCTCGGTGACCGTGACGCCGTGCTCGATCGCGGCGTCCAGGTCCACGTGGTCGGAGCCGATGCCGGCGGTGATGGCCAGCTTCAGCCCGGGCGCGCGGGCGATGCGCTCGGCGGTCAGGTACGCCGGCCAGAACGGTTGGGAGATAACGATGTCCGCGTCAACCAGCTCGCGGTCGAACTCGGAGCCCTCGCGGTCCTTGTCCGAGGTGACGACCAGCGTGTGGCCCTGGCTCTCCAGGAACTCCCGCAGCCCCAGCGCGCCGGACACGCTGCCCAGCAGGTGCCCGGGCGTGAACCCGAGGCCCCGCGGCGTCGGCAGCGTCTGGCCGTTCGGATAGCCGGGCACCTGCGGCAGTTCGTCCCGGGCGTAGGAGCTCGGATATCCGGTGGTCGGGTCGTCGTACAGCACGCACAGCACCTTTGCCATGGCTGTCCCCAACTTTCCGTTGCGAGTAGGTACTTCACGACCTTGCTCGCGGTTGCCGGGGCCGTCAAAGCGTTCTTCGCTATCCCGGGATAGCTCGCGTCTATCACAGGTAGCGAGCCAGCACGCGGTCCAGCTCGCCGCGCACGTCGACGTCACGAGCGATCTCGACCAGGGCCCGGGCCAGCATCGACTCCGGCTCGTGCCCGGCCACGACCAGCCCGATCCGCGGCGCATACGGCGGATCGTCCAGCCGGACGACCCGCATCCCTTGCGGCACACCGAACATATGCAGCCACGCGTGCGAGATCACGCTGGACCACTGCCGCGAGGCCACATGCGCGTACAGCGCCGACACCGTGTCGGTCTCGATCGCCGGCACCACGCTCGCGCCCACCGCGGCGAACGCCTCGTCCAGGATCCGGCGGTTGCGCATCTGCCGTGACAGCAGGCACAACGGCACCGTCGCCGCCTCGGCCCAGCGCAGGCTCTCCCGCTCGGCGAACTGCCCGTCGTTCGGCGTCAACAGCAGATACCGTTCCTGGTACAGGGGAATCGCCGTGGCCCACGAATCATCGTCCACATAGGTCATCGCGATGTCCAGTTCGAACTCCGCCAGCCGACGGGTGATCTCCAGCGACGGCAGGGATTCCAGCGTGATCCGGGCATGCGGGTGGCGCTGGCAGAACGGCGTCGTCAGCAGCGGCGCGACGGTCAGCGCCGTCGGGATCGCGCCGATGCGCAACACCCCGGACAGGCTGCCGCGCATCGTCGACAGGTCCTGGCGCAGCCCGTCGCACTCGGCCAGGATGCGGTGCGCCCACAGCAGCACCCGCTCGCCCTCCGGCGTCAGGCCTTCGTAGCGCTGGCCGCGCTGCACGATCGGCACGTCCAGCTCGTGCTCCAGCTTGCGGATCGCCGCCGACAGCGACGGCTGCGACACATGGCAGGCCGCCGCGGCCCGCGCGAAGTGCCGCTCACGGGCGAGCGCGACCAGGTACTCCAACTGACGCAACAGCACGGCTCAGCATGGCGTGCAACCGGGTCCTGGTGCTACTCCAGGGAGTAGCGTCGCCGGCATGGAATACCTCCGGTTGGGCAAGAGCGGGCTGTCGGTGTCCAAGGTCGTGCTGGGCTGCATGAGCTTCGGCGACCCGGCCGCCGGCACCCACAAGTGGTCCTTCGGCATCGACGAGTCGCGGCCCTACTTCAAGCAGGCCATCGAGTCCGGGGTGACCACTTTCGACACCGCCAACGTGTACTCGCTGGGCGCGAGCGAGGAGATCACCGGGCAGCTGCTGCGGGAGTTCGCGAAGCGGGACGAAGTGGTCATCGCCACCAAGGTCCGCGGCCAGATGGGCCCCGGCCCCAAGGGCGTCGGCCTGTCCCGGGCGGCCATCTTCACCCAGGTCGACGCCAGCCTGCGCCGGCTCGGCACCGACTACATCGACCTGTACCAGATCCACCGGTACGACACGGCCGTGCCGATCGAGGAGACCATGGAGGCGCTGCACGACGTGGTGAAGGCCGGCAAGGCCCGCTACATCGGCGCTTCGTCGATGTGGACCTGGCAGTTCGCACAGATGCAGCACGCCGCCGACCTGCACGGGTGGACCCGGTTCGTGTCCATGCAGAACCAGTACAACCTGCTGCAGCGCGAGGAGGAGCGGGAGATGCTGCCGTACTGCCTGGACCAGGGCGTCGGCGTCATCCCGTGGAGCCCGCTGGCCCGCGGCCGGCTGACCCGCGACTCCGGCGAGGAGACCAACCGCAGCGGCACCGACGGCTTCAGCAAGATCCTCTACGACGCGACCGCCGACGCCGACAAGGCCATCATCGACGCGGTCGGGGCCGTCGCCACCGAGCGCAACGTGCCCCGGGCCCAGGTGGCGCTGGCCTGGATGATGGGCAAGCCGGCCGTCACCGCGCCGATCGTCGGCACCACCAAGCCGCACCACCTCACCGACGCCGTCGCCGCCGTCGACCTCAAGCTCACCGCCGACGAGGTGCAGCGGCTGGAGGAGCACTACACCGCCCGCCCGGCTTCCGGGTTCTGACGTCCGGCCATCCGACTGCGGCTGCCCGGTCGGCCAGGCCCCGGCGGCCGGCCTGCCGGGCACCCATAATGGATCCATGTCGGAGTACAGCCGCGATTCGCGGTACATCACCACCCGGATCACCGCCGACGGCCGCGACGGCTATCCCGTCGAGCCCGGCCGCTACCGACTCGTGGTCGCACGGGCCTGCCCGTGGGCCAATCGCATGATCATCGTGCGCCGGCTGCTCGGGCTGGAGGACGTGCTGTCGATGGGCATCTGCGGGCCCGTGCACGACGAGCGCAGCTGGACCTTCGACCTCGATCCCGGCGGAGTGGATCCCGTGCTGGGCATCGAGCGGATCCAGGACGCGTACTTCAAGCGGTTCCCCGGTTACGAGCTGGGCATCACCGTGCCGGCCATCGTGGACGTGCCGACCGGCGAGGTCGTCACCAACGACTTCGCGCAGATGACCATCGACCTGTCCCTGGAGTGGACCCGGTACCACCGGGACGGCGCGCCACAGCTGTATCCCGCCGAGCTGCGGGCCGAGATCGACGAGGTCAACGACGTCGTGTTCCGGGACGTCAACAACGGTGTCTACCGCGCCGGCTTCGCCACCGACCAGGACGCGTACGAGAAGGCGTACCGCCGCCTGTTCGACCGCCTCGACTGGCTCGGCGACCGGCTGGCCGGGCAGCGCTACCTGGTCGGCGACACCATCACCGAGGCCGATGTGCGCCTGTTCACCACCCTCGCCCGCTTCGACGCCGTCTACCACGGGCACTTCAAGTGCAACCGCAGCAAGCTCGCCGAGATGCCCGTGCTGTGGGCCTACGCCCGGGACCTGTTCCAGACGCCCGGTTTCGGCGACACCACCGACTTCGTGCAGATCAAGCAGCACTACTACGAGGTGCACCGCAACATCAACCCCACCGGCGTCGTGCCCGCCGGCCCCGACCTGCGCAACTGGCTCACCCCGCACGGCCGCGAGTCCCTCGGCGGCCGCCCCTTCGGCGACGGCACCCCACCCGGCCCGCCCTCGCCCGCCGAGACCGTACCCCCCTCCAACGGCCCCGTCGCCGCCTGACTTTTCCGTTTGGAAGGGACCATTCCTCACGTTCAACGTGAGGAATGGCGCTTTCACGCAGGCCGTCAGCCGGCGAGGACGTCCTGGGATACCTCGGCGAGCGTTGTCGCGGCCAGCTCGCGGCTCACCGCGTCCTCGACACCCCCGTATACCCGCTCCATTGCGGGCCTGATCCCGGCACCGACCGGACAGGCCTGGTTCGGCTCGACCAGCCCGGCGTCCCGCAGCTGGCTCACCAGCCGGCGAATGACCACGGGATTCGTGTTGACGCTGCCGGCGATCTGCTCGGACGTGGACAGCTCGGCCCCCAGCCGCTGGTTGAGGCCCATCCACACCAGCACATGCGCGGCGATGGTCAGCCTGCTGTTGGCGGTCACGGTTGTAAGCGGCGTGCCCGCCGACGTCGCCAACCTCGTGCTGTTCCTGGTGTCCGAGCGGGCCGAGTGGAGCACCGGGCAGCGCCTCACCGTCGACGGCGGCGAGTTCCCCTACCGGTAGTTCGCCGCTTCACGCAGGCAGTTGAGCGGGTCCGCGGCGTGGTACGGCCTTTCCGACGGCTCGATGCCTTGGAGGAACGCGTCGTACACCGCCGCCCCGCGCAGACTGCCCAGCGGGCGCGTCAGTTCCAGCGCCCGCTCCGGCTCACTTCCGGCAATCTTCTTTCGCCACAACCTACTCCACTCTTGCACCAGCTCCGGCCGATTCCGCACGTCCAGCGCCGGGTGGCCGATCACACTGTCCGTCCAGTCCAGGATCACCCGGCTGCTGCCGTCCGATCTCACGTTCCCCGGGTGAAAATCCCCGTGCACCAGGCTGTCCGGGATGCCGCAGTCGGCCAGCCGCGCGAACCGCTCCGGCAGCCCCGCCACCAGCTTGCCGAGCCTGTCCCGCTCGTCCGTGGTCAGCTGATCCGCGTACTTGCCCGCCACCGCTGCCGCCCGCTCGATGAAGCTCTCTGCCCGCCAGTCCGGCACTCCACGGGCCAGCAGTTCGTCAACGTGCTCGGCGGCCATCGCCTGGATCTCGAACAGATCTCTCACCATGGCAACGATTTCCGCCACCCCCGCGTCGTAGCGGTCCGTTCCCGGCACCTCCGCCAGCAACATCCGCCCGCCGTCCGCCTCCAGCAGCCTCGGCACCGTCCCCGGCGCTCGCTTTCCCAGCCACTCCAACACAATTGGCTCCTGTCGGAGGAACGGCGGCACCTCCTTGAGCCAGGTCCCGTCCAGCCGCCACACCGACGACAGGTTCCAGGTCCGCTGCTGGGCCCCGCCTTCCACTCCCGCCCACCGCAACGCCTCCGCCGGCCCTCCCGGCTCCGCCCACTTCATCCGCAGCGGATGCGGCTCCACCCATTTCTCGTCAAACGTCCCCAGCTCCACCCCGCGCAGTGCCCGCGCTCCCTCATCCGACCGCCCCGCTTCAACCACCCGCGTCACCAGCCCCAGTTGCGCCGCGTCCGCTGCCGGCACCAGCGCCAACCGCCCCGGCTCCGGACTCGGACCGTGGCACTCCGCCAGGTAGGTCACCGCTCCCCCGTGTGGCTGCGCCCTTTCCGCCGCCACCAGCCGCAGCACCGTCACTTCGATGCCGAACTCCGTCCGCGCCCCGGCCAGCACCGGAGCCACTTCTTGCCACCACTGGGATTCCACCTCGAACTCCGGCGTGGTCCCCAGCGGCGTCCCGTCTGGTGCTAGCAGCGCTAGCGTGACCGTGCGCCCCATGTGTCCGGCCCCCGTCAATCCCAGATTCGGCCGAACGCGGCCAATTCGTCGGCGTGCTCGATGCGGTGCGACCACTCGGCCGGCCACCAGTCGAAGCCGTGCACGGCGCCGGCGAAGGCGCCGGCAAGGCAGGCGATCGAGTCCGAGTCGCCGGCAGTGGTCGCCGCCCGGGCGAGCATGGCCACCGGCTCGTCCGGGAACAGCAGGAAGCAGTGCACCGCCGTCGCCAACGACTCCTCGGCGATCCAGCCCTCGCCGGTGCGAAGGCACGGGTCGGCCTCGCGGTTGGGTGAAGCGAGAGCGGATTTGAGTGCGTCCAGCGCCACCAGACACTCATCCCAGCCACGGGCGATGAACTCTGTCGGACTGTCCACACCGGGCCGCATCCACAGGTCGGCCAGCCAGTCCTCGTGGTAGACCGTCCGTTGCTCGCGGCACCGGTCGCTCAGCGCGGTCGGCAGCTCGGCCGGCGGCATTCCGTTACGCAGCCAGTGAATCGCCAGCGCCGTCAGCTCGCTGGCTGCCAACGCCGTCGGATGCCCGTGCGTCAGCGCCGCCTGGAACTGGGCCCCGGCCGCTCGCTCCACGTCGTCCAGCCCGGGCATCAGCCCCATCGGCGCCACCCGCATGTTCGCGCCGCAGCCCTTCGAGGTCTCCCTCGTCGCCTTGCGCCACGGCAGATCCGACGCGAGGAGCTCGCAGGCCCGCAGGCACGTCATCCCCGGCGCGCGGTTGTTCTCCGGACTGTCCACCCACGCCACGAACTGCTCGCGCAGCGCACTTTCCAGCGCCGCCAGCTCCAGCGGCCCCCGCGCCGGCATCGCCCGCGCGACCGCCAGCGTCATCTGCGTGTCGTCCGTGATCAACGCCGGGTCGCCGACCAGCTCCCGCGGCCCGCCTGTCCCATAGCGCCGCACGATCTCCGCCACTGACAGGAACTCCGTCGGCGCCCCCATGGCGTCGCCGTACGCCAGCCCGAACAGGCTTCCGGTTGCTCTCACCTGCCGATTCTCACATCTGCGACAACTGGATATCGCTGAGCAACGTGCGCAGCCCCCGCTCCAGCCCGGCGCGGTCCCGAGCCGACAACCCGGCCGCCAGCCGCTGCATGTTCTCGGCGTGCTCGGTGAGCACGGTGTCGATCAGTTCACGCCCCTGATCGGTCAGCGCGACGACAAAGCTGCGCCGGTCGGCCGGATCCAGCGTGCGCTCCACCAGGCCGGCCTGCTCCAGGCCGTCCAGGCGCTTGGTCATGCCGGACCGGGACATCATCAACGCGTCGGCCAGATCCGACGGCATCGCCGGGCCGGCCCGGCGCAGCGCCGTCAGCACGTCGAACTCGCCCGCGCGCAGGCCGTGGGCCGCGCACCAGTTCTCCATGAACGTCGTCAGCACCGCCGACAGCTGCATGATCCGGCCGAAGGTGCCCAGCGCCGACAGGTCCAGGTCCGGCCGCTCGTCCCGCCACTGCGCCAGGATCACGTCGATCGCGTCGTCCACGGTTCCATCCTAGTTCTCCAGCAGATAATTCTCTAGCGAACTATCTTCCGGCGAACTACTGTGGCCGCATGACGCTCGTACGGGCCGACGAGGCCGAGATGCTGGGCACCGACACCGCGACGATCCGGCTGCTCGCCGACGGCCGGGACACCGACGGTGCCATCAGCGCCAGCCCGCACCACCCTGGCCGCCGGTGCCGACGGTCCTCCGCCGCATTTCCACCGCGGTTCCGCCGAGATCTTCTTCGTGCTCTCCGGCTCCTTGCAGGCGTTGGCCGGCGACCGCGTCGTCACCCTCGACCGGGGCGACTTCCTCGTCGTGCCCAAGCTCATGCCGCACGCTTTCGGCACCGTCACCGAGCCTGCCGATGTGTTGATCCTTTTCGCCCCCGGCATGCTCGACCGCCTCGACTACTTCCGCCTCGGCGACCGTGTCCTCAAAGGACAGGCCGACCCACACGAACTCCTTGCCACCCAAGAGCGTTTCGACAACCACTTCTTGGACAGCCCGCTCTGGCGTCAGGCCCGCGCCTGACCTTTCCGGTGTCACCAGGCGTCGTAGACCGCCCCGTGCCGGTGCCGCTTGGGCGTCGCGTCCCCCCACCTCAACTCTCGTCGGCACTTCTGCCTCGCCCTACGCTCCGCGATCCGGGCCATCCGTCCCACCATGCGATCATCATTGAAGGCGCGCGGGAACGCGTAGACCTCCACCATCCGCCGCACCAGCTCCGGCTGCGGCCGCTTCCCTTTCACCGCAAGGCATGCCGCGCTGTACCGCAGATCGTGCACAACAACCTTCCGCCACGGGCGACCAACGCGCGCTCGGGCGTACGACATGTGATGGGCAGTGCGAGCCATCGGACTCCTTCGGCCACACCACCGGGACCCTCCCGGCGGAGCTAACCGAATCCCGCCGGCCCGATCCACATCCACCCAGGCTATCGCCCGTGCCCAGCGAATTCCGGAAAATCCCCTAGGATCCCCGCGTGCAGATCGTCACCACCAGCGACCGTCTCGACCTGACCGGGCCGGCCACGGCCTCGCCGGCACCATCCTCACCGCGCTCCGCGGCCGGGCCGCCGATTCGGGACTGCACAAGGTGACCGTCCACGTCCGCCCCACCCTGAAGTCCCGCTATCCACTGCCGACTTCATGCGCTGGGCACGCCCCGACGGCCTCCACGTCGACCCATGGATCCGCACCCACCAACGCCTCGGCGCCACCATCCTCGGCCCCGCGCCGCGGTCCATGGTCGTCACCGGAACCGTTGCCCAGTGGGAGAAGTGGACTACCATGGCCTTCCCACAGACCGGCCGCCACGTCGTTCCCAGCGCCCTGGATCTGGTCGACATCAACCGCGAGCGCGACAAGGGCGTATACGAGGAAACCAACCTCTGGATGCGCCACCGCTGAACACGTGCCTCGCCATCGCTCACCTTCGCAGCCAGCGGCGCCCTCCTGCGCTACTAGCGCCCTCGACGTCGCTGATGCTTGTTCATTCGATAGATGTCGACAGCCTTACGTGAGCTCCGCCAGACCCCGTCCACTCCCTGGACTGCGTCCAAACGGCCCCGTTGTGCCGCTTGCCGCAGGGCGGCCAACGAGAACTCCTCATCCACCAAGGCCGCGAGCGGCACCAATCGCGCCGGACCTGCGACATTGGGCACGATGAAGCGGTTGAGATTGTCGTACATTGCTCGAGCGATCAACTCGCCCAGCGCGCCGTAGTCGCCATCGTCAGCGCGCTGCATCGCGGTCAGGTACATGTCCCGTTGACGCTTGAAGATCACAACCGGCGGATAGCCGAGCCTGACCAACACCAGGTTGAGGATCAGTCGCCCAGCACGACCGTTTCCGTCGATGAACGGGTGGATCCGTTCAAAGTCGTCATGCAGCCGGGCCAACTCCTCGACCAGCGGGCGACCAAGATCTTCGCCACCGTGGATCTTGCGGCCAGTAGCGCAAACGTCGTCCACCCACTGCTGAGCCTGAGCCGGGATGAGTGGCCAGGACGGGGGTGTCATGCCTGCCGCGAACGGTCGAATGTCGTGCTCTCGAAAATTGCCCGGCCCTTCACGCCCCGTCGCTTCCGGATGTGGGGCGACATCCCACACGGGCGTCATCGCCGTGTGGTGCACCTGCCGGGACCTCACCGATCGTCAGCAGTCTGCCGTCGTGCCACTCTGCTGGTTCCAGCGCCTGGCCGTAGACCCATTTGGCTGCTTCCGCGTAGCCACGGACCTCGTTGTACTCCTTCAGCGACTTGGCACCGACCGCCCGGCCCGAGTCGAGCAGTGCCTCGACTTCGCGCAGGACGAGCGTGTTTCCTTCCAACGCGGTCGAGTGATGAGCTTCCTGATGCCAGATGTCGTCCCAGATAGCCTGGGCTTCCTTGGGATTGGGCAGCCCTCCGTATCGTTGGTTGAGCTCCGCCATCGCCCGGTCCAGCCGCTCGTAGACGCTAGCCCGGCTAGGACGACCCCTGCCAACCACGACACGCTCCGAAGTTGATACACCCAACGAACACCTAATTGAACTTATCAACTTCGAGGGCGTGCGCACGGGCTCCATCACGACGTCCACCCAATGAGGTGGATGACGGCTCACTGGTCGACGCAGTCGATCGGTCAGACCACGATCCGCCTTGCGGGAGCAGCCGAACGGTGATTGGGGTAGCAGCTGAAGCCGGCTACCCCAACACCGCTACGACGAGATCAGCTGCAGCCGGAGGTGCTGCCGCAGCCCTCGCAGACGTAGCAGGAGCCGGCGGGGCGCATCTTGGTGCCGCAGGTCATGCACAGCGGGGCGTCGGCGGCCTTGCCGAGGGTGAGCTCGATGAGCTCGGTGGAGCTGTGCGCCACGGTGACGGGCTTCGCAACGGCGGCGGACTCGACCTTGGGGGCCTCGACGCCGACCTGGAGGGCCTCGAGGTCGACCTGGCCGTAGTCGGTGCTGACCTGGGCGGTGCGCTCGTCGGCGGTGAAGATGCCGAGCTCGGCCCGCTTCTCGTACGGCAGGTAGTCCAGCGCCAGCCGACGGAACAGGTAGTCGACGACGCTGGTGGCGATGCGCACGTCGGGGTCGTCGGTCATGCCGTTGGGCTCGAAGCGCTGGTTCTGGAACTTGGAGACGTAGAACTCCAGCGGAATCCCGTACTGCAGACCGACCGAGATGGACATGGAGAAGGCGTCCATCACGCCGGCCAGGGTGGAACCCTGCTTGCCGAGCTTTATGAAGATCTCGCCCAGACCGTCGTCGGGGTAGGAGCCGGCGTGCAGGTAGCCCTCGGCGCCGCCGACGGTGAACGAGACGGTCTGCGAGGGGCGCTTCTTGGGCAGACGCTTGCGCACGGGCCGGTACTCGATGACGGTCTCGGTGGCCTTGGCCTCCGAGGACGACGAGCCGCCCTTGCCGGCGGACAGGGGCTGCCCGACCTTGCAGTTGTCGCGGTAGATGGCCAGCGCCTTGAGACCGAGCTTCCAGCCCTGGAAGTAGATCTCCTCGACCTCTTCGACGGTGGCGTCCTCGGGCATGTTGACGGTCTTGGAGATGGCGCCGGAGATGAACGGCTGCACGGCGGCCATCATCCGGACGTGGCCCATGGGCGCGATGGAGCGCTCGCCCATGGCGCAGTCGAACACCTCGTAGTGCTCCTGGCGCAGCCCGGGGGCGTCGATGACGTGGCCGTGCTCGCCGATGAACTCGACGATGGCCTCGATCTGCTCCTGCTGGTAGCCAAGGGCCTGCAACGCGCGCGGCACGGTCTGGTTGACGATCTGCATGGAACCGCCGCCGACCAGCTTCTTGAACTTGACCAGGGCCAGGTCGGGCTCGATGCCGGTGGTGTCGCAGTCCATCATCAGGCCGATGGTGCCGGTGGGCGCGAGCACGCTGGCCTGCGCGTTGCGCCAGCCGTTGCGGGCGCCGATCTCGAGACCCCGCTGCCACTCGGCGGTGGCGAGCTTCTGCACGGCGACGTCGTTGGAGTGGTAGGTGCGCACGAGGTCGTTGGCGGCGGCGTGCTTGCGCATGACCCGCTGGTGCGCCGCGGCGTTCTGCTTGTACCCCTCGTACGCGCCGACGACGCCGGCCAGCTCGGCGGAGCGCCGGTAGGCGGTGCCGGTCATCAGCGAGGTGATGGCGGCGGCCAGCGCGCGGCCGCCCTCGGAGTCGTACGCGTGGCCGGTGGCCATCAGCAGCGCGCCCAGGTTGGCGTAGCCGATGCCCAGCTGGCGGAACTTGCGCGTGGTCTCGGCGATCGGCTCGGTCGGGAAGTCGGCGAAGCAGATGGAGATGTCCATCGCGGTGATGACGACCTCGACGGCCTTGGCGAACTGGGCCCCGTCGAAGGTGCCGTCCTCGCGCAGGAACTTCATCAGGTTCAGCGACGCCAGGTTGCAGCTGGAGTTGTCCAGGTGCATGTACTCGCTGCACGGGTTGGACGCGGTGATCCGGCCCGACTCGGGGCAGGTGTGCCAGTCGTTGATGGTGCCGTCGTACTGGATGCCCGGGTCGGCGCACGACCACGCGGCCTGCGACAGCTTGCCGAACAGCGACTTGGCGTCGACGTGCTCGATGACCTCGCCGGTCTGCCGGGCGCGCAGCCCGAACTGGCCGCCGGCCTCGACGGCGTGCATGAACTCGTCGGAGACGCGCACCGAGTTGTTGGCGTTCTGGTACTGCACGGACACGATGTCCTTGCCGCCAAGGTCCATGTCGAACCCGGCGTCGCGCAGCGCGCGGACCTTGTCCTCCTCGCGCATCTTGGTCTCGATGAACTCCTCGACGTCGGGGTGGTCGACGTCGAGCACGACCATCTTGGCCGCCCGGCGGGTGGCGCCGCCGGACTTGATGGTGCCGGCGGACGCGTCGGCGCCGCGCATGAAGGACACCGGGCCGGACGCGGTGCCGCCGGAGGACAGCAGCTCCTTGGACGACCGGATGCGGGACAGGTTCAGGCCGGCGCCGGAGCCGCCCTTGAAGATCAGCCCCTCTTCCCGGTACCAGTTGAGGATCGACTCCATGGTGTCGTCCACGGCCAGGATGAAGCAGGCGCTGACCTGCTGCGGCGAGGCGGTGCCGACGTTGAACCAGACCGGCGAGTTGAAGCTGAACACCTGGTGCAGCAGCATCCAGGTCAGCTCGTGCTCGAAGACCTCGGCGGCCTTGTCGTCGGCGAAGTAGCCGTGCTCGACACCGGCCTTCACGTACTTGAGCACCACTCGGTCGATGAGCTGGCGCAGGCTGCGCTCGCGCACATCGCTGCCGACGGCGCCGCGGAAGTACTTGCTGGTCACGATGTTCGTCGCGTTGACGGACCAGAAGTCGGGGAATTCGACGCCACGCTGCTCGAAGTTGACCGAGCCGTCGCGCCAGTTCGTCATGACGACGTCGCGGTGCTCCCAGGTCACCTCGTCGTAGGGATGGACGCCCTCGGTCGTGTAGACCCGCCGCACGTTCAGCCCCGACTTACTGACGGCCTTCGTCATGACCGTGCCCTCTCGTTCCGTTTTCTTGCGCGCACGTTTTCCGCGCGTCAACGTGGCCGTCCCGAGCGCGGGACGGCGAAACCTGCGTTTGCTCATCGGTTAGGTCGCAGACTCCTGATCTGCGGTGTGCTCCTCGGCGCGCTTCAGCTCGGCGATCTCCTTCTCGAAGTCCTCGACCGAGGAGAACGAGCGGTAGACGCTGGCGAAGCGCAGGTAGGCGACCCCGTCCAGGTCACGCAGCGGGCCGAGGATGGCCAACCCGACCTCGTGACTGGGGATCTCGGCGCAGCCGGTGGAGCGGATCGACTCCTCGACCCGCTGGGCGAGCTGCTGCAGGGCGTCCTCGTCGACCGGGCGGCCCTGGCACGCCCGCCGCACGCCGGTGACGACCTTGTCCCGGCTGAACGGCTCGGTGACACCGGACCGCTTGACGACGGCCAGCACCGCCTCCTCGACGGTGGTGAAGCGGCGGCTGCACTGGGAGCAGGAGCGGCGCCGGCGGATCGCCTGGCCCTCCTCGACCTCCCGGGAATCCACCACCCGGGAGTCCGGGTGCCGACAGAACGGGCATCGCACGGCGACCCAACTCCTCCCCGACCTGCAACGGCTCAAGTCATCCACAGGTTCGGGGCGGTTACCCACAACCTGTGGACAGCTTCAGCGCTGCGACCCACTAGATGTAGGGGTAGAAGGTATGCCTAGCCGGGCCGCTACGCAAACCGCGACACGCCGTCCGACCACGTGTTGAGAGAGATGGTGCGCCAAATGTCACTCGGGCACTCGGGTGAAACAACGATCGGGTGACGTGCTACGCGGGGACCTGGAGCGGCTGGCCGGCGTGCAGCACGCGGTCGCCGAGGTGGTTGAGCACGACGATGCGGTCCACGACGTCGGCGACCGGGCTGTTCGGCACGACGCGGTGGGCCAGCTCGGGCAGGGTCTCGCCGTCCTGCGCCTGCACGGTGGCGACACCGGACGGCACCGGCTCGGAGCCGACCGAGGACAGGCCGTTCACGGCGGCCAGCCCGAGACAGGCCAGGAAGGTCAGCAGGCCGACCAGGGCCAGCTGGACGCCGCCGGACATGCGCCTGGGACCACAGGCGGCCACGGTGGCCACGCCGGGAGCGGTGACGGGACGAGGGCGGCCGGGAGGGCGGCGGAAGTCGCCCGCGCCGGTGCGCAGCACCCGGGTGCGACGGGTGCCGGGCCTGATCAGCAGCTCCTGGGTCGCCATGACGCCTCCCATGATCGAACAGGCGTTCTATCGAACGTCCGTGCGAAGATGTACCACACCGAACCGGTCGGGTCGAGTGTTCGACGGCGTGTCCTTCGAACAGGTGTTTGATCGAATCGGCCCGCCGGGCTACCGTGGGAGCCTGAAGATCACTGGGCATGGGGCGCCGCCGGGGAGGGTGGCGTCGAGGAGGAGGGCAGCGTGATGGCACGCAAGGGCGCCGACAGCGACGTAGGAGGTCCCGTGGCCGAGGTCGAGGTGATGGACGAGGGGGAGGACTCGCCGTCCCAGGACCCGCGGCTGACCCCGCGTCAGCGCAAGGTGCTGCGCGTCATCCAGGAGTCGGTGGAGCGGCGGGGCTACCCGCCGAGCATCCGCGAGATCGGCGACGCGGTCGGGCTGACCTCGACCTCGTCGGTGTCGCACCAGCTGAAGATGCTCCAGCGCAAGGGCTACCTGCACCGCGACGCCAACCGGCCGCGCGCGGTCGGCATGCTGACCGGCGAGGGCGCCACCATCTCGGGCGCCATGACCACGCCGACGGTCCAGCCGGTGTACGTGCCGCTGGTCGGCCGGATCGCCGCCGGTGGGCCGATCCTGGCCGAGCAGTCGTTCGAGGACGTGTTCCCGCTGCCGAGGGAGATCGTCGGCGAGGGCTCGCTGTTCCTGCTGAAGGTGGTGGGCGACTCGATGATCGACGCCGCCATCACCGACGGCGACTTCGTGGCCGTGCGCCAGCAGCCGACCGCGGAGAACGGCGACGTGGTGGCCGCGATGATCGACGGCGAGGCCACCGTGAAGACGTTCAAGCGACGCGAGGACCACGTGTGGCTGATGCCGCACAACGAGGCCTACCAGCCCATTCTCGGCGACGAGGCCGAGATCCTGGGCAAGGTGGTCGCGGTGCTCCGCCGTCTCTGATTCACCAACGCGAAATGGGCCTTCCTGACGTCGTCAGGAAGGCCCATTTCGCGTTGGTGATACCTCAGGCCGTGGTGTGTGGTTGCTGCACGGGAGTGGCGGTGGGCGTCGCCACCGGCGAGGCCGGGAGCGGCTCGGCGAACTGCGCGGTCGACGCCGGCTGCGCCGGGGTCTCGGCCGGCTTGGGCTCGCCGTCGACGCCCGCCTTCATCTCCGCCTTGAAGATGCGCAGCGACTGTCCGATGCCGCGAGCCGCGTCCGGCAGCTTCCGTGCGCCGAACAGCACGACGAACACCAGCGCCACGATGGCAATGTGCCAGGGGCTGAACTCGCCCATAGCCGTTCCTCCTCACCGCAAGAACCTCGTCCCCCTACAGTAACCGCCGCGGCGGACCAGGGGTACCTAGGCGGGCGTCCCGTCGACCGCGAACGCCTCGAGCGCGCCCGCGAGGTCGCCGCGGACCCGGGCCTTGAGCGCCGTGCCCTCCGGGGTGTGGTCCTCGGCCAGCACCTCGCCCTCGGCGTGCACGCGAGACACCAGCTCGCCCCGTGTGTACGGCACCACGACCTCGACCAGCAGGTTCGGCGCCGGCAGCCGGCTCGCGACCTCCTGGCGCAGCGCGGTCACGCCGTCGCCGGTGTGGGCCGAGACGAACATCGCCCCGGGCAGCAGGTTGCGCAGCCGGGCCAGCGCGACCTCGTCGGCGGCGTCGGTCTTGTTGACCACCACCAACTCGGGCGGCATCGACCGGTTGAGCTCGCCGCCGATCTCGCCGAGCACCTCGCGCACGGCGCTGACCTGCCACTCCGGCCGCGCGTCCGACCCGTCGACCACGTGCAGCAACAGGTCGGCGTCGGCGGCCTCCTCCAGGGTGGAGCGGAACGCCTCGACGATCTGGTGCGGCAGGTGCCGGACGAAGCCGACCGTGTCGGTCAGCGTGTACGGCAGGCCGTCCGGGGTCTGCGAGCGCCGGGTGGTCGGGTCCAGGGTGGCGAACAGCGCGTCCTCCACCAGCACGCCGGCCTGCGTGATGGCGTTGAGCAGGCTGGACTTGCCGGCGTTGGTGTAGCCGACGATGGCCACGTTGGGCACTTCGTTGGCCACCCGCCGGCCGCGCTTGGTGTCCCGCACCACGCTCATCGCGGCGATCTCCTTGCGCAGCTTGGAGATCCGCTTGTGGATGCGCCGCCGGTCGGTCTCCAGCTTGGTCTCACCGGGACCGCGCAGACCGACACCGCCGGTCGCGCCGCCGGCGCGGCCGCCGGCCTGCCGGGACATCGCCGAGCCCCAGCCGCGCAGGCGCGGCAGCAGGTACTGCAGCTGGGCCAGCTCCACCTGCGCCTTGCCCTCCTTGGACTGGGCGTGCTGGGCGAAGATGTCCAGGATCAGGGCCGTCCGGTCGACCACCTTGACCTTGAGCTTGTCCTCCAGGTTGCGCAGCTGGCCGGAGGAGAGCTCGCCGTCGCAGATGACCGTGTCGGCGCCGGTGGCCACGACCACGTCCCGCACCTCGCGGACCTTGCCCGAGCCGACGTAGGTCGCCGGGTCGGGACGGTCGCGCCGCTGGATCAGGCCCTCCAGCACGTGCGAGCCCGCGGTCTCGGCCAGTCGGGCCAGCTCGGCCATGGAGGCGTCGGAGTCGGCGGCACTACCCTCGGTCCACACCCCGACGAGCACCACCCGCTCCAGCCGGAGCCGTCGGTACTCGACCTCGGTGATGTCCTCGAGTTCGGTGGACAGCCCTTGGATGCGGCGCAGCGCCGCGCGGTCGGCGAGTTCGAGTTCGCCTGTCGACAACAGCTCGTCGTCGGCGGTGTCGTCAGGATCGAATGCGTAAGTTTCCGTCATCTTGACATCCAGTGTCCCACGTGCTGTCCACTCCGTTACCGATCAGGCGCCGCGATAGCTGGCCAGGAAGATCGCGGTGCGCTCGGCGGCCGGGTCGAACGGCCGGTCGACGTACTCGGCGAGGACCGCATGCAGCCTGGTCAGCAGCTGTTCGGTCTGCTCGGCGGGCAGTTGGTAGACCACCCGTGTGAGGTCGGCCGCGGCCACGCCGAGGTCGGCGATCTCGCCCAGGAAGGCGCCCAGCGCTGCCTCGGCGACCGCGGCCCGGTCCTCGTTCTCGTCGAGGCTGAGCTCGATGGACAGCTGCGTGCCCAGGTACGGCTTCTCCCGCGAGCCGCGGGTGCCGCGGCGGGGCGGCCGCTCGATCAGGAAGCCCGTGTCCACGAGCTTGCGCACGTGGTGCAACGTCGTGGCCGGGTCCTTGCCCAGCGCCGCCGCGAGCTCCTTGTTGGTCATCTCGCGGCCCTGCGTGAGCCGGATGATGCGCAGGCGCACGTCCGAGGCCAGGGCGGTGGCCTCGGCCCTGGTCGCGGCGCGTTTCTTGAAGGCGAGCGGCACCCGCCCAGAGTAACTGATTGACAGTTTCCAATCGGTGGTTGAGGCTGTCGCGCATGTCCCTGCGGCAGCACCGTGACTTCCGCCAGCTGTGGGCCGGCGACACCCTCAGCCAGTTCGGCGCCGCCATCGGCCAGTTCGCCGTCCCCGCGCTCGCCGTCACGCAGCTCGCCGCCACGCCCTTCGAAGTCGGCGCTCTCTCGGCCGCCGAGACCGCCGCGTTCCTGCTGGTCGGGCTACCGGCCGGGGTCTGGGTCGACCGGCTGCGCCGGCGGCCGTTGATGCTGCGGGCCGACTTCTGCCGGTTCGCGCTGCTGACGACCATTCCCGTGGCGTGGTGGCTGCACGTGCTGACCGTGTGGCAGCTGATCATCGTCGCGCTGCTGGTCGGGCTGCTCACGGTGTTCTTCGACGTGGCGTACCAGTCGTACCTGCCGTCGCTGGTCGGTCGTGAGCGCATCGTCGAGGGCAACGCCAAGCTCCAGGCCAGTCAGTCCGCCGCCGCGGTCTCCGGTCCCGCACTGGCCGGTCTGCTGGTGCAGGCCATCGGCGCCGCGACTGCCGTGCTCTCGACTGCCCTGGGTTTCCTGGCCTCGGCGTTGTTCCTGCTGCGGATCCGCACCGAGGAACCCGAGCCGGCACGCACCGAGCGACGGGGCATGCGAGCCGAGATCGCCGAGGGTCTGCGGTTCGTGTTCCATCAGCCGACGCTGCGTGCCATCACGTTCTGCACCGCCACGTCCAACCTGTTCAGCTCCGTCTCCGGCGCCGCCATGCTGCTGTTCCTGATCCGCCAGATCGGCGTGGACACCGGTCTGGCCGGTCTGCTGATGACCGGCGGCGGCATCGGCGCGGTCGTCGGCAGCCTGACCGCCACGCGGTGGAGCCGGCTGGTCGGGCAGGCCCGGATCATCTGGCTGAGCATGCTCGTCAGCAGCCCGTTCGCGCTGCTCATGCCGCTGACCGAGCCCGGTTGGCGGCTCGTGCTGTTCGCCGTTGCCGGGCTGGCCTTCGGTTTCGGCGCCGTCGTCTACAACGTGGCGCAGGTCAGCTACCGGCAGGCCATCTGCCCCGATCAGCTGCTGGGGCGGATGAACGCCTCCGTGCGGTTCCTCGTCTGGGGCACCATGCCCATCGGCGGCCTCGTCGGCGGCGCGCTGGCCGCTTGGCTCACGCCTCGCGGCGCCCTGTGGGTGGGGTCCTTGGGCGAGATGCTCGCCGTGCTCTGGGTACTCGCCTCCCCGTTGCGCACCATGCGCGACCTTCCGACTTCGCAGGTCGTCTGACCTGCGTGGACGCCCGTGCGGGCGGTCGCCGGACTAGCACCTGGCGGCCACCCGCACGCGGCTCACAACCGGCCGGTCTTGCGTAGCGTCGCCACCGCCTGCACCGTGGCATAGCCGCGCCATTCCAGCGCCGCCGCCGGCGAGTAACTGGCGAAGTCGACCGTCCATCCGCCGTCGTCCTGCTGTTGGCGTTCTAGCCGGTCCAGCTCGTGTTGGATCACCCCTTCGTCCAGCAGCCCTTCTGGCGGCCCGAAATCCAGCGCTCGCAACGTTTCCCCCTCGCTGCCGCCCGCCACCGGCACCAGTCCATCCGCCGGCACGAACCTCCCCAGTTTGGTCAGCAGTTCCGCCGCCTCCGGCCCTCGGAGCGCGTCCAGGAACTTGACCGCGAACGCCAGCTCGATCGCGTGCGGCTGCTTTTCCATGGCGGCAATGCTTTCCAGGCAGTACCTCGTCGCCTTGGCCAGCCAGGGATGTCCCTTGACGGCGGGATCATGCTTCGCCACCCGGTGCGCCATTCCCGCCGCGAACGCCGTGCTCTGCAACGTCGACACCTTCGGGTCCGCCTGCGCCCAGAACGGCGCACATCCCGTCGGGTCCTGCACCGGCAACGCGAACGGCAGTCCACCGTCCGGCAACATGGCTTTTTCCAGCCAGTCGCACAACTCCTCGGCCCGCGGCGTCGTCACCGGCGCCACCTCCGCGAACACCTCGAACGCGTGCAACGCCCCAGCCGGTTGGCTCTCCCCCGCCCTGAGATCCGGCTCCAGCCCCCAGCCGTAGCCCCCGTCCGCGTTCCGGTACCCGTCCACCGCCGCCAGCACCGCCCGGGCGTCCCCCTCGCCCGTGAGCAGCTCGAACCTCCGCCGGTCCAGCACCCTCCCATGCCCCGCCAGAAACGCCGCCGCCCGCCTCAGGTCAACACTCATGCACCCCAGCATGGCGGCTCGCCGCCCCGCCGTCTTGAACAGAACGGACGGCCCACTCGTAGTTCATGATTCCCACATGGACGCGCGCACCACACAACTCAACGAGCTGGCTCAGGGCCTCCGACCGTTGTCCGAGGGCGTCTCGTGGTTCGACGGTCTCTCCACCGACGACCAGTCCACCGTGCTGCACACCCTCGTCGAGTTCTGCGTCCAGGCCCGTGCCACTGCCGCCGATGCGCCCGAAAGCATCCTGCGCTCCGGCATCAAGCCCACCCATACGTCCGCCGTCCTCCTCACCACCGGACAACAGAACGGCTTCCTCACCCGTGGACAGCTGACCAAGATCGCCCGCCTGCCACCCAACGAGGGAGCCGAGGCGTTCCGCCTGTTGGTGTCGTTGCTCGGCGTTGCCGACGGGCGACGCCGCTCCACGTTCTGCGCCGGCGGCTGCCACCACTCCTGGCACCAGCTGTAAGAAGCCGGCCGAGTTCACCTACAGCTTCAGCGCGGGATCTGGCAGTGCACAGCGATCATGTCGCACACCGACTGGCGCATCGTCCGGCCGTCGCGCAGCACCACCGAGGCCAGACGAGCGCCCGCCGGGCACGCGCGCTGCTGATGCGGATCGTCCGATCGGTACAAGGCAGGCGCGTAGCCGAAGCTACGGCTCAGAGCGAAGCCCACCAGGCGTCGCTGAGTTCGCCGCGGGCGACGAGGACGGCGGGGCCGGTGAGGGTGGATTCGGCGGCGTCGATGGTGACGGTGACCTGGCCGCCGAGGACGGAGACGGTGGCGGAGCCGGTGGGGAGGCCGAGGAGGTGGAGGTGGGCGGCGACGGTGGCGACGGTGCCGGTGCCGCAGGAACGGGTCTCGCCGACGCCGCGTTCGTGGACGCGCATGGCCAGGGAGGAAGGGCCGAGGCGGTTGACGAACTCGACGTTGACGCCGTGGGGGAAGAAGGACTGGTCGCGGCCGGGGGCGACGGAGAGATCGAGGGAAGCGACGGGAACGTCGGTGACGCAGACGAGATGGGGGTTGCCGACATCGACGGCGACGCCGGGGAAACAGACCCCGCCGAGGGTGGCGACGGAGTCGCCGACGACGCGGACGGGACCCATCTGGACGGTGACGGAGCCGTCAGGGTGCACGACAACGGGACGGTCGCCGGCGCGGGTGCCGACGACGAACTCGCCGGGCGAGGCGAGACCGGCGTCGACGAGGTAGGCGGCGAAGACCCGGACGCCGTTGCCGCACATCTCGGCGATGGAGCCGTCGGCGTTGCGGTAGTCCATGAACCAACCGTCGCCGGAGCCGGAGAAGACCTTGTCGGGCACGACGCGAAGCACGCCGTCGGCGCCGAGCCCACGCTGCCGGTCGCAGAGCGCCTGGACGCGAGACTCGGTCAGCTCCAGCGTGCCGTCGGGGTCGGGCAGCACGACGAAGTCGTTCTCGGTGCCATGCCCCTTGACGAACTCGATACCCACCCGTTCAGAGTATCGCGCCGACGGCGTCGGCGAGGTCGGGGCGGGAGCCGTCGAACCAGGTGATGCGCTGGTCGCGGCGGAACCACGACCGCTGCCGCCGGACGAAGCGGCGGGTGGCGCGGGCGGTGTCGGCGGCCGCGGTGGAGAGGTCGCAAGAGCCGTCGAGGTACGCCAAAACCTGCTGGTAGCCGAGCGCCCGGGAAGCGGTGAGCCCGGAGCGGAGGCCGAGCGCCTCCAGAGCCTGGACCTCGGCGACGAGACCGGCGGAGAACATGAGCTCGACGCGAAGGTCGACCCGGGAGTCGAGCTCAGCCACGTCGCGGTCGATGCCGATCTGCACGGTGTCGAAGCGGGGCCGGCCGCGCTTGGGCATGGTGGCGGAGAAGGGGCGGCCGGTGAGCTCGATGACCTCCAGAGCCCGCACGACGCGGCGGCCGTTGGAGGGGAGGATGGCCGTCGCCGCTAGGGGATCTAGCGTTGCTAGCTTTGCGTGCAGCGCTTCGGAACCTAGCGTTGCCAGGTCGGACTCGAGGCTGGCGCGAATGGCCGGGTCGGTGCCGGGGAACTCGAGCTCGTCGAGCACGGCCTGGATGTAGAGACCGGAGCCGCCGACCAGAACCGGCGTCACGCCGGCGGCGATGAGCCGCTCCATGAGCTCCCGCGTCTGCCGCTGGTACGCGGCGACGGAGGCGGTCTCGGTCACGTCGAGTACATCGAGCATGTGATGGGGCACGCCGCGGCGCTCGGCCGGCGACAGCTTGGCGGTCCCGATGTCCATCCCCCGGTACAGCTGCATGGCGTCGGCGTTGATCACCTCGCCGCCGAACCGCAGGGCCAGCTCCACGCCCAGGTCGGACTTGCCGGCGGCGGTCGGACCGACCACCGCGATGGCGCGCACGCTCACGCAGGCTCCCAGCACGCCACGTGGTACCCGACGCCGAACGGGGCCTCGGAGTACAACAGCTCGGCCCGCCACGAACGGCCCGCTGCCGCCCCGGCCAACGCCTGCCACGCCGCCCGGCCCGACACGTGCAGCTCGGCCGCCAGCTCCGTGTCCAGACCGAGCAGGGCGTCCACGTCGGCGGCGGCCAACGCGTCCCGCACCGACGCGTCGTAGCCGACCGCTCGCTCATCGGGGTGGCCGGCCGGCCCGGGATGCCGGCTCGACCCGTCGCCCAGCACGAGCAGCCCGACCGGGCGGTCCTGTCGGGCGAGCCGTTCACCCACTCGCCGACTGTCGTCCACCGAACCCACAGGATCGATCGTCTCGACGACGACCCGCCCCGCCCCGGCCTGCTCCCGCAGCCACCCGGCGACCAACACCGGCAGCGGCAGCCCCGGATCACCGCCGTCCGGGACGCAACCCTCGGCCAGCGAAACGATCTTGTCCACCCCGTAGCCACGAAAGGATCCGACGGCATCCGCGCTGGTCAGACCCCAGAAGTGGGTATCGCCGGCGATGGCCAGCCAGTCCCGGCTGAGCGCGGCCAGCCGTTTGCCGGCGGCCACACAGGCGCGTCTGACGGCCTCCGTCTCGGCCACCGCGCCGGGCACCAGTTCGGGTACCAGCAGGGGCGGATGGGGCACCACGGCAACGCCTACGATCACGATAAGGCACGCTACCTGCCGACTCGGAGTACACAGCCGAGCCCTGACCTGTTTGAATGCCCGGCGAAGGTATTCGGACCACGCGTTCGGAGTACCCGGTCGTTTGGGCCTCGCCGGTGTGCGGGGCGCTCGTGCCCCGGCACGGGCTCATGGTGGCAGGCGAGGAGGAAGCCGGCGATGACGGACCAGGAGACGGCCCCGGTGGACGGGGTTGAGCAGGCGGCTGCGGAGCAGGTGGCCACGGAAGTGACGCCGGTTCCGCACGCCGAGGCGGGCCAGCCCAGTCCGGGCCAGTCCACTGTGGGCGGCGCGGAAGCGACGGCGGGGTCCACGACGCCGCCGCCGGTGCCGGTCGCCTCGGACGACCCGACCCGGTGGGGGCGGGTGGACGAGGCCGGCAAGGTCTACGTCAAGGGTGAGGACGGTGAGCGCGAGGTCGGGTCCTGGCAGGCCGGCGAGCCGGCCGAGGGGCTGGCCCACTTCGCCCGCCGCTTCGACGACATGCGCACCGAGGTCGAGCTGCTCGAGGCCCGGCTCAAGTCCGGCGCCGGCGACCCGAAGCAGGCGCTGTCCAGCGCGAAGCACATCCGTGACGGCCTGGCCGACGCGGCCGTCGTCGGCGACCTGGCGGCGCTGCGGGCCCGGGTGGCGCACGTGATCGCCAGCGCCGAGAAGGCCGTGGACAAGGCCAAGGTGGCCCGCGACGCGGCCCGCGTCGAGCAGGCCGCGCGCAAGCAGGCGCTGGTCGAGGAGGCCGAGACGCTGGCCAACGAGTCGACCCAGTGGAAGTCGGCCGGGGACCGGCTGCGGGCCATTCTCGACGAGTGGAAGACGATCCGCGGCGTCGACCGCAAGACCGACGAGCAGCTGTGGCGCCGGTTCTCCAAGGCGCGGGACGCCTTCAACCGCCGCCGGGGCGCGCACTTCGCGGACCTGGACCGGCAGCGGGCGACGGCCAAGACCCGCAAGCAGGAGCTGGTGGACGAGGCCGAGGCGCTGGCCGCGTCGGACGACTGGGGTGTGACCGCGGGCCGCTACAAGGACCTGATGGTCGAGTGGAAGGCCGCGGGCCGCGCGCCCAAGGAGTCCGACGACGCCCTGTGGCAGGCCTTCCGGGCCGCGCAGGACAAGTTCTTCGCGCGCCGGTCGGCCGCCTTCGACGAGCGGGACGCCGAGTTCGGCACGAACGCCAAGCTCAAGGAGGAGCTGCTGGCCGAGGCCGAGAGCATCGACCCGGCCAACGGCCTCGAGGCGGCCCGCAACGCCCTGTACAAGCTGCAGGAGCGCTGGGACCAGGTCGGCAAGGTGCCGCGCGAGCGGGTGCGCGAGCTCGAGGGCCGGCTGCGGGCCATCGAGGAGCGGGTCCGCGGTGCGGTCGACGCCCAGTGGCGCCGCTCCGACCCGGAGGCCGAGGCCCGGGTGGCGCAGTTCCGCGAGCGCGTGAACCAGTTCGAGGCGCAGGCCGCGAAGGCCCGGTCGGCCGGCGACAAGCGCCGCGCCGAGCAGGCCGAGGCCCAGGCGGCACAGTGGCGCGAGTGGCTGGCCGCAGCCGAGCAGGCCGTCGCCTCCCGCTGAGACAGGAACACTGAGGCCCCGCCGGACCATCCGGGCGGGGCCTCAGTTCTACGCCGAGAACGCGAGGCCGCGCCGGTGCTGTGTTTTTGGCGCCGCCTTCGGCGTCGCGGCTCGGCCGCTCGTGA
>DASWRQ010000103.1:0-16637 GCA_036403095.1 Kutzneria sp. | reverse complement strand
GCCACCACGCCGAACACCACGTGGTGGATGTGCGTGCCACCGGGCGCGACGTTCCCCGGCCACCAGCGCACCTTCGCCCTGATCATCCGCACGCTGATCCTGATCAGCACGAACGCGATGACCAGGCCGAGGAAGAACCACAGCAGGCGCTCGTGCCCGGGATCCCAGCCGCCCCAGTGGCCCATGTGCCGACCACCCTTCGCCAAGTGGTTGTCGCCGAAGGTTACGCCCGGGACACCTTGTCGGTTGCCGGTTCGGCAACACCGGGGGTGCGCAAGCCGGTACTCGGGTACCCCGTGACGGACAGCACTGGCACTGTCGTGCCTTCACCGGCGTTGAACATGACAAAATCCATGCGGCATCGTGGGCGGCGGCGCGGAGGTCATGTTTTGCTGTACTGGTTCATGAAACGGGTTGCAGGACGGTTGGGGCAGGCGGTCTACCGCCCCAAGGTCGAGGGTCTGGAGAACATCCCGGCCACCGGCGCGGTGATGCTCGCCAGCAACCACCTGGCCTTCGTGGACAGCATCATCATTCCGATGGTGGTGCCCCGTCGGGTGAACTTCCTGGCCAAGGCCGAGTACTTCGAGGGCAAGGGCGTGAAGGGCGCGCTGATGCGCGGCTTCTTCGGCGGCCTCGGCCACATCCCGGTGCAGCGCGGCAGCGGCCGTGCCGCGCGGGCCGCCCTGGACACCGCCGAGGAGGTGCTGCGCGGCGGCGGCGCCTTCGCCATCTACCCCGAGGGCACTCGCTCCCTGGACGGCCGCCTCTACCGCGGTCACGCCGGCGTGGCCCGTATCGCCCTGGCCACCGGCGCCCCCGTGATCCCCGTCGGCCTCATCGGCACCGACAAGGTGCAGAAGAACGGCAAGGGGCTGCCGCGCATCCGCCCGATCACCGTCCGCTTCGGCAAGCCCCTGGACTTCTCCCGCTACGAGGGCATGGCCGAGTCCACCATGATCCACCGCGCTGTCACCGACGAGATCATGTACGCCATCCTGGAACTGACCGGCCAGGAGTACGTGGACAGCTACCGTCCCCACCCAAAAGCCGCCTGAAGTAACGCGCCCCATTACCTGAACGCCGTGAAGGGGGCTTTCCCACACTCCGAGTGTGGGAAAGCCCCCTTCACGCTGTCAGGGGTCAAGATCAAGGCGCAATTCCTCACGTTGAACGCGTGGAATGGTCCCTTCCAAGCGTCGGGGGGTTGACAGGTCAGGAGGCGAGCAGGTACTGGGGCAGGTGGCGCTCCAGGTCGGTGAAGACGGCGGAGTTGTGGCGGTAGGCGATGCGGGACTCCTCGATGATCCGAGATCGCTCGGCCTCGTCCCACGGCGCGGTGTTGAGCAGCTCGTGGTAGCGGGCCTTGAACGCCTTGCGGTCGGGGATGCGGTCGAAGACGTAGAACCGGGTGCCGGCGTGGTCGGCGATGCCGTGCTGGCGCTCGGTGACGGCGCCGACGGCCTGGCCGCCGGAGATGTCGCCGAGGTAGCGGGTGTAGTGGTGCGCGACGAAGCCGCCGGGCCAGGTGAAGGCGACCTCGCGCAGCCGGTCGGTGTAGGCGGCGGTGGCGCTGCTGGGCTCGATGATCGACGCCCACTCCGGCCCATACAGGTGGGCCAGGTCCTGCTCGAGGGCGGGCACCCGACGCAGCTCGGGACTGGCGAACGGGCCCGCGACCGGGTCGTCGGCCATCGCGTCGGTGGCCTCTTCCAACACCCGGTAGATGAAGTAGTGCTGGGCCACGAGGGCGGCGAAGCCGGCGAGGCTGAGCCGCTGGTCGAACAGCACGCGCACGAATTCGGCGCCGTTGGCCACCTGGTGGTCGGCCATCGTCTCGGTCCGGAGCTTCGCGGAGAAGGTCACGCCCCCGAGTCTGATGTTACCGACGCGGTGTCGTCAAGATTGTGACGACAGGTCGTCATAAAAAGCGCCCACTCCGCGTAGTACGAAGCGCACGGTGGACTCGACGGCATGGTCCAGCTCGGGCCCGGCGAGCTCGGCGACGGTGCGACCGCTGATGCAGGCGGTGACCAGCCCGACCAGGGTGTCGACGTCGTCGTCGGGCAGCAGCCCCTGGCGGATGCCGGCGGCGAGAATGCCGCGCAGGATCAGCTCCAACGCGCTGACGTGCTCGACCATGTGCCGGTAGGTCTGCTCGGACATCAGCGACCGCAGCGCGGTGCCGGGCGGCAGGTGGTTGCGGGCCACGTGCCGCAGCTGGCTGCGCACATAGGTGGCCAGGCCGTCGACCGGATCGCGCACCTCGGCCAGCCCCGCGACCAGCTCGGCCATGTACTGCTCGGTGACGTGCTCGGCGTACGCCAGCAGCAGCGATTCCTTGTCGGCGAAGTAGTTGTACATCGCCGTGCGGCCCACATCGGCCGCCGCCGCGATGTCGGCGAGCGAGATCGCGTCGAAGCCGCGCTGGTACATCAGTGTCGACAGGGCCGCGAAGATCCGTTCCCGGGTCCGCTCCCGGTGCTCGCCCAACGACCTGCCGGTGATTTTCGGCACGACCTGAAGGCTACGGGGTGTTCTGCGGGCATCTCTGCGGCGTCCACGACCGGTCGCCGCTGTCCTGCACCTGGACCCGGAGGCTCTTCTCGTTGTCGGTGATGCCGTCGATGAGCTGCGCCGCGATGACCGTGCAGGCGATCTGATCCACGGCGCGCTGGCTCAACGACGTCCCCGCGTCCGTCTCGACGTACACGAGAATGAGGTGAGGGTCGTCGGTGTGTTTGACGCCGCCGACGGCGTTGGCCGGAATCTCGCTGGTCAGCCCGGCCGCGGCCTCGGCCGCCGACGGTCCTTGGAGCAACGCGGTGAGCGCCTGCATGTCGGCGGGGACAAAGGGAGCGATCTTGTTGGTCGCGTTGATCGTCGGCGTCACCGGCAGGGGCCGGGCCACCGGACGCAGTGTGTTGTGGTCGACCAGGTACAGCAGCATGCTCGACACCGCGCCCGTCGGCGCGCCCTGGCCGTAGATCACCCCGGTCGGCCGGATGCCGCAGCCGACAACGAGCAGGCCGACGAGCGCGCCGGTCAGCATCAGCGCGACCGTGTTGACCAGGCCGTTCCTGCGGGTCACGCCGGTCCCTCATCCATCACGCGGGGCAGGCGGAGCGTGAACACGGCGCCTCCTTCCGGACGATTGGCTGCCTCCAGGCTGCCACGGAGATACCCGGTGCTGTGCAGTCGAGCGTTCTCCCAGGCGATGGCCAGGCCCAGGCCGCTGCCCTCGGACCGGGCCCGGGCGAAGTCGGCCTTGTAGAACCGGTCGAACACGTGCGGCAACACCTCCGGGGCCAGGCCGGGACCGCTGTCCATGACCCACAGCTCGACCCAGTTGTGGTCGGCCCACAGCCGCAGCCGCACCGGCGGCGCGCCGTGCTTGAGCGCGTTGCCGACGAGGTTGGCCACGATCACGTCCAGCCGCCGCGGGTCGAGCCGGGCGACAATCCCGGCCGGCAGTTCGGCCTCGACCCGGCCCAGCCAGCCCCGCGCCCGCAGCGTGGCGCCGATCGCGTTGGCCATGTCGATGTCGTCCAGGGCCAGCTTGGCCGCGCCGGCGTCGAACCGGGACACCTCCATCAGATCCTCGACCAGCCGGGTCAGCTTGCGGGTCTCCTGGCTGACCAGCCGCGCCGCCTGCCCGGCGTCGTCGCCGAGCTGCGGGGCCTCCTCGTCGAGCACGTCGGTCACTGCGGTCATCGCGGCCAGCGGGGTGCGCAGCTCGTGCGACACGTCGGCGACGAAGCGCCGCGCGTCGGCCTCCATCCGCCGCAGCTGGCCGACGTGCTGCTCCAGCGCGGCGGCCGTGTCGTTGAACGTGCGGGCCAGCTCGGCCATCTCGTCGTTGCCCCGCACGGTCAGCCGGGCCGACAGATCGCCCTCGCCGAGTTGGCGCGCGGTCAGGCCGAGCTGGCGGACCGGTCGCAGCACACCGCGGGCGGCGACCAGCGCGACGATCACCGCGAACAGCGCGGCCAGCGCGCCGTACAGCCAGGCGCTCTGGGCCAGCTCCTCGACCGCCGTCTGCTGTTCGCCGAGGTAGGTGACGGTGTAGACCTCGAGCCCGGACGACTTCCAGGTCTCGTCGGTCTGCCAGGCCAGTATCGGGATGCCGATGATCATCGCCGGCGTGCCGCGGTAGTTGACGCGCTGCCAGACGACATCGCCGCTGGTGCGCATCGCCTCGTGCATCTCGGGCGTGATCATGGCCAGGTCGAAGGTGCTGTCCTTGGACTTCATGTTCTGGTACACGGCGACGGACTGGTTGCCGGCGTATGAGGCGATGTCGTTGAGCGTGTCCTGGGTCGGCGGCAGCTTCTGGTGCGCGAAGCTCTTCACCCGGTCGATCAACGGCAGCACCACCGAGTTGGTGGCGTCGGTCTCGATCGTGCGCCGGGCGGCCACGTAGATCGCGCCCGACGCCGCCGCCGCGCTGATCGCGGCGATCAGCACGAACGCCACGACCAGACGGGGGCGCAGGCCCCACGCCACCCCGAGGAACCGCCGCAGCCGGCTCATACCGGGCCGAACCGGTAGCCGAAGCCGCGCACGGTCTGCACGTAGATCGGGTCGGCCGGGTTGTCCTCGATCTTGGACCGCAGCCGCTGCACGCACGCGTCGACCAAGCGGGAATCGCCCAGGTAGTCGTGCTCCCAGACCGCCTCCAGCAGTTGCTGGCGGCTGAGCACGCGGCCCGGGGTGCCGGACAGCTCCAGCAGCAGCCGCAGCTCGGTCGGCGTGAGGCTGATCTGCGCCCCGTCCTTGCTGACCACCAGCGCCGCCCGGTCGATGACCAGTTTTCCGTGCTTCTCCTGGTCGGAGCGTTCGGCCCCGATGCGGCGCAGCACCGCGCGGATGCGGGCGTCCAGGACCCGCGGCTGCACCGGCTTGACCACGTAGTCGTCCGCGCCGGCCTCGAGGCCGCCGACGATGTCGAAGTCGTCGCTGCGCGCGGTCAGCATGATGATCGGGGTGTCGCCGATGGACCGGATCCGGCGGCACACCTCGAAACCGTCGATGCCAGGCAGCATCAGGTCGAGCACGACGATGTCCGGCGCCTCCGCGCGCAGCCTGGTGAGACCTTCCTCACCGGACTCGGCGGCGTGGATCGTATGGCCCTGCCGGCGCAGGGCCAGCTGCAAGCCCTCGCGCACTGCACGGTCGTCCTCTATCAACAGAACCCTGGACACGATCGAAGATTATTCGGTTATCGTCGCGGCGACGCTGGTCGTCAGCCCCTGCCGCGGGCTCTTGTAGCGAAACCATGACGTGCTGAGGACATGGGAGTGACGTACGTGCGCCGCCGACGTGGGGGTGAGCAGCTGGTCGGGCAGATGCCCGTGCGCCGCCGGGACCATGCCTACCGCCACCTGACGGTGGTGGTGGCGACCGTGCTGCTGCCGTTGGCCGCGTTGGTCACCGGCGGCGGGAGGGTGCGCGAACGGGCATGCGAATGGGCCTTTCGGGTGCGGTATCCGTCGGAGGACCTGACCGGTCTTACGCCCGGCACGAGGGCCGCGTTCATCGCGGCCCGCTGTGACGCGCTGTGGCATGACGCCGAGCTCATCGGCCTCACCTCCGGTCACCGAATGTACGCCGAGCAGCGCGAGCTGTTCGAGGAAGCGGTGCGCAGCTACGGATCCGAGAGCGCGGCCCGGCAGTGGGTGTTACCACCCGAGGAGTCCTCGCATGTGCGGGGCCGCGCCCTCGACGTCCGACCGACCGAGGGCGCCCGCTGGCTGGAGCGCCACGGCGATCGCTTCGGCCTGTACCGCACATACGCCAACGAATGGTGGCATTTCGAGTACTGGCCCGAATTCCGCGGCACCGGCAAGCAGCCCCCCATGCGCCCCACCCCCGGCGGCTGAGCCCCCCTCACCAGCCCCAACACCACGTCAAACCCCGCCGATCGCAAGTCCCCACCCCCACTTCGCCCGGTCGCACCCCACGACCGCGAGACCCACCCGGATGCTTAGCGCATTCGCCACCCCCCAAACCGTGAGACCCCGCCGATGCTTCGCCCGGTCGTCACACCCCAGACCGCGAGGCCCCGCCGATGCTTCGCCCGGTTGCCAACCCCTACGGCTCTTCACCCGGTCGCCTACACCCCTACGGCTCGGCCCCGCCGATGGTTCGCCCGGTTGCCGGATTTTTCGAGGGCCGCCACCCAACGCACCCCGCCACCCAAGCCGACGCGGCCCTCGAAAAATCTGGCAAGGGCGAGGCATCGGCCCCACAGGGGCCGAGCCCGCGACGCCGAAGGCGGCGCCATTCAGCACTGTTACGGGCCTGTGACACAGTCAGCATGGGATGCGGAAATTGCTCGGCGATCGTTCTGGGCATGCAGCAAACGCAGCTCAGGTCCGTTCCCACCATCCGACAGCCGCTGACGCTGGAAGACCTGTACCGCCAGCACCGGGTCCGTCTGCTCGGCCTGGCCCGCAAGCTGGTCGACGACATGGCCAGCGCCGAGGACGTGGTCCAGGACGCTTTCGCGGCACTGCACCGCAACTGGGGTGGCCTTCGCGACGAGTCGTCGGCCGCCGCGTATCTCTCGGCCGCGGTCGTCAACGGCAGCCGGTCGATGCTCCGTCGTCGCAAGCGCGCCCGTGACTACGTGCCGCCGCATGAGGTGCCGGCCCGTTCGGCCGAGTCGCTGGCCATGCTGACCACCGACCAGCAGGCCGTGATGGACGCGTTGGCCCAGCTCGCGCCGCGGCAGCGTGAGGTGCTGGTGCTTCGCTACTACGGCGGCATGACCGAGGCCGAGATCGCCCGCGCGACCAGCATCTCGCAGGGCGCCGTGAAGTCCACCGCCAGCCGTGCCCTGGACAAGATGGAGCGTCTGATGGCCGAGCACCGCCCCGTGCACCTGGGGCGCACCGCCTGACCCCGGCGAGTCACGCTCTCAGGCACCCCGAATGTCGGTTTCGCGCACATCCGATTGCCACATGTGGACCACATTCGACTCCCAGCGCCACATGTGGAGCACATGTGGCAAAAAGGCGGGGGTGCGGGGCGGTCAGGGTTTGCGGGCGACCATGGCGTAGGTGCTCGACTTCTCGGGGTGGTCCTCGACCTCTTCTGGCGAGTCCGGGTGCCAGGACGGTAGGTAGACCACGCCCGGTTCGACCAGCTCCAGGCCGTCGGCCAGCGAGCGGACCTGCGCCTGGTTGCGCGGGTAGAACGGGTTGTCGGTCCTGGTGTAGAGCCGCTCCACCTGCTTGCCCCGCTCGCCGACGACCTCGTGCGTGCCGTGGGAGACCACGAGGTAGCTGCCGGACGGCACCGCGGCCAGATACGCCTGGGCGGTCTCGCGGGCCAACTTGTCACTCTCGACGAAGTGCAGCACGGCGAACATCAGCACGGCGACGGGCTCGGCCGGGTTGATGAGCTGGGTGACGGCGTCGGAGGCGAGCACGGACTCGACGTCACGCATGTCGGCCAGCAGCACCGAGGCGCCTGTGTTGGTCTCCAGCATGACCTGGCTGTGCGCCACGGCCACGGGGTCCTTGTCGACGTAGACGACCCGTGACTCGGGGGCCGCGGCCTGGGCGATCTCGTGCACGTTGCCGACGGTGGGAATGCCGGAGCCCAGGTCGAGGAACTGCCGAATGCCCCGCGACACCAGGTAGCGCACCGATCGCCGCAGGAACGACCGGTTGGTGCGCATGATCAGCGGCAGCTCGGGCATGGCCAGCATGGCCTGCTCGGCGAACTCCCGGTCGACGGCGAGGTTGTGGTACCCGCCGAGGTAGTAGTCGTACACCCGGGCCGCACTCGGCCGCTCCAGGTCGACCTCACCCGGGGCCCACGTAGGCCGCTCCATCCGCTCGCCTCCCAAAAAATCACCCGACCGAGCGACCCTAGTGCAGGGTGGAGACGATCACGGTGGTCGGCTCGCCGTGCACGAGCCCGGATTCGAAGGCTTCCCGGCACGCCTGCCGCCGAACCTTGCCGCTGGTGGTCTTGCGGACCAGCCCGTTGAGCCCCAGGACGACGGTGTGACAGGCCAGCCGGTGATCGCTGTACACGGCCCGCCGCACGGCCCGCACCACCTCGTCGACCACGGCCTCGCTGGGCCGCCGCTGCCGCAGCTCGACGAACAGCACCAGCCGCTCGCCGGTGGGCTCGTCCTCGCCGGTCGTCATGGCGAACGCGGCGACGCCGCCGGCCCGCACCGCGGCGTGGCAGCCGCGCACGCTGTCCTCGATGTCCTGCGGGTAGTGGTTGAGGCCGTGCACGATGATCAGGTCCTTGAGCCGCCCGGTGACGAACAGCTCCCCGTCGTGCACGAAGCCGAGGTCGCCGGTGCGCAGGAACTCGCCGTGAGTGTCATCGGCCAGCCGGGCCCGGAACGTCTCGGCGGTCTCGGCCGGCAGCTCGTAGTAGCCCAGCGCCTTGCTCGGCCCGTCCACCCAGACCTCGCCGACCCGGTTGGGCGCGCACGGCAGCCGCGTCTCCGGATCGACGATCAGCATGGTGGTGCCCGGTTTGGTCACCGGACCGCAGCCGACGTAACGGGCGCTGCGCGTCACCGAGCCCTCGGCCACCGGCACCACCCAGTTGCCGTCCAGGGCATCCCGGTCCACGCGGAGCACGCTGCCGCCGCCCATGGTGATGCTGCCGGCGTGCTCGGCCAGCCCGTACGCGGGATAGAAGGCATGGGGCGCAAGGCCGGACACCGCGAACGCCTTGACGAAGGAGTCCACAGTGGAGGCTCGGATGGGCTCGGCGGCGCACATGGCCACCCGCAGCCGGGACAGGTCCCAGGACTGCCGCTGCTGCTCGGTGGTCTTGCGCACGATCAGGTCGTAGGCGAAGTTCGGCGCGGCGGTGTGCGTGGCGCCGACCCGGGACACCACGTCCAGCCACACCGTTGGCCGATGCAGGAAAGCCAAGGGGGACATCATGTACACGTGCCCGCTGCCGACCAGCGCGCCCAGCGTCATGGAGATCAGGCCCTGGTCGTGGAAGTGCGGCAGCCACGACACCGCCCGGGTCGCCGGGCCGCGCAGGTCGGTGTCGACCAGGTTCTGGGCCAGCTCGCAGTGCAGGTTCCGGTGCGACACAAGGACTCCGCGGGGGGAGCCGGTGGACCCGGAGGTGTAGGTCAGCAGCGCCGGTTCGTCCAGTGTGGACGGCTGGTGCCAGTCGGTCGCCCGGTCGGCCTCAGGTCTGTCCCGGTCCGTCCGGTACCACGGCAGCGCCGGCCACAGCTGGCCCGCGCCGACCGTGGTGCGGATCCGGTCGTACGCGCCGTGCGTGAGCACCGCCCGGGCGCCTGAGCTGGCCGCGACCGCGGTGAACGCCTCCAGGTCGTGCCGCATGGTGAACGGGTTGGGCGGCGCCGCCGGCACCGGCACCACGCCGGCGGCCAGGCAGCCGAGCAGGGTGATCGCGAAGTCGGGCGACGGCAAGTGCACCAGCAGCGCCCGGTCGCCGGCGGCCAGACCCCGGGTGCGCAGCTCGGCCGCCACCCGGTCGGCCTGGTCGCCGAGCCGGCCCGCCGTCAACGTCAACTCGTCGCTGCCGTCGTCCTGGACGTAGGTCAGGATCGGCTGCTCCGGGTGCTCGCGGCGGACCCGGGAGAAGGCGGCCGCCACCGTCTCGGGGGAGTCGGGCTCCATCGTCATCTGTGTCCACCGGCCTTCTCGCGCCGCCGCTGGCTCCTACTTTGCCATGCTCAGCCCTTGATGCCGGTCTCGGCTACGCCACGAACGAGGAATCGCTGCAAGATCACGAAAACCAGCACCAGCGGCAGGATGCCGACCGCGGCGGCCACAAAAAGCTCATGGATGTTGACGTTCTGTGCGGTGAGGAACGTGGACATGGCCACCTGGACGGTCCAGGACTCCTCGTCCTGGCCTATCACCAGCGGCCAGAGGAAGGAGTTCCAGCTCCCGATGAACTGGATCACCGCCACCGCGGCGAAGAAGCCGCCGGAGTTGGGCACCACGATCCGCCAGTAGGCGCCCCAGTAGCCGAGGCCGTCGATCCGGGCCGCCTCCTCCAGCTCGCGCGGGAACGACAGGAAGTACTGCCGGAACATGAACGCGGTGAACCCGGCGAAGAGCCCCGGGATCACCAGGCCCCGCAACGAGCTCACCCAGCCGAGTGAGGACACCAGCACGAAGCTGGGCACGAAGGTCACCGCCGCCGGCACCATCAGCGTGGCCACGACCAGATAGAAGATCTTGTTCGCGTGCCGGTGCGGGATCCGCGCCAGCCCGTAGCCGCACAGCGAGCCCAGCAGCAGCTGCCCGCCGGTCTGCAGCACGGCGATCACCAGCGAGTTCCACAGCGCATGGGCCATCGGCACGCTCGGATCGGTGAACAGCTCGCCGATGTTCTCCCAGTGCAGCGAACTCGGGAACAGCGACCATTCCGGCGAGGTGATGTCGGCCTCTGTGGACAGTCCATTACGGACGATCAGGTAGAACGGCAGCAGGAACAGCAGCGCCGCCACGGTCAGGGCCGCGTAGCGCAGCCCGGTGCCGACGACGCCGGGACGCAGGCCGACCGGTCGGTTGTCCATGTCTCACGCCTCCCGTCGGCCGAGGCCGAGCAGCCGGCCCTGTAGCAGCGTGACCAGGGCGATCAGCAGCGCCAGCAGCAGCGCCCCGGCGCTGCCGTGGCCGTAGTCCTGGGTCTGCCCGAGGGCCAGGTAGTACAGGTAGACCAGCGGCGGCCGGCCGAAGTCGGGGTAGCCGCGGGCGGTGCCGAGCAGGTTGTAGAACTCGTCGAACGCCTGGTAGGCGGCGATCAGGCTGAGCAGCAGCACCGCGATCGAGGTCGGCCGCAGCTGCGGGAAGGTGATGTGCCGGAACACCTGCCAGCCCGGTTTGGCCCCGTCCACGTACGCCGCCTCGTACAGCGAGTCGGGGATGCGCTGCAGGCCGGCGATGAACAGGATCATGTAGAAGCCGACCTGCAGCCACAGCCGTGCGGTCACCAGCACCGCCCAGTACCAGGGCGGATCGGGGTTGGACAGCCACGCCACCGGGTCCTGCCCGAACCAGTCCAGCACGGTGTTGGCCAGCCCGAACCGCACGCCGCTGAACAGCGACAGCTTCCACACCATCGCCGCCACCACGTACGAGCAGGCGGTGGGCAGGAAGAACACCGAGCGGAAGAAGGTGCGCGCGAACCGGATCCGGTTGACCGCCACGGCCAGGCCCAGCGCCAGCGCGAACGTCAGCGGCACGATGAACAGCGCGAACACGCTGAACGTCAGCAGGCTCTGGGCGAACGGGCCGGTCAGCATGTCGGCGTAGTTGCGCCAGCCCACGAAGGTGTCCGGGGTGACGGTGCCCTGCGCGTCGAAGAAGCTGAGGTAGGCGCTCCAGCCGATCGGGATGTAGTTGAAGATCAGCAACCCGATCAGGAAAGGGCCGACGAACAGCCAGAACGCGCCCGTCCTCCGAGTCATCCGTGGAGCCGCTTCAGCTCGTCCTGAACCTGGGCCACCGTGCTCTTCAGCTCGGTCGACGCGGTGGCCCCGCTGCGCACGATCTTGTTCAGCGAGTCGCTCAGCGCCAACTGCATCTTGGCCGTCCAGGCCGGCGGGTTGGACGGCTTGCCCATGTCCTGCACGAAGCGCACGGCGTCGGCGGCCGGGCCGGACTTCAGCTTGTCGGCCTTGGCGGCCAGGCTCTTGCGGGCCGGGATGTGGAAGCCGTAGCTGAGGTCGAAGTCCTGCTGGTAGTCGCCGCGCTCGACCCACAGCCACTTCACGTACTGCTTGGCCGCGTCGATCTTCTTGCTCTTGGCGCTGACCATGGACCCGTACGCGCCGAACGGCACCGATGCCTTGCCGGCCCCGTTCAGCGCCGGCCACGGCAGCACGCCGAAGTCGTCGCCCAGCGCCTTCTGCACGGCCGGCACGGTCCACAACCCGGTCCACTGCATGGCGGTCAGGCCCTGCACGAAGGCCGACGGGTCGGACCAGTCGGCCGGGGCGCCGAGCAGCAGGCTGTTGCTGGTGAACAGGGTCCGCAGCTTGCCGACGGACTCGGCGGCCAGCGGGTCGTCGAAGCCGACCTTGTTGTCGGTGGTCAGGTAGTCCAGCCCGGCCGACCACAGCAGCGGGCCGCCCAGCACGCCGACGCCGCCGTCGTTGCCGAGGAACAGGCCCTTCACCTTGTTGGTGGTCAGCTTGTGCGCCGCGTCGATCAGCTCGTCCACGGTGCGCGGCGGCTGGACGCCGGCCTTGGCCAGCAGGCTCTTGCGGTAGAACAGCATCTGCATGTCCACCGCCTGCGGGATGCCGTAGACCTGCCCGTCCACGGTGTGGCTGGCCAGCACCGACTCGGTGAAGTCGCTGCGGGTGTCGCCGAGCAGGTCGTCCAGCGACACGATCTGCTTGCTGCGGACCATGTCCACCCGAAGTGTGGACTCGAACACGTCCGGCCCGCTGCTCGCGGCCAGCGCGCTGGCGATCTTCGAGTCGTAGTCGCCGGGATTCCACTGCACGTGCACGGTTGCCTTGTCGTACGCCTTGGCGTAGCGCTCGACCGCCTGCTGCACACCGGCCTCGCCGTAGGCGTGGTACCACTGCTCGATCGTGTCGGCGCTGCCGCCAGGGCTGCGACCGGTGTTCGAACCGCACGCCGCCAGCAGCCCGGCCGCTGTGACGCCGCCCGCCATCCCGAGGAACCCACGCCGGCTGTACCCGCGCATCACGTCCACCCCTTCAGTTGGAATCCCCTGGGCCAACTCTGCGTGACAACCCCATCACGCGGACCGCGAGTCCGCACCCGATCCCTCGATGTGGACACGGATCCAGTCACGGTCACAGTGATTTACTCCATGTTTTGGCCCATGACGGCCGAACGGTCGTATCGTGGAAGCCATACCGAGACCCCCGCCGCTCCCTCCCCCCTGAGCGGCGGGCCTAGTGCCGGAGCCCCGCTCACCCCCGTGCGGGGCTCCGGTCATTTCTGAGGGAGTCCTGTGATGGCGACCACCTTCCACGAGGCGGCCGACGCCGCCGATCTCGTGGTCGACCTGCTGCTCGACGGCGCCGCGTTTGATGGATGCTGGCCGGGCGACGAGGGCACGGCCGAGAGCCGCATCGAGCTGCTGAACGGCCTGGCCCTGGCGGCCGAGGCACTGCGCGCGGCCGGCCGTGGCGACCAGGCCCTGGCCGACGAGCTCGGCCGCTCGGCCAGCGTCAACTTCGATCGGGTGGACCCGATCGAGCTGATGCTGCTGCGCGGCTGAAAGAAGCACTACCGGCGGGCCCGTGACAACAGGGTCTGCAGCACCACAACCACCACCAGCACCGCGCCGCTGACCACGTTCTGCATGTTCGAGTTGAACCGCCCGAGCTGGTTGATCAGCTCCTGGATCACGAACAGCAGGGCGACCCCGGCCAGCGTGCCGCTGACCGCGCCGCTGCCGCCGGTGAGCATGGTGCCGCCGATCACCACCGCGGCGATCGCGTTCAGCTCGAGCCCCACCCCGATCACGGTCACGCCGGAGCCCAGCTGCGCGGCCGACATCACGCCGGCGCAGCCGGCCAGCAGGCCGGACACCACGTACACGCTGATCTTGGTGCGGGCCACCGGCAATCCCATCAGCGAGGCCGCGTCCTCGTTGCCGCCCACCGCGAACAGCCGCATGCCGAACGGTGTGCGTTGCAGCACAACACCTCCGACCAGATAGGCGAGGACGGCGATCACCACCAGCACGGCGCCGTCGCCCAGCCCCCGCAACGCGGAGCCGGCCGGCACCAGGTAGGTGGTCGAGCCCTCGCTGGTGATCAGCTGGAGCAGGCCGCGGGCGAACAGCAGCCCGCACAGCGTCACGATGAACGGCGCCATCCGCAGGCGGGCGATCAACGTGCCCTGGATGAGCCCGATCACGCCGCTGACCAGCAGCGGAAGGATCAGCGCGCCGGCAAGGCCCCAGCGGGTCGAGCCGTACGCCGCCAGCACGCCGGACAGCGCGTACACCGAGCCGACTGACAGGTCGATGCCGCCGCTGATGATCACCAGCGTCATGCCCAGCGCGATCATCGCCAGGAAACTGGCCTGCACGGCCAGATTGCCCAGCGTGTAGGTGGTCAGGAAGGTGCGGAACAGCAGGCCGCCGAGGGCCAGCAGGATGACCAGAACGACCAGCGCGCCCTGGCGTTGCAGCCTGACGATCACTTTGCCCCTGAAATTCAGCGCCGTCTCCGTTCCCGCTGCACCAGCACGGCCGCGGCGATCAGCGCCGCCTCCAGCATCTGGGTCACCGAGGCCGGCACGTCGTGCTTGATCAACGTGGCCGCGATCAGCTGCATCAGCAGCGCGCCGGCCACCGTGCCGATCACCCGCACCCGGCCGCCGGTCAGCGGCGTGCCGCCGACCACCACCGCGGTGATCGCCGACAGCTCGATCAGCAGGCCCAGACTCGACGGGTCGCTGGCCGTCAGCCGCGCGCTGGCCAGCACGCCGGCGATCGCCGCGAACACGCCGGACAGCATGTAGACCGTGAGCAGCGTGCGCCGCACCGGCAGGCCGGCGAACTCCGCCGCCCGGCGGTTGCCGCCCACCGCCACCAGCTGCCGGCCGAACGTCGTGCGCTCCACCAGCAGCGCCACGATGATCACCAGTACCAGCGCGACCAGCACCGTCAGCGGGATACCGAGCACCGACGACGAGCCCAACGCCAGCAGATCCGGGTTGTACAGCTGCTTCAGCTGGCCGTTGGCGATCACCAGCGCCAGCCCGCGACCGCCGACCAGCAACGCCAGCGTCGCCACGATCGGTTGCACGCCCGCGAACGTCACCAGCGATCCGTTCAGCAGACCCGCCGCCGCGCCCGCCAGAAGGCAGACCAGGATCGACGCCACCACGCCGTAACCGAGATAGAGCGGCAGCAGCGCGGCGGCGATGGCCATCACCGAACCCACCGACAGGTCGATGCCCTCCGTGCCGATCACCAACGCCATGCCCAGGGCCACCACCAGCACCGGCACCACCTGCACCAGCTGCGTGCGGAGGTTGTCGCCGGTCAGGAAGTTGGGCGTGATGACGACGTTGATGACGAGCAGCACCACCAGCGCGAGGTAGACGCCGTAGTCCCGGACGGCGGTCCGTTTGAGGAGAGGGCTAATGGTCATCGGCGATCACCGCCATCACGCCGTCGACCGTCACCTGGTCGCCGGTCAGCTCGGCCACCGACGCCCCCTCCCGCAGCACGACCACCCGGTCCGCGCCCTCCACCAGCTCCTCAAGGTCGCTGGACACCAGCACGATGCCGAGACCCTGCCCGGCCAGCTCGTCGACCAGGGCCTGCACCTCGGCCTTGGCGCCGACGTCGATGCCGCGGGTGGGCTCGTCGAGCAGCAACACCTTGGGGCTCATGGCCAGCCACCGGGCCAGCATCACCTTCTGCTGGTTGCCGCCGGACAGCTCGCCGACCTTCTGCTCCGGCGACACGGCCTTGATGCGCAGGCGGCGCATGAAGGTGTCGACGATCTCGCGTTGTTTCCGTTTGGAGACAACGCCGGCGACCGACAGCCGGGGCAGCGCGGCGAGCACGATGTTCTCGCGTACGGACAGGGTGGGGATGATGCCCTCAGCCTTGCGGTCCTCGGGCACCAGCACCAGGCCGGCCCGGATGGCGGCGGGCGCGGAGCCGGTGCGCACCTTGCGGCCGGCGACCTCGATCTCGCCGGCGTCCAGGGGCTGGAGGCCGACCAGGGCCTTCATCGTCTCGGTACGGCCGGAGCCCAGCAGTCCGCCGAGGCCGACGACCTCGCCGGGACGCACGGTCAGGTCCACTCCGTCGAGCACGGTCCGGCGGCGCAAACCCTTGCCGCGCAACACGGTCGCATCGGTGCTGTGGTGTTCGCCGGCGAACACCGTGCGGTCCCCGGACAGCTCGCGGCCGAGCATGCTGGCCACCAGCTCCAGCCGGCCGATGTCGGCCAGCGGTCCACTGTGGACGACGCGGCCGTCACGCAGAACCGTGACGGTGTCGCAGATCTGGTACAGCTCCTCGAGCCGGTGGCTGACGTAGAGCACGGCCACGTCCCGCTCGTGCAGCCGTCGGATCACCGCGAAAAGCGTTTCCACCTCACGGGGTTCCAGCGACGAGCTCGGCTCGTCCATGATCACGACCTTGGCCCGGGCCCGCACCGCCCGCGCCACGGCGATCATCTGCTGCACGCCGAGGCCGAGGGTGCGCAGCTGCCGCCGCGGGTCCACGCTGATGCCCAGCTCCGACAGCAGCTCCCGGGCCTGCGCCTGCATGCCCGGAAAGTCGATGAGCCGCAGGCGACTGCGGGGCTCGTGGCCCAGGAACAGGTTCTGTGCCACCGACATCGACGGCACCAGGTTGACCTCCTGGTACACCGTGCTGATGCCGGCGGCCTGCGCGTCCAGCGGCCGCGAGAACGCCACCGGATCGCCGTCCAGCTCCAGACGGCCGGCGTCGGGTTGGTACACGCCGGTCAGCACCTTGATCAGGGTGGACTTGCCGGCCCCGTTCTCGCCGACCAGGGTGTGCACCTGGCCGGGGCGCAGCTCGAAGTCCACCTCCCGCAGCGCCTGCACGCCGGCGAAGTGCTTGCTCACCCCGACCGCTCTGAGCAATCAAGCCTCCTAGGAGAAGGTGGCGGCCCGACC
>DASWRQ010000102.1:0-3345 GCA_036403095.1 Kutzneria sp. | reverse complement strand
TCAACCGCAGCGACGTGCAGATCACCAACAACGGCATGAACATCGTGAACTCGGCGCTGAACTACCTGTCCTCGCTCCCGCAGCAGAACAGGATCGAGGTGGAGAGCCAGAACTCGTTCACCGACCGGTTCGCGCCGGTGTCGAGCATCAGCGGCACCACGATCACGATGCAGCAGCCGGCCTGGAACAACAACAACTGGGGCTACGACACACTCGCCAAGCCCTTCGCCGGCGGACAGCTGTACCTGGAGAACTCGTACTCCTTCCTGAAGAACACCGGGCAGTGGTTCCTGGACCCGCAGGCCGGTCAGCTCTACTACAAGGCGCCCTCCGGCTGGAACTCCACCGCCCACGACATCGAGCTGCCCCGCCTGACGTCGCTGGTGCAGATCAGCGGCAGCTACAGCAGCCCCGCGTCGCACATCGCCTTCCAGGGCGTCGCCTTCGAGCACACCACCTGGCTCGGCCCGAGCAGCTCGATCGGCTACGCGGACCAGCAGACGGGCACGTTCCTGGCGAAGCAGTACAACCAGCCCTCTGACTTCCTGTCCTCCTGCCAGTCCGGCTGCCTGCTGTTCGAGGCGACCCGCAACAGCTGGAACCAGGTCCCGGCGGCGGTCCAGGTCTCGGCCGCGTCGAACATCAGCTTCACCGGCGACACGTTCACGCACCTGGGCCAGGTCGGTCTGGGGATCGGCAACGACGCGAACGCCAACGCCTCCGGGATCGGGCTGGGAGCCGCCAACGTCACGGTCGACCACGGCACCTTCACCGACGACTCCGGCAGCGGGATCGTCGTCGGCGGCGTGCAGCCGGACGCGCACCACCCGTCCAACGCCGCGATGACGGTGCAGAACGTCACCCTGACGAACAACCTGGTGAGCGGCGTCGCCGAGGACTACAAGGACATGTCCGGCATCCTGTCGACCTACGTCACCCATGCCGACATCGAGCACAACGAGGTGTCGAACCTGGGCTACGACGGCATCGACAGCGGCTGGGGCTGGGGCATGAACGACGCCGGCGGCAGCCAGGACTACGTCAACCGCGGCACGTACAACTACCAGCCGATCTACTCCACGGCCACGACGCTCAAGAACACCGTCGTCAGCTACAACAAGGTGCACGGCACCAAGAAGATCTTCCACGACGGCGGCAGCATCTACACCTTGTCGGCCGATCCGGGGGCGACGCTCAACTACAACTACATCTACGACAACCACAACACCGTCGGCCTGTACCTGGACGAGGGCTCGCGCTACGAGACGCTGACGAACAACGTCATCCAGGACGCCGGCGTGTGGGCGTTCACCAACGCCAACGGCAACAACAACACGAGCAACAGCACCTTCTCCACCAACTGGTACAACTCCGGGGCGACCCAGGTGGCCACCGGCTCCCCGCACAACAACGTGCTGACCGGGAACGTTCAGGTCAGCGGCACCAACTGGCCGGCGGCAGCCCAGCAGGTGATCAACAACTCGGGCATCTCCGGTTCGACCCCCCCGCCGCCGACCGGCGGCGAGATCCACGCCGTGGGCGCGAGCAAGTGCCTGGACGTGCCGAACTCCAGCACCACCGGCGGCACCCAGCTGCAGATCAACACCTGTGCCGGCGGCAGCAACCAGGTCTTCGGCCACACCAGCTCGAACGCGCTCACCGTCTACTCCGGCAGCACCCAGATGTGCCTCGACGCCAACGGCAAGGGCACCACCAACGGCACCAAGGTCATCATCTGGGCCTGCAACGGCCAGCCCAACCAGCAGTGGACCGTGAACTCCAACGGCACCATCGTCGGCGTCGCCTCAGGGCTCTGCCTCGACGTCACCGGCGCCGGAACCGCCAACGGCGCGCTGGTCGAGCTGTGGGCCTGCAACGGCCAGAGCAACCAGCAGTGGACGCTCAGCTGACCGCTGACCGGCGCCTGTGTTCGCACCGTTCCGCCACGTTCAGCACCGTACCCGGGCTCTCGGATCGAATCGGTTCGAGAGCCACCCATCTCGGAGGTGAAGCCTTGTTCAGATCCATCCTCAGGGGCTTGAACAGTCCCCTGCGTCCGCTCCTGGCGCTCGCGTTCGCGGCCGTCCTGGCCGTGGCCGGCGTGCAGAGCGCGGCCGGCACGACGCGGGCCGCGACGGCGCAGGCCCCGGCCGCCCAGGCCGCCACGTCGCTGCCGTGCGACGTGTACGCCAGCGGCGGCACGCCGTGCGCCGCCGCGTACAGCACCGTGCGCGCGCTGTACGCGACCTACAGCGGGCCGCTCTACCAGATCCAGCGCGCGTCCGACAACACCCGCACGGACGTCGGCCTGCTGGCGCCCGGCGACTACGCCAACGGCGCGGCGCAGATCACGTTCTGCGCCAACACGTCCTGTACGATCACCAAGCTCTACGACCAGACCACGCACCACAACGACATGCCGATCTCCTCGGGCGGGTTCTGGCACGGCCCGGGCCCGAACGGCTCCGACGTCGGCGCGGACGCCATGGCCCTGCCGGTGACGGTCAGCGGCCACGCGGCCTTCGGCGTCAAGGTCCACCCCGGCGTCGGCTACCGCGTCGACAACACCGTCGGCGTGCCCACCGGTTCGCAGCCGGAGGGGATCTACATGGTCACCTCCTCCGACTACTACAACTCGCAGTGCTGCTTCGACTTCGGCTCCGCCGAGACCAGTCACAACGACGACGGCAACGCGACGATGAACGCCATCGAGTGGGGCAACGCGTGCTGGTTCGGCGGCTGCACCGGCCCCGGGCCCTGGGTGGAGGCCGACCTCGAGAACGGCATGTACAGCACCAACCGCGGTCCCAACACCGCGGACAACCCCGGCGTGAGCCACCACTTCGTCAGCGCCTGGGAGAAGGAGAACGGCACCTCCAACATGACGCTCAAGAACGGGGACGCGACCACCGGAGGCCTGACGACCACCTATTCCGGAGCGCTACCCAACGGCTACAACCCCATGAAGGTGCAGCCGGACGTCGAGCTGGGCACCGGCGGCGACAACAGCAACGGCGGCCAGGGCGAGTTCTTCGAGGGCGCCGTCACCACCGGCTTCCCCACGGACGCCACGGAGAACGCGGTGCAGGCCGCGCTCATCACCGCCGGCTACGTCAGCACCACCCCGCCCCCGCCCCCGGGCGGCGCGCTGCACGCGGTCGGCGCGGGCAAGTGCCTGGACGTGCCGAACTCCAGCACCACCGGCGGCACCCAGTTGCAGATCTACTCCTGCAACGGCCAGAGCAACCAGACCTTCAACCACACCTCCTCCGGCCAGCTCACCGTGACCGACTCCGGCACCACGCTGTGCCTGGACGCCAACGGCAAGGGCACCACCAACGGGAC
>DASWRQ010000101.1:0-14583 GCA_036403095.1 Kutzneria sp. | reverse complement strand
CAACCTGCGGGTCCGGGTGAAGGTCGCGGTGAAGCTGCAGCCGCTGAGCGGGGTCAGCGCCGCGCCGACCTACCAGTGGATCTCCGCCGGTCTGCCGCGAGACGTGCTGCTCAACTCGTCCGTGGCCCGCAGCGGCCGGTTCACCGTGACCGCGTCGCTGTCCACCACCTCCGGCCAGACCGTGCTGGGCGGGCCGGCGCGCATCGAGCTGTCGTCGACCGCGTTCGGCACGGTGAACCTGGTGATCACCGGTATCGCCGCCGCGGCCCTGTTCGGCCTGTCCGGACGCCGCATCTACCGCCGGATCACCGCATCCCGCAAGCGCAAGGCGCAACCGCCGGCCGAGGCCACCGCCGAGGTCACCGAGCCGGTGCACACGCCAGTCCCCGAAAAGCTGACCGCCGGCGTGCCCGGCGACGAGAGGTCGAGCGAGAGTTGAGCGAGCCGGCGACGATCGTCATACGAGCGGCGGACTTACAGGGCGAGGAAACGCCCTCACTGGCCAAGGCGAGCGGCTCGATGGCCATCGCCACCCTGATCAGCCGGGTCACCGGCTTCGGCTGGCGGCTGGCGCTGACCGTGCTGCTGGGCATCACCGCCACCCAGGACGCCTACAACGCGGCCAACAACTTCCCGAACATGATCTACGAGCTCTTTGTCGGGAACGTGCTGACCAGCGTGATGATCCCGGTGCTGATCAAGGCCAGGCACGACGACGAGGACAAGGGCGTCGCCTACACCCAGCGCCTGGTCACCATGGGCACCGTCCTGCTGCTCGCGGTGACCGTGCTGGCGGTGGCCTGCGCGCCGCTGCTGACCAAGGTGTTCGTGGACGACTCGACCGGGCAGTCCCGGCCCGAGGTGGTCACCGCGTTCGGCTACCTGGTGCTGCCGGAGATCCTGTTCTACGGGATCAGCGCCCTGTTCTGCGCCATCCTCAACGCGCAGAACATCTTCAAGGCGCCGGCCTGGGCCCCGGTGGCCAACAACGTGATCATGTTCGGCACGCTGGCCGCGTACGTGATCGTGCCCGGCGACCGGGACCTCAACCCGTTCCACATCACCGACGCCAAGTTCCTGGTGCTGGGCATCGGCAGCACGCTGGGCGTGGCCGCGCAGGCCGTGGTGCTGGTGCCGGCGCTGCTGCGCAGCGGCTTCAAGCTGCGCTGGCGGTGGGGCTGGGACAAGCGGATCAGCCAGTTCGGCGGCCTGATGGGCTGGGCCTTCGGCTACGTGCTGGTCAGCCAGGTGACGGTGTGGGCGACCACCCGCGTGGCCACCGGCGCGGCCGGCGGCGGGCTGTCGATCTACCTCCAGTCCTGGAACCTGCTCCAGGTGCCCTACGGCGTGCTGGGCGTGTCCTTGCTCACCGCGATCATGCCGAAGATGAGCCAGGCCGCGGCCAAGGGCGACGTGCCCGAGGTGCTGGACTACCTGTCCCAGGGCAGCCGGCTGACCGCGGTGATGCTGGTGCCGATCAGCGCGCTGATGACCGTGCTCGGGCCGGCCATGGGCGTGGCCCTGTTCTCGCTGAAGTCCTCGGAGTCCACGGGCGCGTTCGAGCTCGGCCTGGGCGTGACGGCGTCGGCCTTCCTGCTGCTGCCCTACGCCGTCACCCTGCTCCAGCTGCGGGTGTTCTACGCCTTCAACGACTCGCGCACGCCGACCGTGCTGCGCATGCTGATGGTCGTCTTCCAGGTCCCGCTCACCTTCGCCTGCCCGTTCGTGTTCCCCGCCCAGGACGTGGTCTACGGCATCGCCTGTGTGAACGGACTCACCTACGCCATCGGGATGGTGCTGGGGGAGCTGTGGCTGCGCCGTCGGTTCGGCAAGCTCGGCAGCCGCCGGGTGGTGAAGACCTACGTCAAGACCGGCGTCAGCTCGGTCTGGGGCGCGGCCGCCGCCCTCGCAGTGGCTCTGGTGGTTACCCGATACATTCCCGGGGGTATCCACCGCGCGGGCGGTGCCTGGTTGACCCTGGTCGGCGGCGGACTGCTCGGCCTGGCATGCGCATTCGGCATGATGACGTTGCTGAGAGTGCACGAACTTCAGCCGGCGCTGAGCCGAATCACCCGATTCGTGCGGCGCACCTGAGGGTTCACCGGGGGCCCGACCGACCGGTTTCACGTACCCTCGACCCCGAGCGGGACGGGAGAAGCACGCGGTGAGCACCTGGCCGACCGAGATGGCCCCGCCCGGCAGAGGCACTGCCGGGCCGCCCAGCCATGCCCTCCTGCCGGGCGGCATGGTCGGCGACGGCCGCTACCGGCTGCTCAGCTACTCCGGCACGGACGCCCGCTGCAACGCGCAGCTGTGGCGAGCCCGTGACGGTCAGCTGGGCCGCGACGTCGCCCTGACCCTGTTGCTCGGCAATCAGGCTGACGCACGCGCGGCCGCGAGGGTTCGACGGACCATCGAACGGGCCATGCACGCCGCCAGCTACGCGCACCCCGGCGTGTCGCGGATCCTGGACGTGCTCAGCCCGGGCAACGGCATCGCCCCGCGGGAGCAGATCCTCGGCATCGTCGTCGCCGAGTGGACCAACGGCACCGACCTGATCGACCTCATCGCCGACGGGCCGCTGCCCGCCGCCACCGCGTCCCGGCTGCTGGAGCCGCTGGCCGCCGCGGTCGAGGGCGCGCACCACGCCGGCCTGGTGCTGGGCACCGAGCACCCGCAGCGGATCCGCGTCACCCCCGAGGGCCAGCTGCGGCTGGCGTTCCCCGGGCCGCGGGCCGAGGCCACGTCCCGAGACGACGTGAAGGGCCTCGGCGCGATCCTGTACCTGCTGCTCACCGGGCGCTGGGCACTGCCCGGCGGCCCCGAGGGGCTGCCGGCCGCGCCGATCGGCCCCAACGGCAGCGTCGTCGCGCCGCGCAACCTGCACCCGATGGTCCCGCACTCGCTGTCCACCGTCGCCGTGCGCAGCCTGGAGGACACCAGCGTCGGCGGCATCCGCACCGGCGCCGCCATCCTGGCCGTGCTGGACGAGATCGCCGAGGCCGAGGCCGAGACCGGGCTCATCCCGGCCGTGGTGGACGAGCCCGAGGACGATGTCGTCTGGACGACCCAGCGGCCGGTCAAGGACTCCCGGCGCACCCGCAAGCTGGTCATCGGCGTCAGCGCGCTGGCCGTGGCCACGCTGCTCGTGCTGGGCTGGATCGCCATGCAGGTGGTCGGCTTCTTCAACGAGAACAACACCAAGGGCGACGGCGGCCCGCCGCTGGTCATCAGCCAGGTCGTGCCGACCAGCGAGACCAAGCAGTCGGTCAACAACGCGCCCACCGCCACCGCCGGCCCGGTCAAGCCGGCCGGCGTGACGGTGTTCAACGTGGCCAGCGACCCGGACAGCCCCAGCAAGGGCGCGCTGGCCGTCGACGGCGACCCCAACACCTCGTGGCGGACCGACAAGTACCTGAACAACTTCCCGGCCCTCAAGCCCGGCATCGGGCTGATGGCCACCTTCGGCACGCCGGTGAAGCTGGCCCAGGTGGTCATCACCTCGCCCAGCGCCAACACCAGGGTCGAGATCCGCACCGCGGCCAGCGGCACGCCCCAGCTCCAGCAGACCCTGGTCGTCGGCTCCGGCGTGCTGGGCTCGGGCGACACGGTCATCCCGGTGAAGATGACCTCGCCCAGCGACCGCATCGTCGTCTGGATCACCAGCATGAGCCCGAGCGGCAAGCTCTGGGCCTCGCAGCTGTCGGAAGTGAAGTTCATCGGGGCGCGGTGACCTCCCGGGTGATCACCGACCTGCCCTTCGACCCGCCCGGCCCGCCGCGTCAAAGGGCCTGAACGCAGGACCGATATCCTCAGCGGGTGACCGCAGCCGCCAGCTCGGACGCCGACCTGATAGCGGCTCATGCCGCCGGCGATCCGCATGCTTTCGGGGAGTTGGTCAGGCGACATCGGGACCGGATGTGGGCGGTGGCCGTACGCACCCTTCGCGACCCGGACGAGGCGGCTGACGCGCTCCAAGAGGCATTCATCTCCGCGTTCCGCGCGGCCGGGTCGTTCCGCGCCGAGTCGCAGGTGACCACCTGGCTGCACCGCATCGTGGTGAACGCCTGCCTGGACCGGATCCGGCGGCGCAAACCGACGGTGCCGCTGCCGGAGGCCGGGGCGCAGGAGCCCAGCGTGCCCCGCGACGCGGTGTCGGAGCTGCAGACCCGGATGGTCGTCCAGGAGGCGCTGCACGTGCTGCCCGACGAGCAACGCGTGCCGATCGTCATGGTCGACGTCGAGGGATACTCCGTGGCGGAGACCGCGAAGCTGCTGGGCATCGCCGAGGGCACGGTGAAGAGCCGCTGCGCCCGGGGCCGCACGAAGCTGGCGAAACTTCTCGGGCACCTGCGGAACCCAAGTGCAGATGCGAACGTCCCAGGTAGTGCACCGGGTTCGCATCCGCAACGCCACTGGGAGGGCCGATGAACGGGGATTCGCCCCACGGTGGGCCGCCGTGGTCCGTTGACCTGCTCGCCGACCTGCACGCGGACGGCGGCGACCGGTCCCGGCTCGACGCCGACGCGCTGGCCGTGCTGGCCGCCCTGGACGCCACCCAGGCCGAGCTGTCGGCGCTGCCGCCGATGCGCATGCCCGACCACGTCGCCGCTCGCCTGGACGCCGCGTTGGCGGCCGAGTCCGCCGCTCGTAGCGCCAACTCCAGTGGCCCGATCCAAGCGCCGATCTCGGTCACGCCCATGGCGCCGACCACCGGCCCGGTGCCGCCCGTGACCGGCGCTGTGCCGCCGCCCGTGCCCCTGCGGCCGGCTATGGCTCCTCAGCAACCCTCCGGCCCGATGGCGCCGGTGGTCGATCTGGCGACCGCCCGTCGTCGCCGCAATCGCTTGCTGGGCATCGCCGGCGGCGTGGTCACGGCCGCGGCCGTGGCGATCGGCATCGTGGTGTTCACGCTGCCCGGCGGCGGCACCGCCGGCACGCCGCAGGCCGTCCCCCACACGAGCATCCAGACGGACCCGCAGAACACCGGGCCGCTGGCCCTGCGCAGCGGCGATTTGCCCGGTGCCGGCCTCAAGGCGCTCGGTGCCCACGACTACGGGCCGTTCACAGATGACACGAAGCTCAGCTCGTGCCTGGCGGCCAACGGCCTGGACGGCAAGACCAAGCCGATCTACGGCCGGCGGGCCACCGTGGACGGCAAACCGGCCGTGATGTTCCTGCTCTCGACCGGTCAGGCCGTCCGCTACCAGCTGCTGGTCGTCGGCGACGACTGCGCGGCCGGCAACCCGGCGACCTTCGCCAACACCACCATCGGCGGCTGACCACAGGGCGACGGCCGGCCTCGTGCCGGCCGTCACTCGCCGGTGTGGAATGCCGGCCACCTACCATCGCGTTCAACAAGATGTCTGGCGAGCGCGATACGGAGGTCGTGTCAGTGGCGGCGGAATCAGAAGTCCGGAACCTGATCATCGTCGGGTCCGGCCCCGCGGGCTACACCGCGGCGGTGTACGCGGCCAGGGCGCAGTTGGAGCCGCTGGTGTTCGAGGGCACGCAGTTCGGCGGCGCCCTGATGACCACGACCGAGGTGGAGAACTATCCCGGCTTCCGCGACGGCATCATGGGCCCCGAGCTCATGGAGCAGATGCGCACGCAGGCCGAGCGTTTCGGCGCCGAGCTGCGCACCGAGGACGTCGAGCAGGTCGAGCTGACCGGCGAGATCAAGTACGTCACCGCCAACGGCGTCCGCCACGCCGCCCGCGCGGTGGTGCTGGCGATGGGCGCGGCCGCCCGCTACCTGAACATCCCGGGTGAGCAGAAGCTGCTCGGCCGAGGCGTGTCCGCCTGTGCCACCTGTGACGGCTTCTTCTTCCGCGACCAGGACATCGCGGTGGTCGGCGGTGGCGACTCGGCGATGGAGGAGGCCACCTTCCTCACCCGCTTCGCCCGCAGCGTCACGGTCATCCACCGGCGCGAGGAGTTCCGCGCCTCCCGGATCATGCTGGAGCGGGCCCGGGCCAACGACAAGATCAAGTGGCAGCTGAACACCGAGGTGCTCGAGGTGCTCGGCGACACCACGGTCAGCGGCGTCAAGGTCCGCGACACCCGCACCGGCGAGGAGTCGGAGCTCGCGGTGACCGGCCTGTTCATGGCGATCGGCCACGACCCGCGCAGCGAGCTGGTCAAGGGCCAGGTCGACCTCGACGAGGACGGCTACGTGCAGGTGCTGACGCCGTCCACCTACACCAAGCTCGACGGCGTGTTCGCGGCCGGCGACCTGGTCGACCACACCTACCGGCAGGCGATCACCGCCGCCGGGTCGGGTTGCGCGGCGGCCATCGACGCTGAACGCTGGCTGGCCGAGCACGCCGACGCCGTGGCCGAACCCGAGGCCACCGCCGTCCCCGTCAACTGACGTCCCTCCCTTCCACCCCGTAGGAGATCACCATGGCCGGCAACACCGTCATCGTCACGGACAAGTCCTTCGACCAGGACGTCCTCAAGAGCGAGAAGCCGGTGCTCGTCGACTTCTGGGCGACGTGGTGCGGCCCGTGCAAGATGGTCGCGCCGGTGCTCGAGGAGATCGCCGGCGAGCACGCCGACAAGCTGACCGTGGCCAAGCTGGACATCGACGCCAACCCGGACATCGCCCGTAAGTACCAGATCATGTCGGTGCCGACCATGATGCTGTTCCAGGGTGGCGAGCCGGTGAAGCAGATCGTCGGGGCCAAGCCGAAGGCCGCGATGCTGGCGGAGCTTTCCGGAGTGCTGTGACACGCCGAGAGGCAACCCTTTCGAGTGGCCCGTGCGTCTTACCCTTCGACGCACGGGCCGCCGCTCGTCTTGGACCGTTCGGACCATATCCGTAATGGGCCGAACGCTCTGAGTAGCCCCGTTCTGAGCATTGTCACGGACAGGGCACAATGAAGCGTCCACACCGCGCCGGAGGTATCCGGCGCCCTAGACGAGCGAGGGTGTATGCAGGTTCTCCGTCGCGGTGACGTCGGTCCGGCGGTAGCCGAGATCAGGTCGACTCTCATCGCGCTGGGGCTGCTGTCCGGGAACCCGCAGGACGGCGAGGTGGTCTTCGACGCCGAGGTGGAGCACGCGGTCCGCTCCTTCCAGCAGCAGCGAGGCCTGATCACCGACGGTCTGGTCGGCCCGGCCACCTACGCGTCCCTGCGCGCCGCCACCTACCAGCTCGGCGACCGACCCCTGACCTACCTGGTGTCGCACCCGATGACCGGTGACGACGTGGCCGCCCTTCAGGAGCGGCTGCTGGAGCTGGGCTTCGACGCGGGCCGCCACACCGGCGTGTTCGACCAGCAGACCGAGCTGGCGCTGCGCAACTTCCAGCGTGAGTACGGCCTGACCACGGACGGCATCTGCGGCGCCGAGACGGTGCGCGCGCTGCGTCAGCTGACGCCCAAGGTCCGCGGCGGCCGTCCGGTGCTGCTGCGCGAGCAGGAGCAGGTCCGCCGGGCCGGGCCGCGGCTGCGCGGCAAGCGCATCGTCATCGACCCGGGCCACGGCGGCCGGGACCGCGGCGTTGTCGTCGGCACGCTCAGCGAGGCCGACCTGGTGTGGGACCTGGCCCGCCGGCTGGAGGGCCGCATGCAGGCCACCGGCATGGAGGCGCTGCTGTCCCGCGGGCCCGACCAGTGCCCGCCGGAGAAGGAGCGGGCCCGGTTCGCCAACGAGGCCGGCGCCGACCTGATCCTGTCGCTGCACACCGACGCCAACGCCTCCCCGCTGGCCAGCGGCGTCGCGACGTTCCACTACGGCACCGGCAACGGCACCACCACGTCCACCGTCGGCGAGACGCTGGCCGGCTTCATCCAGCGCGAGCTGGTGGCCCGAACCGGGCTGCCGGACTGCCGCACGCACGGCCGGACCTGGGACATCCTGCGCATGACGCGCTGCCCGGCGATGCGCGTGGAGGTCGGCTACCTGACCAACGCCGGCGACCGGGCCAAGCTGGCCGATCCGGCGTTCCGGGACACCGTCGCCGAGGGCATCCTGGTCGCGGTGAAGCGGCTCTACCTGCTGGGCGAGAACGACCAGCCGACCGGCACCTTCACCTTCGCGGACCTGATCCGGCACGAGCTGGCCAAGGCCGAGTAAGCGATAGATCGACCCAGGTCGAATGAAACGCCCCGCGCTCATGCGGGGCGTTTTTTCATGCCGGACGCAGGCTCGGCTCGGCGCTGCCGACGCCGGTGATCGTCACGGTGCCGAGCAGCCGCTCCAGCGCCGCCTCCACGTCTTCCTTCCACGACAGCGCCGTGCGCAGCTCCAGGCGCAGCCGGGGCCAGCGCGGGTGCGGGCGGACCGTCTTGAAGCCGACGGAGAGCAGGAAGTTGGCCGGGATGACGCAGCCGGCCTCGTCGTCGATGGACGCGTCGCTGAACGCCTCGATCGCCTTCACGCCGCGGCGGGTGAGGTCCTTGGCCACCGCCTGCACCAGCACCCGGCCCAGGCCGCCCCGCTCGAACTCGGGCAGCACCCGCAGCGCGGTCAGCAGCACGGCGTCGGCCGACACCGGGGCGGTGGGGAAGGCGACGGCCCTGGGCACCGCGCTCGGCGGCGCGTACAGGGCATAGCCGGCCGGCACGTTGTCCACGTAGATGATCCGACCGCAGGAGCCCCACTCCAGCAGCACGCTGGAGACCCAGGCCTCCTTCTCGAAGTCGGTCTGGCCGTACTCCTCGGCCTGCTCCTTCAAGTGCGGCGCGAGCTCCCAGAACACGCATTTGCGGCACCGCTTGGGGAGGTGCTCGAGGTTGTCCAGAGTGACGCCCACAACGCGCCGCGACACCCGACCTCCCACGCGCAGACTCCAACCCCGCGTGACCCCACGGGAACCGGACCAGCATAGGCCGGTGTGACGAGCGTCGGAAGGACTCAGCCCCGATCGGGACGCCCGTTACACTCATCTGATCTACCACGCCTCACAAGTTGAGGGAGGCAGGCGTGAGCGACATCGGATCTCAGCCGGCGCACCAGGCCGGACGCAGCCTCGACCCGCACCTCGGCCGCTACGCGGCGCGCACTGCGGGCATGACGGCATCTGAGATTCGAGCGCTCTTCGCGGTGGCGAGCCGCCCCGAGGTTGTCTCCCTGGCCGGCGGCATGCCCTACCTTTCCGCACTTCCGCTGGACTCGCTCGCCGCCGACGTCGGCCAGATGATCGCCGCCGACGGCCTGACCGCGCTCCAGTACGGCTCCGCCCAGGGCACCGTCGAGCTGCGCGAGCAGATCTGCGAGGTGATGGCGCTCGAGGGCATCTCCGCGCATCCCGACGACGTGGTGGTCACGGTCGGCTCCCAGATGGGGCTGGACATGGTCACCAGGGTCTTCTGCGACCCGGGCGACGTCGTGCTGGCCGAGGCCCCGTCGTACGTGGGCGCGCTGGGCACCTTCTCCGCCTACCAGGCCCAGGTCGTGCACGTCGAGATGGACGACGCCGGCCTGGTGCCCGAGGCGCTGCGGCAGGCCCTGGTCGCCGTGCGGGCCAGCGGCCGGCGGGTGAAGTTCCTCTACACGATCCCCAACTTCCAGAACCCGGCCGGCGTCACGCTGTCAGTGGCCCGCCGGGCCGAGATCCTGGAGATCTGCGCCCAGCACGACGTGCTGGTGGTCGAGGACAACCCGTACGGCCTGCTCGGCTTCGACGGCCAGACCTATCCGGCGCTGCGCTCGGCCGACCCGACCAACGTGGTCTACCTCGGCTCGTTCTCCAAGACCTTCGCCCCCGGCCTGCGGGTCGGCTGGGTGCTCGCGCCGCACGCCGTGCGCGAGAAGCTGGTGCTGGCCGCCGAGTCCGCGACCCTGTGCCCGCCCGCCTTCACCCAGGCCGTGGTCAGCCGCTACCTGTCGCAGCACGACTGGAAGGGCCAGATCAAGACCTACCGGGAGGCGTACCGGGAGCGCCGGGACGCCACGCTGGCCGCGATGGAGCAGCAGCTGCCGGCCGGGTGCACGTGGACCAAGCCCGAGGGCGGCTTCTACGTGTGGCTGACCGTGCCCGAAGGTCTCGACACCAAGGCCATGCTGCCGCGGGCCGTCACGCAGCGCGTGGCCTACGTGCCCGGCACCGCCTTCTACGCCGACAGCTTCGGCAGCCGCCAGATGCGCCTGTCCTACTGCTACCCGACGCCTGAGCGGATCCGGGAGGGCGTTCGCCGCCTCGCCGCCGTGCTGGAGGGGGAGCTGGAGCTGCTCAGCACGTTCGGCACCGTGACACACCGGCGCCTGTCCGGCGCGCAGACGCCGACTCCGGACACCGCCTGACCGTCATCTACGGTGGCTCCCATGTCGGATCGCTGGGTCGCCGTGCTGTCGGGTGGGTTGTCGCACGAGCGGGACGTGTCGCTGCGTTCGGGGCGCCGGTTGTCGGCTGCCCTTCGCTCGGTCGGGTTGACCGTCGAGGAGTGGGATGCCGACGCCGGCCTCCTGGAGCGCCTGCGTGGCAACCGCCCCGATGCCGTTGTGGTGGCCCTGCACGGCGGTGAGGGCGAGAACGGCTCCATCCAGTCGATCCTGGAGATGTTCGGCGTGCCCTACGTCGGGACCGACTCCCGGGCCTGCCGTCGGGCGTGGGACAAGCCCACTGCCAAGGCTGAGCTGGCCCGTGTCGGCCTTTCCACGCCCGACTGGGTCGTCCTACCGCACAGCACCTTCCGGGAGCTCGGCGCCCAGGCCGTGTTGGACGCCCTCGTCGACCGCATCGGCCTGCCCTTGATCCTCAAGCCCGACCAGGGCGGCTCCGCCCTCGGCACCCAGGTCGTCCGCGAGGCCGCCGAGCTGCCCGCCGCCATGGTGGGCTGCCTGGCCTACGGCGACACCGTGCTGGCCGAGCAGTTCGTCACCGGTGTCGAGGTGGCCGTCGGTGTGCTCGACGGTCCCTCCGGTCCCGAGGCCCTCCCCGCCGTCGAGATCAGTCCCACCACCGGCACCTACGACTACACCGCTCGCTACACCGCCGGGCTCACGGATTTCCACACCCCCGCTCGCCTGAGTTCCGCCGCCGGCGCCGAGGTCGGTGAGCTCGCCGTCGCCGCCCACCGCCTGCTCGGCCTTCGCGACGTCTCCCGCACCACCGCCATCGTCGCCCCCGACGGCACGGTCAACTTCCTTCAGGTCAACGTGTCGCCCGGCCTCACCGAGACCTCGCTGCTGCCCATGGCCATCGAAGCCGCCGGCCGCTCCCTGGGCGACACCTTCGCCGCCCTCATCGAACGCGCCGTCACCCGCGGCCCCCGCTGACCCGACGTTCCGCTCGGCTGCCTGTCCGGCAGCCGAGCTCGACGACCGGCGGCCATCGCTTTTAGTCCGGCCCGCTCAGTGCGTCCCCAACCCGTCAGCCGCCGAGCGACTTCGGGTCCCGCCCCTCACTCCCACTCGGTGCGGTGATCACCGCGCGCCGTCGAGCAAGTCCGGGTCGCCCCGTTGTCCAAGGCTTGTCGTTTCGCCATCGGCGCTCGGCCGGATTCACGTGAAACACCGCCCGTCCAGATTCACGTGAAACACCGCCGCCGCCCGGCCAGATTCTGGCTCGACCTCCGCTGCCGCCCGGCGCGCTTTCTACTGGCCGCCGGGCACCTCTCCTGCCCACGTTTTTCCCCAACGTCACCGTGACGTAAGTCGTCAGGGTGATGGGATCTCCCCGATCCGTGTCTGATTTGTCGCATCCGGCGCGATGAGGCCGACAATGCGCTCAAGGTCGTCGACCGACCCGAACTCGACGACGATGCGGCCCTTGCGGCGGCCGAGTTCGACCTTCACCCGAGTGTCGAACGAGTCCGACAGGCGGTCGGCGAGGTCCTGGAGTCCGGGGGCGTGGATGGGCTTGCGGGGAGCGGGCTTCGGCTTGGCCGGTGCCTCGTTCTTGGCCAGCGTCACCATTTCCTCGGTGGCTCGGACCGAGAGCCCCTCGGCGATGATCCGCGCGGCGAGGTCCTCCTGGGAACCGGAGTCCTCGAGTCCGAGCAGCGCCCGGGCGTGCCCGGCCGAGAGCACGCCGGCGGCGACGCGGCGCTGGACCGGCAGCGGCAGCTTGAGCAGCCGAATGGTGTTGGTGATGACCGGCCGGCTGCGACCGATCCGCGAGGCCAGTTCCTCGTGTGTCACCTCGAACTCGTCCAGCAGCTGCTGGTAGGCCGCCGCTTCTTCCAACGGGTTCAGCTGCGCCCGGTGGATGTTCTCCAGCAGCGCGTCGCGCAGCATGGCCGCGTCGGCGGTCTGGCGCACGATGGCCGGGATGGCGTCCAGGCCGGCCCGCTGGGAGGCGCGCCACCGGCGCTCGCCCATGACCAACTCGTACGAGCCGTGGCCGAGCTCCCGCACGACGATCGGCTGCATGAGGCCGAACTCGCGGATGGAGTGCTCCAGCTCGGCCAGCGCGTCCTCGTCGAAGACCTGGCGGGGCTGCTTCGGGTTGGGCTTGATCTCGGTGATCGGCACCTCGCGGTAGACCGCACCGGCCACCGTGTTGCCACCGACCACCGCCGGGGGAGCGGCGTCCGGCAGGACGCCGACCGGGGCGCTCGACCCGTTGGCCTCGGTCGCGGGTGGTCCCTGCGGGATCAACGCGGCGAGGCCGCGGCCGAGGCCGCCCTTGCGTTCCGGCGGTGTCATGCGCTCTCCATCTCCGTGCCGCGATCGGCGATCTCGCGGGCGGCGTCCAGGTAACTCATCGCGCCCCGAGAGCCGGGGTCGTAGGCCAGCACCGTCTGGCCGTAGCCGGGCGCCTCCGAGACCTTCACGCTGCGGGGGATGACCGTCTGCAGGCAGGTGTCGCCGAAGTGGCCGCGCACCTCGCTGGTCACCTGGTCGGCCAGCTTGGTGCGGCCGTCGTACATGGTGAGCAGGATGGTGGAGACGTCCAGCGCCGGGTTCAGGTGCGCCTTGACGAGGTCGATGTTGCGGAGCAGCTGGCCGAGCCCCTCCAGCGCGTAGTACTCGCACTGGATCGGGATCAGCACCTCCTTGGCCGCGACGAGCGCGTTGACCGTGAGCAGACCGAGCGAGGGCGGGCAGTCGATGAAGACGTAGTCGATACCGAGCGCGTCCAGCGCCTCGTTGGACAGCGCCTCCTTGAGGCGGGACTCGCGGGCCACCATGGAGACGAGCTCGATCTCCGCGCCGGCCAGGTCGATGGTGGCCGGCACGCAGTACAGGTTGGGCGACTGCTCGCTTACCGCCGCCGCGTCGACGATGGAGATCTCGCCGATCAGCACCTCGTAGACCGACGGTGTGCCGGACCGGTGTTCGATGGCCAGGGCGGTGCTGGCGTTGCCCTGGGGGTCGAGGTCGATCACGAGCGTCTTCAGGCCGTGCAGGGCGAGCGCGGCAGCCAGGTTGACCGTGCTGGTCGTCTTGCCGACGCCGCCCTTCTGGTTGGCCACCGTCATGATGCGGCGGTGGGCGGGGCGAGGAAGCTTCAACGAATCCGGGTGCAGCACCTTGGCGGCGCGCTGGGCCTCGGCTTCGATCGGAGTCCAGGTGGCGCCTTCGCCGGCCATGACCGACTCGCTCATTGCTGGATTCATCGGGCGTAGTACCTCTCCGGCTCCGACGGGCCCGTCGTGTGCCTCTGCGAGTCGCTCTGTTTCACGTGGAACATGCGGTGCTCCGATCTGAGGATCCGAGTACACACTCACCCATCCTTCCGTCTCCGACGTCCGCCGTCACGACGCCCCACCCGTTCATCTCGTTCCACCACGACGACGGTCGTCGGCACCTCGAGCACCTCGGCGCCGCAGGTGGCCACCCACTGTCGGGAGCCGCCCGCCTTCGCCACCGCTGCCGCATCACGTTCCAGTTCCTCGGCCGCGCTGGCTCCCTTGAGCGCCAGCATCAGCCCGCCGGACCGGAGGAGCGGAAGGCACCACTTGGCCAGCCGCTCCATCGGGGCCACCGCCCGGGCGGTGACGATGTCGCTGCCGCCGAGCCGACTGCGCACCTCGGGTTCCTCCGCCCGGCCCCGCACCACCTCGACGTCGAGGCCGAGGGTGTCCACGACTTCTTGGAGCCAGGCGACGCGGCGGGCCATCGGTTCCAGCAGAGTCAGCCGGACGTCCGGTCGCGCGATCGCCAGCGGGATGCCGGGAAGCCCCGCCCCCGACCCTACGTCCACTGCCCGACAATTCGGCGGCACCAACTCGGCGAGTACCGCCGAGTTGAACAGATGACGCTCCCAGAGCCGCTCGACCTCACGCGGGCCGATCAGTCCGCGCTCCACTCCATGGTCGGCCAAGAGCGCGGCGAACTTGATGGCCCCCGACGCACCGTCGCCGAACACCCGCTCCACGACGTCCGCCGGCGGCTCCCACGCCTCGCTCATACGCTCCCAATCCGTCCGCACGTTTCACGTGAAACCGTGTCCGCCCCATCTTCCCCGACGACCCCGTTTCACGTGAAACACGGCGACCAACAAACACCTCCGATCGCCGTGCGGCACCCGATCGGGGAGCCTCCACGCCGCCCCAACCCCGGTGCTCCGCCCGCACCCCACCCGCGCCATCGACCGGGCCGGGTCGGGTGAGCGGGCCGGGTCGGGTGAGCGGGCCGGGTCGGGTGAGCGGGCCGGGTCGGGTGAGCGGGCCGGGTCGGGTGAGCGGG
>DASWRQ010000100.1:0-62518 GCA_036403095.1 Kutzneria sp. | reverse complement strand
GTTGTCCGGAACGGACAACGACCCCGGGAACCAGATCCTTCGGGCTACAGCCGGCCCCGCTCGCCCAGTACGCCGGTTGGCAGAATGCCGCCCACCTAAGTACACAATGGAGGAAACGACCCGATTCGCCGACTGCGCCGGGAAAAGTCACCAAGCGCTTACCTGAAACGCTTGCAGTCAGGCGATAGCGGCGCGGGTGAGCGTGGTGGCGGTGCGCACGAGGCTGGTGATCGCGGCCTCGGGGGCCATGCCCCGCAGATCGGTGAGCGAGAACAGGGCCTCGGCGCTGACGACGACCGCGAGGTCGTTCTTGAGTTGGGCCAGCGCCCGGGGATCGCGGCCGCCGAGGGTGCCGGCCAGCGGGGCCAGGGCGTAGTCGATGAGGCCGAAGCGCATGCCGGGACGGGCGCCGGCCTGCTCGGGGCGGACGATGGTGGCGGCGATCATCGCGCGCACCACGCCCTGACGGGCCTGCACGTGACGAAGCAGGAACTCGGTGGCGGCGGCGATCCGCTCGACCGGGTCGACGGAGTCGGCGACGTCGGCGAGCGCCTCCTCGGGACTGGGGATCTGGTTGGCGATGGCCTCGCGCAGCAGGGAGGCCAGGTCCGGGAAGTAACGATATGCGGTCGCCTCCGAGACCAGCGCGGCCCGGGCCACCTCCGGCATCGTCACCTCACGGCCGGTGCTGCTGAGCTCGGCGGCCGCCCGCACGATGGCGGTGCGGGTGCGGGTCTTCTGGTTGACCCGGCCGGAGGCGGTCTGCATGCGCACCAGTCTACCTCACTCGTGAGAGAGCACTTGCATCCGAAGACGAGTGCCGCCTAGCCTCGTGAGAGTCAATTTTCACGAAGGAGATGCTCGTGAACGACGTCTCGATCACCGGCCCGGACGGCGGCGAGGTCATCGAACTGGGCCCGGCCCGGATGCGGATCATGGAGGACGGCAGCGTCACCGAGCACCGGCTCGGCATCGGCGAGATCACCCTCGCGCCGCACAGCGCCGGGCCGCCGCAGCACCGGCACGCCCGGCATGACGAGGGCTTCTACGTGGTGTCCGGCCTGGTCCGCTTCACCGTCGGCGACCGGGATCACGACGCGCCCAAGGGCACCCTGGTCATGGTGCCGCCGGGCGTGCCGCACACCTTCGCCAACCCCGGCGACGAACCGGCCGTCATGCTCAACACCTTCACGCCCGACCTGTACGTGCAGTACTTCCGGGACCTGCGGGACACCATCGCCGCCGACGGCGAGCTGACCCCGGCGGCGACGATCGAGGTGATGTCGCGCTACGCCACCACCCCCGCGACCTAAAGGAGTTCCTGCTTCACGAACTCCTCGATCGAGGCGGCCGTCAGCGCGGCCGCCTCGATGTGCGGGAAATGACCGGCCCCCGGCGCCGACACGAAGCGCCCATGGGGAAACGCCTGCGCGTACGACCGCCCGTAGTCGACGGTCGCGATACCGTCCTGCTCGCCCCACACCACCAGCGCCGGCGTGTCGACCCGACGGAGGCGACGGCGCAGCTTCGGGTCGTACATGAACGGCTCGCCGGCGTACACCGCGAGCGTCTGCTGGTTGGCCAGGCCGGTCGCCCGCTGCTCGTCGGTCAGCGTCGAGGGGTCCAGGCGCAGCGCCGGGTTGACGAAGGCCAACTCGCCGAGCCGGGCCGGGTTGAGGTCACGGGTGTCGGTCAGCCGACCGGCCGCCGGGTCGATGCCCACGGCGTTCAGCAGCACCACTCCCCCGATGCGGCCCCGCGTGTCCCGGGTCGCCATCTCGGCCGCGATCCAGCCGCCGATCGAGCTCCCGACGACCAGCACTCGGTCGAGTTCGAGCACGTCCAGCAGGTCGAGGTAGGCCACCGCGAGGTCCGGGACGCTGTCGAACCAGTCCGGTCGGGGCTGCCCGTCGAAGCCCGGGTGCGTCGGCGTGAGCACAACCGGGTCACCCGGCAGCAACGCCGGCAGTCCCTGCACCGACCGCGGGCCGGCGCCGCCGTGCAGCACCAGCACCGGCTCACCGGCCCCGTCCCGCTGGTCCACCGTCACCGTGAGGCCGTCACCCAGGTCGAACACGCGTGTCATGCGGAGCTCCTTCGTAAGAGTTAACTCTCACGACTCTATGGGCCAGTCCGGGCTTCATGCAAGTTAACTCTCACAAAGGGTCGGCGGGCCGGTTGGCTGTCGAGCCCTCCGACGAGTGAAAATCACCGCCGTGGAGATCGCGGCGGAAATTGTGGGCCTGGTGGTGGCGGTGCTGGCCGTCACCACGATCGCGCGGCGGCTGGACTGGTCGGCGCCGTTGTGCCTGATCGTGGTCGGCGTCGCCGCCTCGTTCGTGCCGGGCGTGCCGGCCTATCAGCTGGATCCCGATGTGGTGCTGATCGGCCTGCTGCCGCCGCTCCTCTACTCGACGGCGATCCAGACCTCGCTGCTCGACTTCCGCCGGCTGCGCAGCCCGATCGCCGTGCTGTCGGTCGGCCTGGTGCTGTTCACCACCGCCGGCGTTGGCCTGGTCACCTGGCTGGTGATCCCCGGCCTGCCGCTCGCCGCCGGCTTCGCGCTCGGCGCGGTCGTCGCGCCGCCCGACGCCGTCGCGGCGACCGCCGTGGCCCGGCGGGTCGCGATGCCGCGCAAGATGGTGCGGCTGCTGGAGGGCGAGAGCCTGTTCAACGACGCGGCCGCGCTGGTCGCGCTGAGTACGAGCATCGCGGCGATCACCGGCTCGATCTCGCTGTGGCACGTCGGCCAGGGCTTCGTGCTGGCCGCGGTCGGCGGCGCGGTAGCGGGCGTGGTCGTCGGCTACGTCGCCTCGTTCGTCCGCCTGAAGCTCCAGGAGACGGTGGCCGACACCGCGCTGTCCTTCGCCGTGCCGTTCGTGGCGTATCTGCTGGGCGAGGCGATGTACGGGTCGGGTGTGCTCGCGGTCGTGATCGCCGGCCTGATCATGGGCCACCGGTCGCCGCGGGTGCTGTCCGGCGCGGCCCGGACCTCCAGCCGGCACAACTGGCAGACCGTGCAGTACCTGCTGGAGAACACCGTCTTCCTGCTCATCGGCCTCCAGCTGCGGCGGATCCTGACCGAGGTCGGCCGCAGCGGCCTGTCCGTCGGCATGCTCAGCCTGATCTGCGCCGCCGTGCTCGCCGCGACCATCCTGACCCGGCTGCTCTGGCTGTTCGGCGTCGCCGCCGAGAAGCGGCTCAAGCAGGCGCTGGGCCTCAAGCGGCACAAGGCGTGGCCGTGGCGGTACTCCGTCGTCATCGGCTGGGCCGGCATGCGCGGTGTCGTGACGTTGGCCGCCGCCTTCGTCCTGCCCCCGGACACGCCGGAACGGGTGGTGCTCGTGCTCGCCGCCTTTGTCGTCGTGGCCGGCACGCTTGTGCTCCAGGGCACCACCTTGCCCATGCTCGTCCGCCGGATGGGCCTGCCCGGACCCGATCCCGCGCAGGATGCCTTGCAGGAAGCCGCTTTGCTGCACGACATGGTTCGTGTCGCCCTGGTGCGGCTGGACGAGATCACCTCCGAGAACGACCCGCCCGAGATCGTCGCGCGGCTTCGGGAGCGGCTCCAGGGCCGTACCGACGCGGCCTGGGAGCAGTTGGGTCGGCAGAGCGCCCTCAACGAGACCCCCAGCGACGCCTACCGGCGTCTGCGGCTCGATCTGCTCCAGGTCGAGCGGGAGCATTGCCTCAAGGCTCGCGACAACGGCTCGGCCGACGACGTCGTGCTGCGCCGCGTCCTGGAACGGCTCGACATCGAGGAGTCCATGCTCGACCGGGACGAGGAGGAGCCGCAGCAGGAGGACCGCGAGCTCCGTGCGCCAGCGTCGCTCGCGCAGGCGTGCAAGCACCTCGCCCACGAGTGGCGTGACGTCCCGGCCAGCAGCGAGGACGGCTGCGCCGCCTGTCTCGACGAGGGGCTCACGTGGGTGCACCTGCGGAAGTGCTTGAAGTGCGGCAACGTCGCTTGCTGCGACTCGTCGGTGGGGAAGCACTCCGACAAGCACTTCCGGGACACCCGGCATCCCGTGATGCGGAGCTACGAGCCTGGCGAGAGTTGGCGCTGGTGCTTCGTGGACAAGCAGCTGGGGTAGGGCCTCCCTGCTGGCGCAGGAGCCGGGGTGGCCAACTGAGAACCAGCAGTACCAGCACTATCGCGTTCTGGTTGCCCCGCCGGCACGCGATGATGCTGCTGGCACCCGGGACACCGACAAGGGAGAGCACAGCACCGATGAGCCGCAAGGGGAACGGCCGGCGCACGGCCCTGGTGACCGGCGCGAACCGGGGCATCGGCCTGGAGGTGTGCCGCCAGCTGGCGGCCGCCGGACTCGACATCGTGCTGACGGCGCGGGACGAGCAGCGCGGTCAGGCGGCGCTCAAGGACGTGGGCGCGCCGGCCGGGCATGCCCGGGCCGAGCAGCTCGACGTCACCGACGCCGACAGCGTGCGGGACTGCGCCGCGCGGCTGGCCGCGGACGGCGTCGAGATCGACGTGCTGGTGAACAACGCGGGCGTCTACCCGACGATGTCGTTCTTCAACGTGAGCGAGGCGGTGTTCACGGAGTCGATGGAAATCAACATGATGGGCGCGTTCCGCACCACCAAGGCGTTCGTGCCGAGCATGATCGACCGCGGTTACGGGCGCGTGGTCAACGTGTCCTCGGGCGCCGGTGCGATGACCGAGGGTGTGCCGTATCCGCCGGCCTACGGCATCGCCAAGGCGGCGCTCAACGCGTTGACCCTGGTCGTGTCGGCGGCGGTGCCCCGTGGCGTCAAGGTGAACGCGGTGTGCCCGGGGTGGGTGCGAACGCGGATGGGCGGCGGCGGTGCGCCGGTGAGCGTGGCCGACGGCGCGGACACCGCGGTGTGGCTGGCCACGCTGCCGGACAACGGCCCCAACGGCGGTTTCTTCCGGGAGCGCAAACGTATTCCGTGGTGAGAAAGGCGCCTAGTCGACCGGGAACGTGGTGCCGATGCCCATGCCGGTGATCCACTCGGGCACGGGCTCGTAGCTGGTCCACACCAGCGGCGCCCGCACGGCGGCGGCCGCGATGAGCCAGCTGCGGATCTCGTGCCCGCCGGTGCCGGCCCGGGTCTCCAGGCCGACGTCGCCGAGGGCGGCGACGGGGGCGAGATCGGCAGTGGCGAGCTGCTTGAGGAACCACTGGTCCCAGTCGATGTTGACGGGGGCGGACGGGTCGCCGGCCATGGCGCGCACGCGGGGTTCACGGGCGGCGGCGAAGGCCCGGGCGTCCTTGCGGCCGTGAATCACCGACAACCGGCGCTCCCCCACCACGGACGGGTCACGAGGGTCGTTGGACGGCAGCCAATGGGACAGGCCGCCGGACGCGACCAACAAGACCCGACCAGGCAAGGGAGCGGCGCGGAGCACGTCGCCGAGAGTCTCGCCGAGGGCGATGCAGCGGGCCATGCCGGGCAGCGGCGGGGCGGCAGTGTTGACGACGAGCGGCACCAACGGAACGTCGCCGACCACCATGTCGTAGCTCTGCACCACGCCGTGATCGACGGTCAGCGAGTAGGACAACGACAGGTCGAAGCCTGCGGTGGCCAAGCCGTCACGGACGGCCCAGGCGAGGTCGGAGGCGACGGGCAGCGGGCCGGACCGGCTGGCGAAGTCGCCGAAGCCGACGGCTTCCTCGACGCCGAGCACAAAGGGCGGCATGGCGTCGTAGAAGTTGGCGTGGAAATGATCGGGGCCGATGACCACGACGGCGGTCGGCCGAAGCCGTGCCACAGCCCGTCGGACGCGATTGGCGTCGGCCAGGAAGGCGGCGCCGGGCTCGTCCCGATGCGACGGGGGCATGAGGGTGGCGAACGGCGAGTGGGACATGGCCACCATGCCGATGATCTCGGTCAAGACAGCTCCCCCAGCAAAAAGTCCCTGTGCACGGCCAAGTACTCGTCGACCTGCTCCCACTGCGGCCAGTGGCCGGCATCGGAGATCACGTGCAGACGGCCGTCCGGCAGCCACTCCAGCAGCAACTGGGCCTCGTCCAGGCTGCCGGTCGGATCGTGATCGGTCCACAGCAACAGCGTCGGCACGGTGATCTTGCCGACCCAGGCGGGATCCCAAGCGAAGTCGGCCCGCACCACAGGGTCCTGGAGCACCAGGGTGTTGGAGATGGCCCGATAAAAGCCGGTCCGGCTGTACACCTTGCGGCGCAGCAGCACCAGCTCGTCGGTGACCATCTCCTTGTGGTGGAACAGGAACTCGACCCGGGGCCGCACGGTGGCGTCGGACGGATCGGCGACCGCGGCCATGGTGCTCTCGCGCAACCGAGCCATCACCTCGGGCTTGTTGGCGATATTGCCAGGCGTGTTCAGCACGAGCCGAGAGACGCGACCGGGGGCGTGCGCGGCGGTCCACGCGGCAACCCAGCCGCCCAACGATTCCCCGGACAGATGCGCGGTGCCGATGCCCAGGGCGTCCATGAGGGACAGCAGATGCTCCGACAGCACGTCGATCGTGTACGGATGGTCGGGCAGGTCGGACCAGCCATGACCGACCATGTCGTAGGCGGTGACACGGAAGTGCTCGGCCAGACCGGCGATGTCACGGGCGTACGCCTCCAGATGCCCGCCGGTTCCGTGCAGCAGCACCAGGTCTGGCCCGGCGCCGGCGCGCAGCACCCGGGTGCGCGCGCCACGCACGTTCACGTGCCGCAGCTCGTGGTCCACATCGGACAGTTCGTCCCAGATGGAGATGTGTGCGGGCAGAGCAGAATTCTCTTGGGCCGTCATGACGGGTCCCCTCCGAATCTCGCGCGGGCCTGCTCGACGGAGACCAGTCCGGCGCTCTGCCGGCGTCCCACGCCCAACAGCCCCAACAGCCGGGAGTTCTCGATGGTCAGGAACTCGACCGGCTCGGTGACCGAGTCGTTGTAGTGCCGGTGCCAGGTCCACGGCGGCGTGTAGACGAAATCGCCGGTCGCCCACGACTCCGTCTCGTCCTCGACCTCGCTGTGCCCGGCGCCGGAGATCACGTAGTGCACGGTCTCGTGGTGGTGCCGTTGCATGTCGGAGCTCTGACCGGGCGGGATGGTCTGCCGGAAGATCTCGAACGACGTGGTGGGCAGCGTGCCGGCGATGGCCAGCGTGGTCGGGTTGTGCACCTGGTCGGCGGGCAGCCGCTCCAGGTCGTCGGCGTGCACCACGATGGGGCGCAACGCACTGGGCCGCACGGTGTCACTGATCGCGCCGAGGAAATCGGCCATGCTGAAGTCCGGTCCGGACTGGGCCATCAGATCGTCTCCGTCCGGCCGCCGTCGACCGTGAGCACGGTCCCGTTCACGTAACTTGCCGCACGGGAGGCCAGGAACGCCACCGCCGCGCCGATCTCGTCGGCGGAAGCGGGTCGCCCGGCCGGCACTTCCATGGTGTCGAGGGCGGCCACCTCGTCCACAGTGGATCCGAACGACGCGGCGCGGGCGGCCAGGATCTCGGCCCGGCGGTCGGTCGCGGTCGCACCGGGGGCCACGCAGTTCACGGTGACGCCGTTGGCGGCGTACTCGCGGGACAGCAGCTTGGCCGCAGCGGTGGCCGCCGACCGCAGCACAACGGAGATAGCCAGGTCGGGCTGCGGCTGACGGACGGCCGCCGAGGTCACCAGAATCACCCGCCCGAAGCCACGCACGGCCATGGCCGGCAGCGCGGCCCGCGCCAGACGCAGCGGGCCGAGCAGCAGCAGCTCGAACGAGCGCAGCCACTGCTCGTCCGTCACATCCAGGATGCCGCCCGGCGGCGGCCCGCCGGCGTTGAGCACCAGAATGTCCAGGGAACCATGGACTTCCTCCACGTGCTGCACAGTCTGCGCGGCGTCCACATCAGACAGACAGGCCACGTCGTGCACGAGCGTGTCGACCGGCCCGGCGCAGTCCGCGCGCAGCTTGTCGGCAGCGGCGATCAAAGTGTCGGCATGCCGGCCGGCCAGGACCACGCCGTGGCCCTGGCGCAGCAGATGCGCCGCGGTGGCGTGACCGATGCCGGCGGCCCCACCGCCGACCAGTGCTGTTCGAGTGCTGATGACGGCCTCCCCAGTCAGAACGGCAAGCGCTAGCCTGGCCGTCATGGACTGCCTGGGACAACGATGAGTCCCGCTGAGCGGGACGGCATGGGCGCCTTGGACCGGGCCGCCGAGCTGCTGGGCGCCTTCGACGCCGCCCACCGCGAGCTGACGCTGGCCGCGCTGGTCGAGCGGTCCGGCCTGCCCCGCTCGACCGTGCACCGGACCGCGGACAAGATGATCCGACTGGGCTGGCTGGACAAGCCGCGCGACCGCTACCGGGTCGGCAACCGGCTGTTCGAGATCTCCAGCCTGGCCCCGATCCGGCACGAGCTGCGCGAGTCCGTGCTGCCGTTCCTCCAGGACCTGCACCACGCCACCAAGACGACCGTGCAGCTCGGCGTGCTGGACGGCACCCAGATCCTGGTCGTGGAGCGGATCACCGGGCACCGGCCGATGCCCATGCTGGAGCAGGCCGGCGGCACGATCCCGGCCTACTGCTCGGCGCTGGGCCGGGCCATCCTCGCCTTCTCCGAGCCGGCCACCGTGCAGGCGGTACTCCAAGCCGGCCTGCCGGCCCGGACTCCACGCACGCTGACCAACCCGCTGGCCGTGCTGCGCGAGCTGACCGCCGTGCCGGACCAGGGCTGGGCCACCGAACGCGAGGAGGGCAACATCGGCGTGAGCTGCGTGGCCGCGCCGGTGTTCGGGCCGCTCGGCGAGGTGGTGGCGGCGATGTCGGTGACCGGCCCCAGCAAGATCATCCGGGCCGACCGGATCGGGCCGGCGGTGCGGCTGGCCGCCGCGGCCGCCTCTCGGGCGTACGCCAGGTCCCGCTGAGCGGGATCCGAGATTGCGTCTCCCCGGCGCCGCCGACAGGCTGAAATCCCACACCCACCAAGGGAGGCGACGGTGACTCTGGGCGGCGGCTACCTGCTCCGGAACCGGCTCGGACGCCAGATCCCGGCCATCGGGCTCGGCATCACGATGAAGACCAACGGCGAGTCCACCCACGGCGCGTACTCGTTGTTCGAGTATACGGTGCCTGGCGAGACCGACGGCCCGCCGCCGCACCTGCACACCCGCGAGGACGAGTCGTTCCTCTGCCTGGCCGGGCGTCTGGACGTCACGCTCGGCGGCGAGGACTACGTGCTGGAGCAGGGCGACTACCTGTTCCTGCCGCGCGATGTCGTACATACCTTCCGCAACTCCTCGAACGAGGAGGCACGCGTGATCTCCGTGGTGTCGCCGGCCGGTCTCGAGGACTACTACCAGGCGCTGGCCGACCTGCCGCCGGGGCCGAAGGACATCTCGGTGTTCAAGCGCATCATGGCCGACTTCGGCATCGTGCTGCAGGTGAGCTGACGATGCGCGTCGCGGTCATCGGGGCCGGCGTGGCCGGGCTGGCGACGGCCAAGGTGCTGACGCAGGCCGGGCACGAGGCGGTCGTCTACGACAAGGCGCCGGACGTCGGCGGGGTGTGGAGCCGCAGCCGCCGCTACCCGGGCGTGACGACGCAGAGCCCCAAGGCGCAGTACTCGCTGTCGGACTTCCCGATGCCGGCCGACTATCCGGAATGGCCGGACGGCGCGCAGGTGCAGGCGTACTTCGCCGCGTACGCCACGAGGTTCGGGATCGACGTGCGGCTGAACACGGAGATCAACGACGCCCGGCCGTGCGGCGAGCAATGGAGCGTGGACGGCGAACTCTACAACCGGCTGGTGGTGGCCAACGGCGTGTTCTGCGCGCCGGCCGTGCCGGAATTCCCTGGCCTGAAGGACTTTTCGGGGCGGGTCTGCGCGGCCACCGAGTTCCACGATGTCGAGGCGGCGCGCGGCAAGCACGTCCTGGTCGTCGGTTACGGCAAGTCGGCCTGCGACGTGACCGTGCCGGTGAGCAAGGTGGCGGCCAGCACCGACGTGATCGCGCGGCAGCTGCTGTGGAAGGTGCCGCGGCTGATCGGCGGCAAGGTGAACTTCAAGATGCTGCTGTTGACCCGAATGGGCGAGGCGCTGTTCCGATATCTGCGGCTGCGCGGCGTCGAGCGGTTCCTGCACGGGCCGGGCAACGGCCTGCGGCGACGGATGCTCAACTCCGTCGGAATGGTGTCGGTGCGGCAGTTCGGGTTGCGCGCGCTCGACCTGGTGCCGCCGGGGCAGCTGGAGGACATCGTCAAGGGCGCGATCGGCCTGGTCACCGAGGGATTCTTCGAGGGCGTCGCCGACGGCACGATCACCGTGCGCCGCAACACCACCATCAGTCGCCTGTTCACCCGAGCGGGCTCGCCGATGGCGGAACTACAGGACGGCACCGCGCTGCCGGCCGATCTGGTCGTCTGCGCCACGGGTTTCCGCCAGGGCGTGCCGTTCCTGCCGGCTGAAGTTCAGCAGGAGCTGTTCGACGAGCGCGGCAACTTCCGGCTGTACCGGCAGATTCGGCCGGTTTCCGTGCCGGGGCTGTATTTCAACGGCTACAACTCGTCGTTCTTCAGCCCGCTGAACGCCGAGATGGCGGCCGTGTGGATCGCCGCCGACCTGGCCGGCGCGATCGGCCTGCCGCCGGAAGACCGGATGCGGCAGGCGATTCACGACCAGCTGGCGTTCATGGACGTCGCCACCGACGGCCACCACTGCCGCGGCACGAAGATCATCCCGTTCTCGCTGCACAACATCGACGAGATGCTGGACGACCTGGACGCCAACATCCCGGCGCTGAGGCGCGCCTCCCAGTGGCTCAACCCGGTGGACCCGTCGAACTACGCCGCCGTCACCCCGAAGGTGCTGTCCCGGCTGTCCCAAGGGGCGGTCAGACCGCCTCGCCGCCATGCCGAAACGGGCTGATGCCGCGGCGGGACGGGCCGGCCAGGAACTCCACCAGCTGCGCGACCGGCCCGTCGGCCCACGAGTCCAGCTCGTGCCCGTCGCGTAACAGGTCGAACACGTGCCGCAGCGCGCGGTAGTCGGCCGGGGGCATGCCGGATCGCTTCAACCCCATCACGTTCAACGCCCGGTGCGCCGCCGGGTTGCCGTCGACGCCGCAGAACGGCAGCACGTCCCTTGTCACCTTGGACATCGCGCCGACCACGGCCTGCCGGCCGATGCGAACATGCTGCTGCACCAGGCACAGGCCGCCGATGACGGCCCCGTCGTCGACGGCAACGTGCCCGCCGAGCGACACCGCCTGGGACACCACCACGCCGTCGCCGAGCTGGCAGTCGTGGGCCACGTGGGTCTGCCCCATGATCACGCAACCGGCCCCGATCCGGGTCGGCGTCGACGTGGTCGACCGGTGCACGATCGCCGCCTCGCGGATCACCGTGTCCGGGCCGACCTCCACCGCGGTCGGGCCGCCGGTGAAGGCCAGGTCCTGCGGATCCCCGCCCAGCACGGCATGCGAGTCAACGCGCACGCCGGCGGCGAGGCGCACGCAGCCGTGCACCACCGCGTACGGACCGATGACAACGTCGTCAGCCAGCTCGGCCTCGGGCGCGACGACGGCCGACGGATGAACATGCACCAACAACCCCACCCCCGGCGGCCATCATCGCATGCAGTCCTCGCGCAGCAGTCCGGACATCACCATGGTGGCCAACGAGTCCGCGGTAGCACTGAGTTCCTGGTCGCTCACCGGCAGCTCACCGAAGCGGCGGGCCAGCGGAACCTGGGTCAGCGTCGCGATCGGCCCGGTGACCAGGGAGTACAACTGGAACAGCGGCACCGGCCGCATCCGGCCCGCGGCAACGAGTTCGTCCACCGAGGGCGCGCACAGCAGCAGCACCGGCGTGAGGAAACGCTCGTGCAGATAGTCCAGTCGGGCGGAATCCCTTGTCCCTTCATACGCCATCAGCCGGCTCAGCTGCGGGCTGCGCACGGCGATCTGGTAGAACCGCCGCACGATCGCCGCCAGCCGCTCGGCCGGATCCTCGAAGTGCCGCAGCAGCACGGGATCCAGCTGTCCACGCGCGTCGGTCAGCGCGAAGTCGACCACGGCCTCCCAGAACGCGCCCTTGGAGCCGTAGCGGTCGTTGACGAAGTTGTGGCTGACACCGAGACGATTGCCCAGCTCCCGCACGGAAGTCGCCTCGTAGCCGAGCTCGGCGAACGCGTCGAGGCCGCGGCGCAGTATCTCCGCCTCGGCCGGCAGCAGCACGGCCCGACGCACCTGCTCGATGGACATCCGCGGTCCCTTTCGGTGGTGAGGAACAGATGCAACCACACGAACCGCGCCGGGGGAGGGCAACTTCGGTCGAAAACGTCGAAAGAGACGGGTGAACCGATCCACCGCGGAATTCGTCCGGGTCTCGAGAAAACCGCGGACAACGTTGTCCATTCCGGACCGGCGACGGGTGTGCCACGCTGGCCGACATGCGACCCAGCCTGTACGAGCACGCCGGCGGGCAGGCGGCCTTCCTCGCGCTGGCCGCCGCGCACCACCGGCGCTGCCTGGCCGATCCCGAGCTCAACCACCCGTTCTCGCACCCGGACCAGCACCCGGACCACGTGGCGCGACTGGCCGCCTACTGGGCGGAGGTGCTCGGCGGCCCGCCGGTGTACTCGACCACGGCCGGCGACCACTCCTCGCTGCTGCTGACGCACGCCCACAACGGCAGCGGCATGCACGACCTGGGCCGTCGGTTCGTGGACTGCTTCATGGCGGCGGTCGACGAGGTGGGAATGCCCGATGATCCGGAGTTCCGCTCGGCGATGCGGGCGTACATGGAATGGGCGGTCAGCGAGGTGCTGATCTACGCCCCGCGGGACAGCGTCGTGCCGACCGATGCGCCGATGCCGCGCTGGACCTGGTCCGGGCTTTCGGCGGATTGACACATCAGGCAACCCGACGCGTCCGAAATACCCGACTTTCGGCCGTGTCCGGGCCCCGCTGAACACTCCTACCTTGGGCGCACACCATCCGCTTGTGGCGCACCGGAAACCCTGACACCGCAATCCCGGGGGCGCCACCGGTACCCCTGTGGAGGCGTGCCCCTTGAAGATCAGCAGGCTTTCCGCCATCGCGGCGATGGCCCTGGCGCTGCTCGGCATCGCGACCGTGCCGGCCCAGGCCGCCAGCACGCCGGACATCGTCGGCGGCACCACCGTCGGCACCGCCCCGTCCTGGGCCGCCGCCGTCGGCGACAGCTCCGGCATGTGGTGCAGCGGCGAGCTCGTCGCCAGCCAGTGGGTGCTCACCGCGGCCCACTGCGATGGCGCCACCCAGATCCGCATCGGCTCGAAGAACCTGAACAGCGGCGGCACGCTGGCCAGGGTCTCGAAGTGGGTGCGCAACCCCAAGTACAACGGCAGCGGCTACGACTTCTCGCTGTACAAGCTGACCTCCGCGGTCAGCCAGACGCCGATCCAGATCGCCAGCAGCTCGCCGGCGGTCGGCGCCGCGGTCACGCTGTACGGCTTCGGCCAGACCTGCGGCAGCCCTGGCTGCGGCCCGATGAGCTCCACGCTGCGCCAGCTGTCCACCAAGGTGGCCAGCGACAGCAGCTGCGCCGGCATCACCGGCAGCGTCGAGCTGTGCTTCGCCACCACGGTGTCGGGCAGCGACTGCTACGGCGACTCCGGCGGCCCGGCCGTGGTCAACGGCCTGCTGGTCGGCAGCGACAGCCGCGGCGCGGACGGCCCCGGGGCCGACACGTGCGGCCGGACCAAGTCCATCTACGGCGATGCTTCGGTCAGCGTCATCTCCTCGTGGGTGCGGTCGACGATCGCCGCGGGCTAGCTACCGCGACCGAGCTTGCGAGGTCGCCAGTAACCCTGAGTCGCAGACCCGCCAAGCGCTAGTGAGGTGGGCCTGCGACACGAAAGCCGCTGTGGTCCCGCTGTGCGGGACCACAGCGGCTTTCGCTTCACTCGAACCGGTCGGCCACGTTCGCCAGCCGGCTCCGGTGCGCCTGCCAGCTCTGTTCGTCGCGCGGCGGCAGGAAGTCCTGGCCCTTGCGCAGGCCGACGGCCCCGTCGACGAGCTCACGCACGATGTCGGCGTGGCCGAGGTGGCGCTGGGTTTCCGCGACGACGTGGGCCAGCACGCGGTGCAGCGTCGCCTGCTTCTCCGGCCACCACACGATCGTGGCGACGGCGTCCAGGTCCAGCTCGGCGATCGTGGCGTCGGCGTGCCGCCACGCGTCCCGATAGCCGCCGACGATGTACTCGCGGGACTCGTCCTGCGCCGCCCACAGGTCGATGTTGGGCTCGAGGTCCGGCCGCAGCCACGGAACCGGGTTCAGCGGAGGCCGGTCGAACACGATCCCGAGGTACAGCAGCTCGACCGTGGTGAGGTGCTTGACAAGTCCGAGCAGGTTCGTTCCGGTGGGCGTGAGCGGCCGCCGGACATCGCGTTCGCCCAGGTCATCGAGCTTCCACAGGATCGACTCCCGGGCGTCGCGCAGGTAGTGGTGTAGATCTTCTTTCACGGCGGGTCCTCTCGTTGGAACGCGGTCGGGAAGTGAGACCGGCCTGGTCCGGCAGAATCATCGGCGTGAGCGAAGTCCCGCAGTCCGACACCGATCTTGCCGCGGCCCGCGGCGGGGACGACGCCGCGTTCACGCGACTCGTGCGGCCGCTGCGCGGCGAACTGCACGCGCATTGCTATCGAATGCTCGGCTCGACCCACGACGCCGACGACGCCCTCCAGGACGCCTTGTTACGGGCCTGGAAGGCACTGGCCGGCTTCGAGGGGCGGAGTTCGCTGCGCTCGTGGCTGTACACCGTCGCCACCCGCACCTGCCTGGACCTGGTCGAGGCCCGGGCCCGGCGGGCGCTGCCGATGGACCACACCGAGGACGCCGCCTGGCTGGGCCCCTACCCGGACGCCCGGTACGAGCAGCGTGAGGCGGTTGAGCTGGCGTTCGTCGCCGCCTTGCAGCACCTGCCCGGCAATCAGCGGGCGGCGCTGCTGCTGTTCGAGGTGCTCGGCTTCTCCGCGGCCGAGATCGCCGACGTGATGGCCACCTCGACGGCGTCGGTGAACAGCGCGTTGCAGCGAGCCCGCGCGATCGTGGCCGACCGGATTCCGGCCGCGAGCCGGCAGCGGACGCTGCGGAAGGTCGACGACGCCCGCGTCCGGGAAATCGTCGCGGAATACGCCGGCGCGCTGGAACGCGGCGACGCCGACGCGTTGCTGGCGCTATTGACCGAAGACGTCACCTGGTCGATGCCGCCGTTGACGCAGTGGTACCGCGGGCGGGAGTCCGTGATGGACTTCGCCGTGCGTGTGCCGCTCAGCTCCTGCGGCAGTTGGCGACATCGGGAAGTGACCGCGAACGGCCAGCCGGCGGTGGCGTTCTACCTGCGCCACGACGGCGACGGCCCGCACCTGGCCTGGTCGATCACCGTGCTGACGCTGCGGGCGGATCGCATCGCGGAACTGACCTCGTTCCTCGGGGCCGAGCATTTCCCTTTGTTCAACCTGCCGAACGCGGTGGCCTGACAACCACCGCCTGACGGTGTCCACACAAGCAACTGATAGACATGACGCTCCGACGTGAGGGGGTAGTCCGGCGTGAACGAGGAAGCCACGCATCCCGACATCAATTGGCGTCGCGTGCGCCGGATCGGGTACATCGTGGTGGCTGTCATCGTCGCGGTACCGGTCATCGCGTTCGGCATCACCTACGCCGCGGTGCACACCCCCGATCCCCGGGCCGTCGCCGACCAGCAGCAGACCGTGACCCTCTACTACGCCGACGGGTCGGTGATGACCACGATCGGCACCACCAGCGGCGGCACCCGCACCGTCGTCGGCATCGACCAGATCCCGCCCGTCGTGCGGCACGCCGTCGAGGCGGCCGAGGACGAGGGCTTCGAGACCAACGTCGGCCAGGGCGGCATCACCACCCAGTTCGTCCGGCTGGCCACCGGCGAGGACGCCCAGTCCCTGCCCGAGCAGTGGGTGCGGCTGGTGCAGGCGCTCAAGCTCAGCCAGCAGCGGAGCAAGTCCGAAGTGCTCGCCGGCTACCTCAACCTGGTCTACCTCGGCCGCGGCGCCTACGGCATCCAGGCCGCCGCGCAGGCCTACTTCGGCAAGGACGTCGGCAAGCTCGACCCGTCCGAGGCCGCGTTCCTGGCCGGCCTGATCGACCAGCCGGCCCGCAGCGAGGACGAGAAGTGGACCGAGCAGCAGTGGTCGCACACGCTCGACCGGATGGCGGCCAACGGCTGGCTCGCCCAGGACCAGCGGGCCGGGTACACCAAGCCGCCCAAGCCGATCAGCCCCAACTCGGGCTCGCTGCCGCCGGCCCGCTCGTTCATCGTGCGGCAGGTGCTGGCCGAGGCCAATGAGAAGGGCTTCAACGAGGAAGCCCTGCGGCACAGCGGGGCGCAGGTGCACACCACCATCGACCCCAAGGCGCAGGCCATGGCCGAGGCGGCGGCGCAGTCCCTCAGCTCGATCGACCCCGACGTGGGCGACGCGCTGGTGTCGATCAGCCCGGCCACCGGGGCCATCGTGTCCTGGTTCGGCGGTGACAACCAGTCCATGCCCGACACCGCCGACACCGCCGCCCAGCCCGGCCCCACCTTCCAGCCGCTGGTGCTGATGGCCGCGGTGCGGACCAACCCCCAGATCACGCTGGCCACGCCGTACAACGGCACCAGCCCGCAGACCATCGGCGGCGTCGCGATCAAGAACTTCGGCGGCGCCGACTGCGGCCCGCAGTGCACCGTCGGCGACGCCATGAAGAACAACACCAACACCGTCTTCTACAAGATGACCGACGACATCGGCCCGGGCAAGGTGCGGGACACCGCGCTCAAGGCCGGCGTCGCCACCACCCAGACCATCGGCGGCAAGAACGGCCCGGCGCTGACCTCCAACGACGGCAAGCAGACCGGCGACATCATCGGCTCGGGCGGCTATCCGGTCCGTCCCCGTGACGTGGCCCAGGCCTACGCCACCTTCGCCGCCGGCGGCAAGTACGTCCCCGCGCACTTCATCAACAGCATCGTCGCCACCAACGGCAGCCCGGTCTACGACCGCCAGGCCGACCCGGCGGCCACACCGGAGCAGGTGTTCGAGCCGGCCCAGGCCCAGCTGGTGACCCAGTCGCTGCTCACCGGGCCCGGCCTGGAGGGCGGCCGGCAGGTGGCGTCCAAGGCCGGCGCCACCGAGTTTCTCGACTCCCCCGACAACTCCGACGCCTGGGCCGTCGGCTACACGCCCCAGCTGGTCACCGCGGTCTGGCTGGGTCACCGCAAGGAACTCGCCCCCATGAAGGAGGGCGTGGCCGTCCCGACCGGGATCTGGCAGCAGTACATGAACTCCTACCTGAAGGACAAGCCGACCATTCAGTTCTAACGCCGCGAGGGCCAGTTCTAACGCCACCAGGGGCGGTGCCGCTGCGCGGCCACCGCGCCGGCTGGCGCCACCAACTCCATCAGCCTGGGCGTCACGTGCTTGAGGTGCTCGCCCACCCACAGGGCCGTGGACAGGTCCGGGACCGTGGTCCCGTTGGCCAGGACGGGTTCCCGCAGCTGTGGCGGCGCGAGCATCGGCGCGCCGCTGTGATCGGCCCGGTCCAGCCGTGAGGCGAGGTGGTCGAACCAGGCCGCCACCTGGCCCGCGTGCTCGCCGAGCTGCTGTCGGAGGGGATCCGGCTCCCCCGGCGCGGCCGGCAGGCCGGCCAGCGAGTGGGCGGTGAGCCGGGCCCGCAGCGCGCCGGCGACCAGCCGCCACAGGTCCTCCTTCGGCACCCGCTTTGTGCCCTGCTCGGCCAGGAAGCCGCGCAGGGCCTCGTCCAGGCGGCTGCCGGCGGCGATCGCGGCCGAGGCGGCCGGCGCCTCCGGGCGCAGGCCCAGCGCCCAGTGGGCGGCGTCGGAGAGGTAGACGCCGCCGGTGCGGAAGGCGTCGGCCAGGTCGTCGGCGACCAGCGACCCGGCGCCGCGTGGCCAGAACAGGACGCCGACCGCGAAACTGACCGCGCAGCCGATGGCCACGTCCTCGATCCGCACCACACCGATCTGCCAGCCCGCCGGCACGAGGAGGTTGAACAGGACACAGACCACGACCGTGAACGCAGCCTGACCGGCGGCGAAGGGCAGCACGCCCGGCGCGTAGGCGGCGACGAGCACGGCCAGCGGCAGCGCCGTCCAGAGGGCGGCGGTGCTGGAGCCGATGGCTAGCAGCAGCGCGGCGCCGACGACAAAACCGACCACGGTGCCGAGCAGTGCGCGCAGCACGGTGGAGCCGGTGGACGCGGCGTTGGTGCGCAGCACGGACAGCGTGCCGAGCACGACCCAGAAGCCGTGCTCCACGCCGGTGAGGTCGGCGATGGCGACCGCCGCGGCCAGCGCGATGGCGCCCCGCGCGCTGTTGAGGAACCACACCGACCGCAGGTTGGCGTGCCGGGACACCGCGTTGGCGATGGTCGTCACGCCGGCCAGGCGGCTCTCGGTGCGCATCGGATCGGCGCCGATGGGCTCGGTGCCGTACCAGCGCCGGCGGCCGTTGGACACGATCGCCGGGTCGGCCCGGTGCGCGGCGATCAGCGCGTCGGCCAGGGCCGTGTGCGCGGCCACGGCGGCCGCGCGGGCGTGGAACGACAGGTGCACCGCCGCGGCGAACTCGGCGCTGTCGCTGCGCAGCCGCCGCAGATGCTCGACGCTCTCGGCCAGGCTGCGCTCCAGGCAGTCCAGCTGGGGCCTGGTCGGCTCGTCCGTCAGCAGCGCGGCCACGTCCCTGAGCACCGCGGCCGTGTCCGCCAGCAGGCGGCGCTCGACCTCGTCGATGTGGGTGAGGTCGTCGTACTCCCTGAGGCTGTCGCAGATCACCGACGTGCACCACTCCAGCAGCCCGACCAGGCTGTCCAGGGCCTGATCGGCCGCCGCGAGGCCGGTCGGCCGGTAGGGCGTCGAGGTGAACGTGCTGAGCAGATTGTGCTTGCAGTCCAGCGAGTGCTGCCGGTACTTCGGGTCGCGGTCGCCGGCCAGCGCCGCCGACAGCTGGTCGGCCAGCGCGCGGGCGTTGTTGGCCACCGCCAGCCGCAGCTGCGCGCCCGGCGGCTTGGGCGACAGCGCCAGCACCGCCAGCGTGCCCACCACCGACGCCAGCCACCAGCCGGTCAGCCGCTCGGGCAGCATGGCCATCGTGCCCGGGGAGGCCGCCGGCAGCACGTAGGCCAGCAGCGCCGCCGCGCTGCCCGAGGCCGCGTTCGGGCCGCCCACTTGGGCGAACAGCACCACGAACACCACCGGCAGCGTGACCACGGTGGCCACCACCACCGACCCGTTCACCGCCGTGCCGATGACGATCAGCGCACTGCCGGCCAGCGCCAGGCCCAGGTGCGCCACCACCTTGTCCCGGGCCCGGCCGCCGAACGCCGCCAGCACCAGCGTCGCGAAGCCGCCGAAGGCCGCGAACGTCGCCACCTGGAGGTCGCCCAGCACTCCGTAGCAGAACGCGAACAACCCCGGCACCACCACCGTGGCCCGCACCGCCCGCAATGCCGCCGGCGTCGACCACAGGCCCTGCAAGCTGGTCATTCGCCGAGCATATTTGCCGGCCCGCCGCCACGCGCGGTCTTGTCCGACATCCGTCAACTGACAGCGGCGGCGAGGCGGGGTGGGCAGCGCTGCCCAGCAGGTCGGCCGGCAGCGCGAGACGGGGCATCGCCCGGCCGGGCAGGCAGCAACGCGAGGCGCGGGCACCGCCAGCAGGACAACGCAGCAGCGCGAGGTGGGGGCACTGCGCGACAGGACAAGGCAGCGGCGCCGGCCCGCTGCCGACCATGGACAGCGGGCCGGGCTGATCGCTCGGGTCGAGAGTGTCCGGGTGAGTCGGTCGGCGGCTGGGAGCCACCGGGCCGAGAGTTCGCTACGGCTGATGGCGTCGAGGCCCTGCGCGTCCCATGGTGACGGGCTCGGCGGCGGGTGCGGGCGGGCTGGTCCGTGTCGGCCCTTGCGTCCGCGCTACATCTCAACGCGAAAGAAGTGCACACCGCCGTCACGGTCTCCGACGACGGCCACATCCCCGGCCATCGCCAGACATCCTGCGTCGGCCGGCAGCCGAACGCTGCAGAGGTCCCGGCCGGAGCTCAGACGATGCGCATGGAGGTCGCGTTCTCCCATGCGTACCAACAGGTTCCGCTCCGGGACCAGACACAGGGCCTGCGAACGGGGGAACTGCAACCACGGCAGCACGACGTTCTCATCGGGGTAGATGCCACGCACGGTGCTGACGAACTCGTCGTGCTCGACGAACAACAGGGTGCCGTCGGCCAACTCGACGCAAGGGCGGTGGTAGCCCCTGGGCAGCGGGAACTCCTGGCGGACCGCACCGCTCGCGGCGTCGAGCAACAACAGCGAGGTGAGGTCGGCGTGCTCGCCGGGCGTGGCGATGGTGCCGCGCGCCAACCGGACGGTCCAACTGTAGGTCGGCCAGGTCAGCTCGGTGGTGATCCGCCCGTGCCGGGTCCAGACGAGCTCGCCACGAGCGAGGTCCCAACACTGCAAGGCCGGCACGCCGACGACGTTGACCGGAGCGCCGCCGATCAGCTCGTGCTCGGACGGCAGCGCGGCGGCGACCAACGCGTGCCGACCGACGATTAGCGGCCGGCACCGCACGCCATTGCCGGCCGCACCAACAAAGGCCCGTTGCGGGCCGGCCACGCTCCACAGCTGGGGAGTCCCGGTGTACGGCACGACGAGCACCGAATGATCACCGATCGCGGCCACGGAGACGATGTTCGACTCCTTGCCGTCCGGCAGCAGCACCCGCTGATTTCCGTTGCGCGACACCAGATGCACCTTGGTGCGCTCGGCCACCACCAAAGTGCCGTCGGCCAGGAACACCGGCTCGCACGGGACGTCGTGACTGTCCACCACCGCGACCACGGAGCCGGCGGCGACATCCCACAGCAGCACCTCGCCGGTCAGGCTCAGGCTCGCCACCCGCGACCCGTCCCCTGACACGACAAGATCGGTGACGGTTGCCTGGTGCCGCCCGCCGTCCCGCTCATCACCACGCAATGCCGGCCACAGCTTCAAGGTCCCGGGCTCGTGCGCGGTCACCAACTGCCCGTCCGGCAGGCACGCGAGATCGACGACCCGCCCGGTGTCCACGCCGAACGTCGCCAACGCCCCGTCGTCCCGGGACACCCGCACCCCGTGCAGCGACGCGGCGGCGACGAGATCCCCCTGCACGCCAAGGGCATTGATGAACCCCTGCCGAGGAAACCGCGCGACCTCCGATCCGTCGCCAAGATCCCAGCGGATCACCTCGGCCGCCGCCGTGTAGAGGAAGGAGTCGTCGAACAGCAGGGCGGTCGGCGCTTCCTCGTGCCCGCGACCGGTGTCGTTACGTCCACAAAGGATCCAGGTGTCGCCCATCCACCCCAGGTTCAGCATCTCCCGGATGAACTGGGGCGTCCCGTACAGCTCCCGCGACAGCCGCAACCCGTCCAGATCCCACAGCAGCACCTGGTTGTCCCGCGCCGCCGACGCCGCGAGCATCCCGTCCGGACTGATCGCGACCCGGTCCACACTGGACACATGGTCGTCGAAAACGGCCCGGCACGCCCCGGATTCCAGGTCCCACACCCGAACGGTGCCGTCCTCGCCGCCGGACACCGCGACCTTGCCCTGCGCGGCGACCTGCCGGATGTGGCCGCTGTGCCCGGCCAGCACCGTCACGGTCTGCCAGGTCCGCGTGTCCCACACCCGGATGGACTCGTCGTCGGACGCCGACAGCAGCAGCCGCCCGGCATCGCCCAGCGCCAGGCTGTTCACCGGCCCGACGTGCCCGACCAGCCGGTCGAACGCCCGCCCCTCGGCCAGCGACACCAGGTACAGCGTGCCGTCGTTCTCCGCACTGACCACGCAGGTGTCCCCGTCGGGCAGCACGACGATGCTGTGCAGGCCGCCGTCCGGCAGCGGCACGGTGAAGGTTTCCGTCAGTCGCGGCGCTGGAGCCGTACCGATCCTGGTCAACGCCACCGGGACATTGTCCCGACGGCCGAGCGCCGCACGACATACGCAGATCTGCGTAGGCGACTTCCCGTGAAACCGTTCCGAAACCGCCGTAGAACCGCGTGCCGACATGGTATGCGGCATGACGACCACCGACAACGCGCACGTGCGCCACGACGAACGGTTGGGCACCTGGAACGTGACCGGCCACCCGGAGATCCTGGCCGCGCTCAACAATCCGGCGACGTTCTCCTCCGACATCGGCCGTCTGTTCGGCGCGGAGCCCGAGGCGGCGGAGCAGTTCAACGACGGCAACCTGATCCAGACCGACCCGCCGACCCACCGCAAGCTGCGCACGCTGGCCAGCAGCGCGTTCACGCCGAAGGTCGTGGCCGGCCTCCAGCCGCGCATCGTCGCACTGACCACCGAGCTGCTCGACGCCGTGGACGGCGACCTGGAGCTGGTGTCGCAGTTGGCCCATCCGCTGCCGGTGATCGTGATCGCCGAGCTGCTCGGCGTGCCAACCAGCGACCGGGCTCTGTTCCGGCAGTGGGCCGATGTGTTGCTGTTGAACGACATGGAGTTCACGGCCAAGGACGAGGACGGCGAGCAGGCGCGGCGCTTCCAGGAGCAGGCGGCGGCGCTGCAGCCGATGGCCGACTACCTGCTGTCCCATATCAACGAGCGCAAGACCGCACCGCGTGAGGACCTGCTGACCAGGCTGGTCCAGGCCGAGCTGGACGGGGCGCGCCTGACCGACGGCCAGCTGGTCAACTTCACGATGGTGCTGCTGCTCGCCGGGCACATCACCACGACCATGCTGCTCACCAACACCGTGCTGTGCCTGGACGAGCACCCGCGGCAGGCGGCCGAGATCCGGGCCGACCGGTCGCTGCTGCCCGCAACCATCGAGGAGTCGCTGCGGCTGCGCAGCCCGTTCAACGTGCTGGCCCGGGCCACGCTCGTCGAGGCCGAGCTGGGTGGCCAGGTCATTCCGGCCGGCCGGATGGTGCTGCTGTGGCTGAACCGGGGCAACCGGGATCCGCGGGTGTTCGCCCGTCCGGACGAGTTCGAGCCGGCCCGCGACCCCAACCCGCACCTGTCCTTCGGCCGCGGCATCCACTTCTGCCTGGGCGCGCCGCTGGCCCGGCTGGAGGGCCGGATCGCGCTGAACCTGCTGCTCGACCGCTTCCCCGTGCTGCGCACCGACCCGGCCGACCCGCCGGTGCGCACCGGCGCGCCGAACACGACGGGGGTGTCCCGGCTGCTGTTGCGAACGGCCTATTGAAACAAGATGTAAACGTTTGTAGCCTGCGTCACATGGACCGGGTGAGTCGTCGTCGCATCGTCACGCTGGGGGCCGCGGGCGCGGCCGGGATGGCCCTGCCGCTGGCCGGCACCGCCGCCGCGGAGCCGGCCCGGCCGGCCCGGAAACTGTTCGACGTCACGGAGTTCGGCGCCCGTGGCGACGGCGTCACCATCGACACCGCGGCGATCAACCGCGCGATCGACGCGGCCGCCGGTCGCGGCGGCACGGTGTTCTTCCCGGCCGGCACGTACGCCAGCTACTCCGTGCACCTCAAGAGCAATGTGGCGCTCCACCTGGCCCACAACGCCACCCTGCTGGCCGCCGCGCCGGCCGGCGGCAAGGGCTACGACCCGGCCGAGCAGCCCGGCGCCGGCAACAGCTACCAGGACTTCGGGCACAGCCACTGGCACAACAGCCTGATCTGGGGCGAGAACCTGGTCGACGTGACCATCGGCGGGCCCGGCACCATCGACGGCAAGGGCTTGGTCAGCGGGGGCAGCGCCGAGTCGCAGCCGTTGCAGGGCAACAAGGCCATCGCGCTCAAGCTGTGCCGCAACGTGGTGATCAGGGACGTCACCATGGTCAACGGCGGGCACTTCTGCATCCTGCCCACCGGCGTGGACAACTTCCGCATCGACAACATCGTGATCGACACCAACCGCGACGGCATCGACATCGACTGCTGCAAGAACGTCCGCATCTCCAACACCACGGTCAACTCCCCCGCCGACGACGCCATCGTGCTGAAGAGCTCGTACGCGCTGGGCTACGCCCGGGACACCGAGAACGCCACCATCGACAACTGCTTCGTCAGCGGCTACGACCTCGGCACACTGGTCGACGGCACGTACAAGACGGCCAACTTCGGCCGCACCGGCCGGATCAAGTGCGGCACCGAGTCCAACGGCGGCTTCAAGAACATCGCCATCTCCAACGTGGTCTTCGAGCACTGCCGCGGGCTGGCCTTCGAGACCGTGGACGGCGGCGCGCTGGAGGACATCACCGTCAGCAACATCACCATGCGCGAGGTGCAGATGCCGATCTTCTTCCGGCTCGGCTCGCGCATGCGGGGGCCGGCCGGCGTGCCGGTCGGCACGCTGCGCCGGGTCAGCATCGCCAACCTGATCGCGCACAACGCCGACCCGCGCTACCCGTCGGCCGTCGCCGGCATTCCCGGCCACCGCATCGAGGACGTGCGGATCAGCAACGTGCGCCACCACATGGTCGGCGGGCTGACCATGAACGGCATTCCCGAGAACCCGCCCGAGGCCGAGAACGCCTACCCGGAGCCGACCATGTTCGGCCCGCTGCCGGCGTTCGGCTTCTTCATCCGGCACGTCGACGGCGTCACCCTGGACAACGTCGAGGTCCGCTACGAGCAGCAGGACCTGCGGCCCGCATTCGCGCTGCGCGACGTCGTCGACGCCGACTTCCACCACGTCAAGGCGGACAAGGCCGCCGGCGCGCCGACCTTCGTGTTGGACGACGTGACCGACTTCCGGGTGACCACCAGCCGACCCACCGCGGACACGCAGCTCGACCAGACCGGTCACGCAGAGCTCTGACAGCGCTGTCACCAGGCGATACAGCCGGTCACGGCCTATCGTGACCGGCTGTGGACCTTCCAGTGATGCCCCCGGTGCGACCGATGCTCGCCAAGGCCGTGCACGAAGTGCCGACCGCGGACGGCCTGCTGTACGAGCCCAAGTGGGACGGCTTCCGCTGCATCGTGTTCCGCGACGGCGACGAGGTCGAGCTCGGTTCCCGCAACGACCGGCCGCTGACCCGGTACTTTCCCGAGCTGGTCGACCTGCTGCTCGAGGTGCTGCCGCCACGGTGCGTGGTCGACGGCGAGATCGTCGTTGTCACCGGCGACGGCCTGGACTTCGACACCCTGCAGAACCGGCTGCACCCCGCCGCGTCCCGGGTGAAGAAGCTGGCGGCCGAGACGCCGGCCAGCTTCGTCGCCTTCGACCTGCTCGCGCTGGGCGACGACAGCCTGATGGACGAGCCGTTCGCGCGGCGGCGGGAGCTCCTCGAAAGCGTGATCGGCGGGGACCTGGCGCGGATCCACATCACGCCGCTCACCCGTGACCCCGGCGTCGCGCAGGACTGGTTCACGCGGTTCGAGGGCGCCGGCTTCGACGGCGTGATGGCCAAGCCCGGCGATCTGCCGTACGAGCAGGACAAGCGCGTGATGTGGAAGGTCAAGCACGAGCGGACCGCCGACTGCGTGGTGGCCGGTTTCCGTTGGCACAAGGACGGCAACGGCGTCGGGTCGCTGCTGCTCGGCCTGTACGACGACGACGGCACCCTGCACCACGTCGGGGTGGCCAGCAGCATGACCGCCGCGCGACGCAAGGAGCTCGTCGACGAGCTCGCCCCGTTGCGGGAGAACGCCTTGGAGACGCATCCGTGGCGGGATTGGGCCGTCGCGCAGTCCGAGGCCGGCGGGCGTATGCCCGGCGGACAGAGCCGGTGGAGCGCCGGCAAGGATCTCAGCTGGGAGCCGCTACGGACCGAGCTGGTCGCCGAGGTGCGCTACGAGCACGTGATGGCCGGCCGGCTGCGCCACGGCGGCCGCCTCGTCCGGTTCCGCCCCGATCGGGAACCGGCCTCGTGCACCTATTCGCAGCTGGACCAGATCGCCCCCGCCGAGCTGAAGGCGCTGTTCGGGGCATGATCGTCGAGGGCGTGGAGATCACCCATCCGGAGAAGGTGTTCTTCGGCAAGATCGAGGCGACCAAGCTCGACCTGGTGCGGTACTACCAGTCCGTGGCCGTTCCGTTCCTGTCCACCGTCCGGGGCCGGCCGCTGCTGCTGGAGCGTTATCCCGAGGGCGCCGGCGGCAAGTCCTTCTTCCAGAAGCGGGTTCCCAAGTCCGCGCCCTCGTGCCTGCAGACCACCGTCGTCTCCACCCCCAACGGCACCACCAGCGACGCCCTGGTCGCCGCCGATCTGGCCCATGTCCTGTGGGCGGTCAACATGGGGTGCCTCGGTTTTCACGTGTGGCCGTTCCATGCCGCCAACCCCGCCGTCACCGACGAGCTCCGCGTCGACCTCGACCCGTCCCCCGGCATCGGCTTCCCCCAGATCCAGGAGGCCGCGCTCCTGGTGCGGGATTTCCTCTCCTCGTGCGGCATCACGTCCTACGTCAAGACCACCGGCTCCCGCGGCCTGCACATCTACGTCCGACTGGCCGAGCGCTGGGACGGCTACCAGGTCCGCGCCGCCGCCGTCGCCCTGGCCCGCGAGCTGGAACGCCGGCATCCCACTCTCATCACCGCCAAGTGGTGGAAGGAGGAGCGCGGCACCCGCGTTTTTGTCGACTTCAACCAGAACGCGCCGCACAAGACCGTTTTCGGCGCCTGGTGCGCCCGTCCCCGGGTCGGCGGCCAGGTTTCCACTCCGCTGTCCTGGGAGCAGCTTCCTTCCGTCGACCCCGACGGTCTGACCATCCAGACCGTGCCCGCTCTTGTTGCCTCCCATGGCGATCCGTGGTCCGCGATGAACGATTCCCCGCAGTCTCTGGAGCCTCTGCTCGAACGCTCCGCCCACGACATGGCCGCGGGTCTCATGGACGCCCCTTGGCCGCCGGTCTATCCCAAGATGCCCAACGAGCCCCCTCGCGTCGCCCCCAGCCGCGCCCGCCAGCCCGAGAGCTAGGCGGGCGCGTCACGCCTGCTACTGGACCGCCCCGGCGGTCAGCGTCTGGTACCACGCGGCCCACGGCGTGTTCGAGGCCGGATAGTTGGCCAGTGGGGTGGTGGCGTCGGAAGCCGAGTCGAAGTCCCAGCCACGGACCACGTGACCGGACTGCCGGGCCGACACGATGAAGGACGAGTTCGTGGCGGTGGCGGCGTAGAACAGTGCGCCCTGCTGCAACTGAGCGCTGTCGCCGGCCTGGAACTCGTCGAAAGCCGTTTGCTGGTACCGGATCCGACCGCCGGTGACGCCGGAAGTGTTGTAACGCAAGGTCTGGGCCTCGGTGGGACCATCAGCACCGGTGTAGACGCTCACGCTCCGACCGCCGGCGGAGGCCGATGACTTCGTCAGCAAGGCGGCCGACGTCTTCGCGTTGCCGGTCCACGAAACCGTGCTGCCGGCCAGAGTCCCGTTCCAGGTCCAGTTCTGGCTGCTGCTCTGGCTCTGGTGGATCTCGACCAACGACCCACTGCCGGTGAAGGCCACCGTAGGCGTCACACCGTTGTCGTACTGGTGACTGGCCTGCCAGGTGATCTCGCCGTCGGTCCCGAGCTGGCCGACGTGGTACCACAAGGTCGCAGCGGTCTGGGACTGGTGCACCTCGACCAGCTGGCCGGCGTCGTTCAACGCCACGGCAGGCGAAACACCACTGTCGAACTTCCCGTGGCGAAGCCAGTTCACGCTGCCGTCCGCGGCGACGACCCCGGTCCAGTACCACAAAGCCCCGGCCCCGGAGTCGTGGACCTCGACGATCTGCCCACGGCTGTTGATCGCCACGGCCGGCCGGTATCCGACATCCCGCTTGTACTCGGTCCGGCTGCCGGCGTCACCGGACAGGAGCGGCAACACCCGTCCCCGCAAGGAATCCACCGACGGCGAACCGACGTAATCGGCCGGATGGACCAACTGTGCACCGAACGCGGACTGCAACTCCTGGTTCAACGCGGTCATGTTGCCGGCGGCGAAGTTGGCGTTGTCGGTGAGGTCGTCCTTCAGATCCACCATCACGACCAGCGGCGCATGCGTCGGGTGCGCCGCAGACCAGCCGGCGATCAGAGCCAGCCAGTCGTGCAGCAGATTGGACGCGGGATTGCCGGCATGGTCGACCAGGTCGCCGGGCGAGCTGTGCCCGATGGAGTAGTCGTGATTGGCGTCGTAGCCGTTGTCGTGCACGTCGAGCTCGATGAACCGCACCCCGTGGTCGAGCTGGTACGGGATCGAGCCCTTGGCCCCGTCCACGTTGCCGGAGTAGCTGTTGTGCGTGGCCAGGAACACGGAATCCACGAACGCGGGGCTCGCGGCGGGACTGGCGATCAGGCTGGAGGCGGCGGTCAATGCGGTCAGGTACGCGCCGAGACGATTCATCCTGCGTCCTCGCTGGGCCGACGGGTAAGTGGCGTTGACCATCCTGTCGGCCGCGCCGCCGCCATGGCCGTCCTACCGGTGAACAGTCACGGACGAACATGGCGGCGGACCGCCGAGATCACGACAGGAACTTGAGCACCTCGGCGTAGAACACCTCGGGCCGTTCGACGTGGCCGATGTGCCCGCAGTGCTCGATCACCCGCAGCCGCGAGGACGGCAGCCCCTGGTGCAGCTGCTGCGCCCACCGCGGGCCGCAGATGAAGTCGCTGTCGCCGACGAGCACGAGCGACGGCACGGCGATCTCGGCCAGCCGGTCGCGCACGTCGTACGGCCCGTCCTGGCCACGCGACGGCGCGCTCCAGATCTGCGTGGCCGCGCGGAACGGCTCGAACTCGGGCCGCCAGTCGGCGAAGTAGGCGGGCAGGATGGTCCGCAGCACCCCGGTCAGCTCGTCGTCGGTCATGGCGCCGTGCTGCGACGTGAACGCGGCGAGGATCTCGGCGCCGGCGTGCTGGATGTTGGCCACGGCGTCGCCGAAGAACTCGGCCCCGGTGACGGGCGAGGTGTCGTACAGCACGAGCGCGTCGACGGGGTGCGCCAGCGCGTACTTCAGCGCGACGAAGCCGCCGTGGGAGTGGCCGAGCAGCGCGAACGGGCCGCAGCCCAGGTCCTGGATGACGGCGTGCAGGTAGCGCACGTAGTTGTCGAGCGTGTAGTCGGCGTCGTCGGCCAGCCGCCCGGACTCGCCGGTCCCGATGGGCTCGACGTACACCATGGTCAGGTGCTCCTCCAGTGGCCGCATCCGCAGGGAGTCCCAGCCGATGCCGGGCCCGCCGGAGTGCGCGACGCAGACGGGCCCGCTGCCGGCCACGTGGTAGCGCTGCTCGACGCCGTCCAGTTCAAAGCTGTGCGTGGTGAGAGTCATGCCCACACGATTCGCGGCGATGGCGGAAGTTCGATCCGCCCGCTGTGACCGTGGTCACGCCGGATGGAACAGGCGGAGCTTGGCGAACTGGCCCTCGCGCCGGGTCATCACCCAGACCACGCCGGGCGGGCAGTGCTCGGGGTCGTCCGGCGGGCTGATCAGGTCCATGGTCCAGATCGTCACGTCCCGGCTCGCGACGGCCTGCACGAACCGCTGCCGCACGCCCTCGGTCAGGTCCTTGTGCATGCCGAACGTCAGCATGTCGCGGCCGCCGCGGATCAGGCCGTCGCCGGCGACGAACTCGGCCTCGGGCAGCCAGCGGTCGGCCACCAGCGCCGGAAAACCGCCGCGTTCGGCCACTTCCAGCGTCTCGACGGCCTCGCGTGCCGAGGCGGCGTTGACCGCGCCGGCGTCGACGTGGGCGTGGTCGGCGGTGGCCTTGAGCGCCTCGGCCAGCTTGCCGCGGGCCTGGTTGAGCCGGCTGCGCACGGTGCCGACCGGCAGCTCCAGGATCGCCGCGATCTGGTCGTACGAATTGACGTCGGTGAAGTACCGGAGCAGCACCGTCTGGCGCAACGACGGCGAGAGCTCGTTCACCGCGTGCCAGATCCAGTCGCGGGAGGCGTGGTTGTCCAGCACCCGGTCCGGCGACAGCAGGTCGACCGGCGCCGCCGGGTCGGCCACCGGCACGACCGTCCGGGCCGAACGCAGCCGCAGCCGGCAGGCGTTGCGCACGATCATCCGCAGCCACGGCCCGGCCGCCTCGGCGTCCCGCAGGTCGCCGATCCGGCGCAGGGCGGCCAGCGAGGCGTCCTGGACCGCGTCCTCGGCGTCCGGTCCGAAGCCGAGAATGCTCAGCGCGACGGCCTTCATGCCGGCTTCGTGCCTGGTCAGCAGCAGGCCGACCGCGCCGACGTCGCCGCCGCGCGCGGCCAGCACCAGTTCCGCGTCAGAGAGCACGAGCCATCCTCGATACGGCCAGCTCCAGCACCTCGACGCTGGTGCCGAAGTTCAGCCGGAGGTAGCCGCTGTGCTCACCGAACCGGCTGCCCGGCTCGAGCGCCACGCCGCCGTCGAAGAAACGGTCGCGAGGCTCGTCACCGCTGCCCAAGCTGCGGCAGTCGAGCCAGGCCAGGTACGTCGCCTGCGGCGGCCGCCAGCTCACCGACGGCAGCCGGTCGCGGATCAGCTTCGTCAGCCGCGAGCGGCGGTCGTCCAGGGTGAGCAGCAGCCGGTCCAGCCAGGCGTCGCCGTGCGCGTAGGCGGCGGTCGTGGCCAGCACGCCGAAGTGGCCGGTGCGCCACTGCGTGTCCGGCGGCAGCTTCTCGACCACCTCGGCCATGCGCGGCGAGCCCGTGATGATCATGGCGCACTTGAGGGCGGCGAGGTTGAACGCCTTGCTCGCGGACATCACGGAGACGCCGATCTCGGCCGCGCCGGGCACGGACAGGAACGGGGTGAAGGTGGCGCCGGGCAGGACCAGCGGGGCGTGGATCTCGTCGCTGATCACCGGCACGCCGTGCCTCGTGGCCAGTTCTACGACAAACGCCAGCTCGTCGGGCGTGTGCACGCGACCGACCGGGTTCTGCGGGTTGCACAGCACGAAGGCGGCCGGCCGGCTGGCGAAGGCCCGCTCCATCGCCGGCCGGTCGAGCTGCCCGTCGTGCAGCGGCACCTCCTGCAACACGGTCCGTGCCTCGTCGAGCCAGTCGAAGAACGGCGGGTAGACAGGCGTGTTGATCACAACCCGGTCCCCCGGCTCGGTGAACAGCCGGAGCATCTCGACCACGCCGGTGCTGACGTCGGTGACGGCCGTGACCGACGTCGGGTCGACCCGCCAGCTCCAGCGCCGCTCGGCGAAGCCGGCCAACGCCTCGCCGAGGCCCTCGGTGGGCATCGCGTAGCCGGTGTCCGAGCGTTCGACGGCGTCCGCGAGCACGTCCTTGACCACGTCGGCCAGGGCGAAGTCCATCTCGGCGATGGTCAGCGGCAGCACGTCGGGGCCGTGCGTGCGCCACTTGGCGCTGCGCCGGTCGCGCAGCCGGTGCAGCGGTTCGTCGGGGAGCAGCTCCGTCATCCGGCCATTGTCACCCGGCCCGGTTTGACAGGGCCTAAGACGACTAGTCATATTGGAGTCATGCCTCGTCACAGCGTCCGGGACGTCATCGTCGAGACCGCGCTCGGCGAGTTCCACCGCATCGGCTACGCCGCCTGCTCGGTGGACACCATCACGCGGGCCGCGGGCGTGCCCAAGGGCTCGTTCTACAACCACTTCAAGAGCAAGGAAGACCTCGCGGTCGAGGTCGTGGCCAAGTACACCGCCGAGGCCGAGTGGAACGGTGTCACCGATCCCAAGCTGACGCCGCTGGCGAAGCTGCGGGCCCAGTTCCGGGTGATGGGCGACGTGCTCGTCGGCAACGGCTACACCCGCGGCTGCATGATCGGCAACATGGGCGAGGAGCTGGCCGACCACAGCGAGCCGATGCGGGCCCAGGTGCGAGCCAGCCTCGGCGGCTGGGCGCAGGGCATCGCCGCCACGCTGCGGGCCGCGCGCGAGGCCGGCGAGCTCACCACCGACGCCGATCCGGACATGCTCGGCCGGTTCGTTCTTGACGCCTGGGAAGGGGCGCTGCTGCGCGCCAAGGTCGTCAAGACCGACCAGCCGCTCGACGATTTCTTCGCGATGGTGTTCGGGCACCTCCTGCGGTGAGTTTTGTTCACGATCGCGTTGTCCGCCGCGGTTCGGCCGACCGTGAACAACCTTGATCGGCTAGAACGGATCGCGTTGGCACCAACGTAGGGGGAGACAACGTGACCCTGTTCCGAGGACGGCGTGCGGCCGCCACCGCCCTGGCGGTGAGCGCCGTGCTGTTCGGCGGCGTGGCCGCGCAGGCGGCGCCCACGGGCGGCAGCTATCGGCTGGCCGAGTCGCTGAAGCAGGCGGTGGACGCCCAGAACTTCAAGGACGTCATCGACCTCACGCCGCCCGTGGCCGGGCAGTCCCGGCGCACGCCCGCGGCCGAGAAGTACGACCCGACGACCATGCCGGTGGCCAAGCGGGTGTTCGGGCCCGCGGCCACGCCGCAGCCGATCCACCAGACGCCCAACATGGACGCCGCGGTGATCGAGCTCGACGACGCCGGCCGGCCCACCGCCATGGCCGACGTGCTGCTCAGCCCGCAGTACCCGCACGGTGTCACCGTGCCGCTCGACCAGCGCCGGCTGGCCACCGACCAGATCCGCTACCGGTGGTGGGACGACGACGAGTGGGACGCCAACGGCGGCAAGGGCACGCGTGACGTGCTGGCCGGTCGGGAGAACGCCGCGCTGGACTTCAGCTCGCCCTATCCCGCGTCGGTGCTCAAGCTGATGGTCGGCTTCGGCACGCTGCGGATGGCCGACCAGCACCTGATCGACCTGGACGCGGTGTACGACTACCGGCCGGTGACGATCAACTCGACCTGCGGCGGCGCCACCAGCGAGCCGATCAGGCAGTACTTCGACGAGATGATCACCATGTCGAAGAACGAGTCGACCTGCGCGCTGATCAAGCTGCTGCACGACCAGCACTACATCGACACGCTCAACGCCACCTTCACCCAGCTCGGCCTGCCGACGCTGATGATCACCGGCACCGACCCGAACAACGGCGGCCACTGGATCGGCTCCAACATGAGCTCGATCGACACCGCCAAGCTGCTGCTGATCGTCAACAGCGGCCCGGGCACCCTGTGGACCAACGCCGACGGCTCCCGGGTCACCCGGGACGTGCTCAGCGCGTCGGCCCGGCAGTTCTACCTGAAGACGCTGGGCAACCAGGGCCACAACGAGATGCTGTCCACCACCAACTGGTGTGGGCGGGACTATCCCGCGCCCGGCATTCCGCAGACCACGCCGCAGCGGTGGATCAACCCGGTCGACGGCACCATGAACGTCGGCGGCCTGTACTACGGGCAGGACGTGCGGCCGTGCAACGCCGCCGCCGAGGTCACCATGGCGCACAAGACCGGCTGGGTCGACACCACCGGCAGCGACGCCGCCATCGTGCACTCGCTGCCGGGCAAGGCCAAGCGCAACTACATCGTGGTCGTCTTCTGCAACCTGGGCACCGACTACGTTGACGTCAACCGGCCGGCCGACCCGCCGGGGGTGTACCCGGTGCCGTACACGCAGAAGTACGCGCAGCTCGGCAAGGCGGTCGACGGGATCGTGACCGGCCTGCAGCACTGAGCCGATGGTCGAGGCCCCGGGCGGATTCGCGCCCGGGCCTTGATCGTTTTGAGCAGCCCCCGAATCGATCCAAGCATGGGGGGCTGACACTTCCTCAGGTCCGGACCTGGTCGATCTTCGTCTCGGCTACACTGCCAGGTTCGCCGAGTAGAATTGATGACGGGGGCCCCAAAATTCGGCCCGAAAAATCGGTTTGCCCTCGGCGATTTCCCCGGTACTCTCGCCCGCCGCGAATTCGGATCCACGAATTCCGACTTGGGGGAGGGAAGCCGTGACCGCCGAGCAGGAACTGCTGTCCGAACGGGAGTATCTGGACCACGCGCACGTCTGCCTGCGGCAGAGCCGCGAGCAGCTGCGGGAGCTGGCCGACCGGGCGCGACGACGGGCCGGCGACGAGCTGATGGTGGAATGGCTGGAATGGCGCGCCGACCAGCTGCGTGACGCCAACGAGTCGCCGCTGTTCTTCGGCCGCATCGACGGCCCGGAGCCGAAGCCGTGCTACATCGGCCGCCGCTACGTCAGCGACGAGCGCGACGAGCCGGTGGTGATCGACTGGCGCACCGACATGGCGGCCCGGTTCTACCGGGCCAGCGCGTCCAACCGGATGGAAGTGACCCGGCGGCGCCGGTTCGGGTTCGACGGCGTCACCCTGACCAGCTTCGACGACGAGCCGCTGACCGAGGACACCGGCCTGAGCCGGCTGGTCATCGCCGAGATCGAACGCACCCACTACGGCCCGATGCGCGACATCGTGGCCACCATCCAGCCCGACCAGGACGAGATCGTCCGCACCGAGCTGGCCAGCACGCTGATCGTGCAGGGCGGGCCGGGCACCGGCAAGACGGCCGTCGGCCTGCACCGGGCGGCCTATCTGCTGTACGAGCACAGCCGGCTGCGCCGCGAGGGCGTGCTGGTCGTCGGACCGAACGACACCTTCGTCCGCTACATCTCCCGCGTGCTGCCGACCCTGGGCGAGAGCCAGGTGGTGCACAGTTCGATCGACGGCCTGGTGGCGGACCGCAAGAAACCCGTCGCCGAAGAGCCGGAACTGGCCGCGTTGAAAGGCGATGTCCGCATGGCGGAGGTGCTGCGCCGGGCCGTCTGGTCGGGTCTGCAGCTGCCGGACGAGGACGTCGTGGTCCGCGAGACCAGCCCGTACGTGCGAATCCCGCCCCACGCGATAACCGAGCTGTGCTCGGATCTGATCGACCGGCAGGTGCCACTCGCCCGGGCTCGGGAGCACCTGCTCGAACGGGCCGTCAGCTACGTCCGCCGCAACCTCGAAGAGCGCGGCCACGCCCTCACCGACGGCGAGGCGCGCCGGCTGCTGCGGGCGAAGTCGTTGCGGGACTTGGCCAATGGCGTGTGGCCCAACGTCTCACCGGCCCAGGTGCTGCACACGCTCCTGACCGACGCCGAGGCCATGCACCGGGCGGCCGACGGCGTGCTGACCGACGAGGAGCAGGCATCCCTGCTGTGGCCGACCAAACCGGTGTCGGCGGGCCGGGCCAAGTGGTCGCCGGCCGACCGGTTCCTGATCGACGAGATCGCCGGCCTGATGAACCCGCCCGACCGCTACGGCCATGTGGTGATCGACGAGGCCCAGGACCTGTCGCCGCTCCAGCTCCGCGCGATCATGCGCCGGTGCGCCGGCTCCGCGACCCTGTTGGGCGACATGGCGCAGCGCACGACGCCATGGGCCGCCGGCAGCTGGGAGACGGTGGCCGAGCACCTGGGTGTGCCGACCGACCTGGTCCGGTTGACCACCAGCTTCCGGGTGCCGCGGGAGATCATCGACGTGGCCAACGCCCTGCTGCCGGCGATCGCCGACGACCTGCCGCCGACCGTGTCTGGCCGGCACGTGCCCGGCGCGCTGGCCACCGTGCCCTGTGACGACGTGCTGGCCGAGCTGGTGCACGTGCTGCGCGCCGCCGAGCAGCACCCCGACAGCGTCGGGGTCGTGCTCGACGACGCTCGTTTCGCCGCCGTGGCCAGGCATCTCGCCAAGGCCGGCATCGAAACCGGGCTGCCGCACGAGGACGGGGTCGATCACAAGGTGTCCCTGGTGCCGGTGGGGCTGGCCAAGGGCCTCGAGTTCGACCACGTCGTCGTGCTGGAGCCGGCGGAGATCGCCGCGGCCGGCGCGACCGGCCTACGGCTGCTCTACATCGCGCTGACGCGGGCGATCTCCCGGCTCACCGTGCTGCACGCCCGGCCGCTGCCGCAGCTGCTGGCCACGACGTAGCCCGCTCCCCGAGACTGCGGGACCCACGTGGGCGCGGCGGCCTTGCCACTCTTGCCAAAACCCACGACCAGCCCGCCGAGAATCCATCTGTTCAGTAGCCGGGAAAGAGGGAACGGAGGTCGTCCATGGTGATCGCGCCGGCGGCGGTGACGTCGTCCTCGGCGCGGTTTCGCCCGTACACCAAGCGAAGCACGGCCTCGGCGGGGCCACACGGTGCCGCTGGCGTCGACGGGTTCGCACGGCACGATGTGCAGCTCGCCGCCGACATCGAGGTAGTGCGTGCGTCGGGGCGCGGTCAGTTCCAGGGCGATCTGGCCGGGCTTGAGGCGCGCCAACGTCTCTCCGTCACGGAAGCGAGTGGCGACCCGATCGATCCGTTGCCACAGCAACTGCACCTCGTCGGCCGGGATCGTCGCCGACGGGTCCAGCGCCACGGCGATGTCCCAGCCGTGCACGGACTGTTCGGACAGTCGGTAGCCGGCGTAGACGGGAACGCTGAGCAGGCCGGCGAAGTACGGGATTTGAACGCCCACAGTGGAGTCCAGCAGCGCGAGGTGCCGGTTGTCGGCCTCGAACCACGCGTCCCGCTGCTGCACGGGCGACATGGCGTCCCAGCGCTGCCACACCGACTTGGTGTCCCGCTCCCCCGGCCCGGTCGGGTCGCCGTCGATGCCGCGCCGCACCAGGACCGCGCCGATCTCGGCGGCGCTGCCGAGGTGGGACAGCACCTGAGCGATGCTCCAGTCCCGCGCGTACGAGGGCGTGGTCAGCTGCTCCTCGGCCATGCCGGCCACCAGGTCGGCGAGTCGGCGTGAACTTGCGTGCAACGCGTCCAACCAGGCGGAATCCTCCATACGCCCCACTCAACCGAATGCCGAGCCCGCCCGTACAGGGGGCGCCCAGACGGTTCACCGAGGGCGGTCATAAGCCGGACTTCTGACCGTCCGGTGGTGTGATGGCCGGGTGGAACTGCGGGAGATGCGGGCCTTCGTCGCCGTGGTCGAGGAGGGCAGCCTGTCCGCGGCGGCGCGGAAGCTGCACGTCAGCCAGCCGGCGCTGTCGCAGACGATGACCGCGCTGGAGCGCCAGGTCGGCGTCCCGCTGCTGACCCGGCGCAGCACCGGCGTGCAGGCCACCGAGGCGGGTATGACGCTGTTGAGCGAAGCGAGGGCGGTCCTCGCTCGGCACGACCAGGCGCTCGCGGCGCTGGCCCGGCACGCCAAGGCCGGCGGCAGCGCGGTGCGCCTCGGCATCCCGCTGGAGCTGCCCACCGACCTGCTGTCCCGACCCATCGCCGAACTCGCCGCCGCCTATCCCGACACCCGCGTGCAGGCCCGGCACATGTCCACCGCCGCCCAGTTCGAGGCGCTGCGGGCCAGTGAGCTGGACCTCGCGCTCGTACGAGAACATCCGATCGGGGCCGACTTCGACGCCACGCTCGTCGTCGAGGAACAGCTCGGCGTGCTGCTCGCCGCCGACCGGGCCGCGAAGATCGCCGGCCCTGACGGCATCCGCCTTGATGCCCTCGCCGGCCTCGACTGGGTCGGTTTCCCCAGGTCCGGCAGCCCCGCCTGGTTCGACGAGCTGACCGCCATCCTGCGCAGCCACGGCCTGGAACTCGGGCCGCCCGCCCCGGCGGGCCAGGAGCTCATCGCCGAGGTCAAGCTGGCCGCCGTCACCGGCGGCACGGCCTTCGCCCTCGCGCCGCCCGACTGGGCGCAGCCCATTCCCGAGTCCGTGTCCTGGTCGCCGCTCGTCGGCCACCCGTTGGTGCGCCGCACGTGGGCGGTCTGGCCGGCCGGCTCGCACCGGCGAGACCTCGGGCTTCTGGTGTCACTGCTCGGTTAGCGCAATCGCTTATGGCCGGCATAAGAATCACCGGCAGTTCGGGCGGAAGCTCTGCGGCGGGGTTGGCGGTTGCACGGACCGTCAGTCATCTTCCGTGACAAGAACGCAGGTGTGAGATGTCGTCAGAACTGTCGGGCACCACGGCACTCGTGACCGGTGGCACCAGTGGCATCGGCCGCGCCGCCGCCGTGGCGCTGGCCGCGCTCGGCGCGCACGTCGTGATCTCCGGACGGGACGCCGGCCGTGGGGCGCAGGCGGTGGAGACCATTCGGGCCGACGGCGGCCGGGCCGACTTCGTGGCCACCGAGCTGCGCGACGAGGCCTCCGCCCGATCGCTGGCGGCGCGGGCCCGCGAGCTGCTCGGACACGTCGACGTGCTGGTCAACAACGCCGGCATCTACCCGTTCGGGCCGACCGAGAAGACCACCGAATCGGCTTTCGACGACGTGTTCTCGCTGAACGTGAAGGCGCCCTATTTCCTGGTCGCCGAGCTCGCCCCGGACATGGCCGAGCGCGGCGCCGGCGCGATCATCAACGTGAGCACCATGGTCGCCGAATACGGCGCTGCCGGCATGGCGCTGTACGGCGCGAGCAAGGCCGCCCTGGTACTGCTCACCAAGGCGTGGGCCGCCGAGTACGGCCCGCGCGGCGTGCGAGTGAACGCCGTCAGCCCCGGCCCCACCCGCACCGAGGGCACCGCCGGCATGGGCGGCGACCTCACGTCGCTGGCCTCCCAGGCGCCGGCCGGTCGCACCGGCGACCCACAGGAAATCGCCGACGCCATCGTGTTCCTCGCCAGTGACCGATCCAGCTTCGTGCACGGCGCCTTGCTGCCGGTCGACGGCGGTCGGATCGCCGTCTGAGCAGGGATTCCCCGTAAGGCGGGCGGTCCCGGCCGCCCGCCTTTTCGTGCCGGAGACGATCGGGGTGGAACGTCGATGAGCGAACGTCACCGGCCCATCGCGTCACCGCTTTCGGCGGCTTCGTCCCGTCGTGGCATGGACGACGGAGTTCAGTTCACGGCGGAGTTGGTCGGGCGACTGGGGTTGTATCTGTTGGCGTACAACCGTTCCCAACAGCCAGGACAGCAGTGCGCTGGCAGTTTCGGCCGGGTTGTCGACCGGTAGTCGCGCGGTGAGTTCGTCGAGCAGGGCCCGCATGTCGTCGACCGTGGCGGCGACGCCGTCGGCGGCCTGCCGACGGCCGGTGTCGATCCAGTACTCGAACCACAGGAACGCGGCGTCGGGCTGGGCCGCGAACGTGGCCAGATAGGTCTCCACGACGGCCCACAGCTTCTTCGCGGGGTCGGATTCACCCTCGGCGGCCTGACGCAGCCTGGCCACGGTCGCGGCCACGTGTTCCCGCATCGCGATGTCCACGATCTGGTGGATGTCGTCGAAGTAGTAGTGCACCGCGCTCTTGGTCAACGGGCTCGCGTCGGCGACCGCCCGTGCGGTGCAGGCCGCGAGCCCGTGCCGGGCCAGAACCTGTTTGGCGGCGTCGATGATCTGCTCACGCTTGCCGCGCCGGTTGGCTTCGATCACGGGCCTGGTCGTTGTCACGCCCTGAACCTACCGCGCGCGTTGCCAAAGTGGGACACACGACCTAAAGTTAGGACGCATGTCCCAACAATTCGTGTTTCACGACGTCCGGACCACCGATCTGGCCGCCTCACGTCGCTTCTACACCGAACTGTTCGGCTGGGCGGTCACCGACACCCCCGCCGGGCCGATGTTCGGCGACGACAGCGGTGTCTGGGGCGCGTTCACCACGCTGCCCGACGGCGATTCCCGGCGGCCGCAATGGATCCCGTACGTCCCGGTGACCGATGTGGACGCCGCCGCGCAGCGCGCGGTGGACCTCGGGGCGCGGATCGTCAAGCCCCGCACCGATCTGCCGCCGGGATCCGTAGTCGTCGTCGACGAGCCCGGCGGTGCCACGCTGGCACTGTGGCAGCCGGCGCAGCGCCAGTGACGGGCATGCACCTGTCGTGCGCGCTGCCGCCTTCGGCCGCGATCGTCGAACAGGCCCGTCACGCCGAGCGGCTCGGCTATCACCGGGTATGAGTGTTCGATTCACCCGCGCTGCACGGAGACCTGTGGATCGCGCTGGCCCGGATCGCGGCGGCGACCGAGCGAATCGGCTCGGGCAGCGGCGTCGCCGTCGCCGGACTTCGTCATCCCATGGTGACCGCGGCCGCGTCGGTCGCCGAGATCGCGCCCGGGCGGTTGACCTTGGCGTTCGGGACCGGACACACCGCCCGCCGCACCCTGGGTCGACCGGTCCGCGTCGACGACCTCGTCCGCGAGGTGCGGCAGGTGCGGTCGCTGCTCGCCGGCGACGTGGTCGACATCGACGGACAACCCGGCCAGATGTGCCACCTGCCCGGTTTCGGCCCATCCCGACCGCTCGACGTCCCGGGGTGGCTGGCCGCCTCAGGCCCGCAGGCCACCGCGGCCGCCCGCGACCTGGCGGTGCCCGGAGGTGGCGCAGGTGACGTGCACCGTTCCGCCGCACTCGTCCTGCAACGGGATCGACCTCCGAGCGGAGCAGCTACGGTGAGGCGGGCCGCGCGACCGCGCGGTCCGCCGAGCGGTGGTCGGGAACAACGCGCGCATCCGCCGGTGAGCGAGTCACCCCGACCGCCACCGGGTTTGCGCCCGCTGCTCCCGTGGTACTGACCACGACCATCGCTGTCCGCTTCGGAGGGTGCTCATGCAGATCCAGGTCAACACCGACCACAACATCCACGGTGGCGAACGACTGGCCGCCTATGTGACCACCGACCTGGAGGGCAGCCTGTCCCGGTTCAGCGGCTGGTTGACCCGCGTGGAGGTGCACCTCAGCGAGGACGCGGGCGGCAAGCCGGAAGACAAGAAGTGCGTGATCGAGGCGCGGCCCGGCGGCAAACAACCGGTCGCGGTCAGCCACCACGCGGCCACCGTGGACGACGCGTACGCCGGGGCGGCGCACAAATTGGGCAGGGTGCTGGATTCCCGGTACACCCGCGCACATGACCACAAGGGCAGCGACAGCATTCGTCACATGCCCGCTCCGGAAGACCCGGAGCAGGTCGGCGCGATCGAAGACGAGCCGCGGGACTGATCAGGCTTACTCCCATGCCGCTCGAAAGGCCACGTGCGACGGCGGTCAGAGCCAGGTTCGCAGGATTCGGGTTGCGGCGGCGAGTTCCGGGTCGTCGGTCAACTACTGGAGCAGCGCGATGGTGCGGTCGTCGGGACCGGCTTCGCTCCTGCGCGTAGGGCCCCAGCGATCCGGCGGCGTACTGGCGCACCAGGTAGTCCTCGGTGGGCTCTCGATCTTGGCATCGACGTCGTCGTCGCCGGACGGCGTCGACCGGCGGCGACGAGATGGGCCACGCGGTCCACAGGTCCTCCGCTCATCGGGTCGCCACGCCAGCCGACCATAGCCTCGTTCCCCTTGGGTCACACGATTCCCGTGTGGTCGGGACGGGCGGCTCATGACGCCCGGGTGAGCCGGGGCGGAGGGTGTGCGGGTCACCATCCCGATCACAGGAGCGATCGAACATGGTCAACCGCAAGATGTTCACGAGGGCGTTGGTGGGGCTCGCGGCGACAGCGGTCGCGGCGCTGACGGTGTTGGCGCCGCAGGCGAGCGCGGCGCCGAGTGCGAGACAGACGGCAGTGCAGCAGGCGGCAGTGGGTCAGAAGGCGGTGACGCCGAAGGTGGCGGACTCCGGCTGCACGGGGCGGACGCTGCCGCTGGACTGCTGGGTGCACGAGCCGATCGTGACCCAGCCGTCGGCGACGTACCCGACGATCCAGTTCCTCCCGGGCGACCACGTGTGGGTGGACGCGGGCGGCTGCGTGCAGACCGGTGGGCACGGGGCGACATGGAAGCGGTACGTGGATCCGGCCTCGGACAACGGCCTGTACCACGGCCTGATCAACATCCCGGGCGCGACGGGCGGCACGGTGCAGATCTGGACGGCGGTGGGCCGGACGTTCACCGTGGGCGGCTCGGGCGGCTCGCTGGTGCTGGGCTACCAGGACGACGGCTACTCGGACAACGGCTACTACTCGCACGACGACGGCACGGGCAACCAGTGCAAGGGTGTCGGCAACGCGTGGGTGCACATCGTGATCAGCTGACGGCGGGGTTCAGCTGACGGCGGGCTCCGTGTGCGCCACCGGGCGCGCACGGAGCTTCTCCCGGGCCAGCCAGGCGGCCTCGGTCCGGGTCCGCGCCGGCAGCTTGACCAGGATGTTGGAGACGTGGTTCTGCACGGTCTTCACGGTGATGCCGAGGTGCCGCGCGATGGTCGCGGTGCCGGCGTCGCGCACCAGAAGTTCCAGCACGTCTTGTTCACGTGGCGTCAACTGCGGGAAGAACGAGTCCACCCGGCCGGCCCCGAGCCGGTTGCGCACCAGAGGCGCCATGTCGGCGGTGACGAACAGCCCGCCTCGCGCCACGACCCGAATGGCGGTGAGGATGTCGTCAGGCACGGCCTGCCGCGTGACGTATCCGGCGGCGCCGGCGGACATCGCGGCGGTGACGTCCTCCTCCCGCATGGAGGAGCTCACGACCAGCACGGCCGCGTTCTCGGCGGCCCCTTCGACGAGGTCGAGACCGATGCCGAGCACGACGACGTCCGCGCGCACGGTGCGCAGCAGCTCGACGAGCTCGGCGTGGGTGCCGGCGACGCCGACGACATCGAGGTCGGCGGTGCGGGTCACGTGCGTGTGGAGCCCGTCGACGAACACCGGTTGGCTGTCGGCGAGCAGAATTCTTGTCATACGTGGATGGCGTGACACGGCGTGTGCCGCGCAGTGGCACGAACCCGCGGTGCACGTATCCCGACGAACCGGGCGCGCTCATCTACCTGCGTGGACCGATTCGTCGGCAGGACAGCGGAATTACGCCGCTTGGAGTACGCCTGGCGCGACACCGCACGGGGGCGTCTGGTGGCGGTGACGGGATCGGCCGGGGTGGGCAAGACGCGGCTGTGCGAGGAGGCGTCGGACCGTGCACGGGCGGCTGGCCTGCGCGTGGTGTGGGGTCGGTGCTGGTCGGACGGCGCGCCAGCGCTGTGGCCGTGGCAGCCGCTGCTGGCCGAGCTCTGTGGGGCGCCGACCGCCGGGCTGCTCAGCTCTGATCCCAACGCAGTTGATATGCAAAGCGTCGACCCGGAACGGTTTTCCCGGTTCCAGGCGGTGACCGACGAGCTGGCCCGCGTGGTGACGCGCCGGCCGACGATGCTGGTGATCGACGACCTGCACGCGGCCGACCCGGCCGCCCTGCTGCTGACCCGGTTCGTGGCCAAGGCCCGCCTGCCGCTGGCCATGGTCGTCACGCATCGGCAGGCCCTCGAGCTCAACGACGAGGCGCTGCCGATCGTGCTGCGCCCGTTCGACGCCGACGAGACCCGGGACTACCTTGTCGCGCACGGAGTCGAGCGGCTCGAACCGCCGCTGACCGACACCATCCACCGGCTCACCGACGGCAGCCCGCTGTTCCTGCGCCGGCTGATCGCGCTCGGCGCGGCCGATTTCGCCGGCGGCCTCAGGGAAGCGATCGACCAGTCGTTTGCCCAGCTCGCGCCGGAAACCGCGCAGTTGTTGGCCACCAGCGCGATCCTCGGTGATTCAGTGTCGTCGGCCGAGGCGGCGGAGCTGTTGGGCGTGCGGGCCGCGCAGGTGATCGACACCGCCGAACGGGCCGTCCAGGCGGGGCTGGTGGCGACCGGCAGCACGGATTCGTTCGAGTACAGCCATGATCTCGTGCGGCGGGCGGCGTTGTCGCGGCTCACGGCGGCGGAGCTGCTCGATGCCCACGCCCGCGCGGTGGACATCGTCAGCCACAGCGCGCGCAAGGCCCATCACGCGATCAACGCCGCGCCGCGATCGCCGGACGATGCCCGCCGGGCGGTCGAGGTGTGCCGCTCAGCGGCGGCAACGATGGTGCGCCGATTCTCGTACGAGCAGGCGGCGGCGCTGCTGGCCCAGGCGGCCGGGTTCGGCGAGCCCTCAGCCGAACTGTTGCTGGAGTGGGCCAATGCGGTGTTGGCGTCCGGCCGCCTGGCCGAGGCGCGCGTCCTGTACGACCAGGCGGCCGACGCGGCCCAGGACGAGCATGATCCGGTGCTGTACGCGCGGACGGCGCTGGGGTTGGGCGGCATTTGGCTCAACGAAAGGCGTGACCAGCTGGAACGGCACCGCATGCTCGGCGCGCAGCGCAAGGCACTGGCCGAGCTGCCGACGCACGAGGTCACCCTGCGCTGCCGCCTGGAGCTGCGGCTGGCCGCCGAGCTGGTGTACAGCGGCGGACCGGTGGCCGAGGTGCTCAAGGCCGTGGACGAGATCCGCGAGCTCAACGACGACCGTGCGCTGGCCGAGGCGTTGTCCCTGTCCCATCACGCCTTGCTGACGCCCGAGCACGTGCACGAGCGGCTGGCCATCGCGCAGGAGCTGATGTCGGTGGCCGCCGCCGCGGGGATCGACATCCTCGCGTTGCAAGGGTTGTGCTGGCAGACGGTCGATCTGTACCACCTGGGCGATCCCCGGGCGGAACGGTCGCTGGCCGAGCTGAAGACCCGGGTCGACATGCTGGACTGCCGCAGCGTGCGGTTCATCGTCGCCGCGCTGGACGTGATGCGGCTGTTCCGGGAGGGTCGGCTGGACGACGCCGAGGAGGCGGCCGGGCGTTGCCTGGCGCTGGGCAACGAGGTCGGCGACGCCGACGCCGTCGCCTACTACGGCGCTCATCTGCTGGCCATCCGGTGGTTGCAGGGCCGTGCCGGCGAGTTGCTCGACGTGGCCGTGCAGATGGCCGACTCCCCCACGCTGATCGAGGCCGAGTTCACGTTCCGGGCCACGGTCGCGCATCTGGCCGCCGACATCGGCCAGCACGACCAGGCCCGGTCCACGCTGTCCCGGCTGACCGCCCCCGGACTGGACGCGCTGCCGCAGTCGAGCACGTGGCTGTCCGGCATGCTGGCCATCGTCGAGGCCGCCGCCTCGCTCGGCGACGCCCACATCGCCCGCCAGGCCTACGATCTGCTGCTGCCGTTCGCCGAGCTGCCCACGATGCCGTCGCTGGGCGTGGTCTGTTTCGGCTCCACCGAACGGACTCTGGGCATCGCCGCCGCCACCTTCGGCGATGTGGACCTGGCCGAGGCGCATCTGCGCCGGGCGGTGGCGGCGAACCTCCGGCTCGGCAACCGGCCGATGACCGCAGTCAGCCAGGCCGACCTGGCGACCGTGCTGCGACAGCGCGGCGAGCACCGGGCGGCCGAGGAGCTGCTGGACAGCGCCGTGCGCGACGCGACCGCGATGGGGATGCGGCAGCGGGCCGCGGCGTGGGCGGCCGGCCGGACATCGCGGCACGTGACCATGCGCCGGCGGGAGAACCGTTGGCTGGTCGGGTTTCCCGGCCGTGAGGCGCTGGTCGAGGATCTGATCGGGATGCGGCACCTGGCTCGCCTGCTGGCCCATCCGGACGTGTCGATCTCGGCGGTCGAACTGGCCCACGGCGGCGCGGAACCGGCGTCAGAACAGTCCATTCTGGACGGTCGAGCCCGGGCGGCCTACACCGCCCGGGCGCACGAGATCGCCGAGGAGATTCCCCGCGCCGAGCCGGCGCGGGCCGAACAGCTGCGGCGGGAGCTGGACGCCCTCGCCGTCGAACTGGACGCCACCACCGGGCTCGGCGGCCGCGGCCGCACGTTCACCGGGCCGGCCGAGCGCGCCCGGACCTCGGTGCGCAAGGCGATCAAGCGCGCGGTGGACGTGATCCGCGCCGCCGATCCGGCGGTGGCAGCCGTGTTGGACAGCACGATTTCCACCGGCTACCAGTGTGTTTACACGCCGGACCGCTGACCCTTTGGGGGTGGCCAGCGGTCCGGCGGCCGTTAGCTGACGGCTGTCGCGAACACGTGCAGCCTTGCGTTGCTGGGCAGGCTGATCGAGGCGACCTGCTTGCCCGCGGTCAGCGGGATCGAGCTCGCGTAGAGGCTGACCGGGTGGTCGGCCGGCAGGGTGCTACCGGCTGGGCGGTTCCAGTGCGGCGAGGTCACCACGAGCGTGCAGCCGACCACGGCGGCGTTGCTGTACCAGTCGGCGAAAGTGATGGTGCCGCTGGAGGTGGTGCCGTCCGTGTAGGTGACAGTCACGGATCCGGACTGTACGCCGTTCGTACCAGTGCCAAGGAACGACAGCGTGCCACCGGAACCGTTGAGCTGCACCAACTGCCCGGCCGTGGTGACGGTGTTCGCCTGCCCCGCCGGCACAGTGGGCCAGGTGAAGCCACCAACGGTGGACCCTGGCGTGACACCGACAGCGGCAAGTGCTTGCGCCGAGTAGCTGTAGCCGGCGCCGTCCAGGTTGCCCAGGGCCGGGTTGGCGTCATCGCTGACGCCGACATCGGTGAAGGCAGCGGCCAGATTCTGGTACGCCACCTGCACGGTCGCGGAACCGTCACCGGGCGACGTGCGGCCGGAGCCCTGGTATCGGGTGCCGCCCTTGACTGTCGCCGCGCCGGGCGTGGCCCCGCTGGGCACGCTCACCGACCACGTCGTCGACACCGACTGACCGGAGCGGACGACCCGGAAGGTGGCCGGCGACTTGGCCGTCGCCTTCCAGCCGGCCGGCACGGTCAGCGAGCTGACGGCGTCCCGGACGTCCTCGGTGGCCCCGTTGGTGAAGGTCGTGGTCACCGACAACGTGCCGCCGCCCAGCGCCGAAGCCGGCGCGGCTACCTTGGTGTAGCGCGGGCCGGAGGTGCGATCGACCCGGAAACCGCTGGACAGCGGCAGGTTCCGCGACGAGTCTCCGATGTGGACGGTGTACTTGCCGGTGCCGAGCGTCCACGCTTGGGCGTCGGAATTCCAGTACGAGGCGTCCTGGGCGCTGACCTCGAAGGTCACCCGCTTGGTCTGGCGCGGGGCCAGCTCCACCTTCTGGAAGCCCTTGAGCTGGTTGGCCGGCTCGCCGACCGACGCCGGCGCCGACAGGTAGAGCTGGGCCACCTCGGCCCCGGATCGCTTGCCGGTGTTGGTGACGTCGGCGCTGACCCGGATCTTCCCGTTCTCCCGCAGCGTGTTGCCGTCCACCCGCAGGTGCGAGAACGCGAAGCTGGTGTAGGACAGGCCATAGCCGAACGGGTAGGCCGGCGTCAGGTTCTTCGTGTCGTACCAGCGATATCCGACGTCCAGGCCCTCGGAGTACTGCACCTGCCCGTTCACGCCGGGCCACTGCGCGGCGGTGGCCGCCGGCAGCTGGCCCATCGAGGTCGGGAAGGTCACCGGCAGCTTGCCGGACGGGTTCACGTCGCCGTAGAGCAGCCGGGCGATGGCGTTGCCGGACTCCTGGCCCGGGTACCACGCCTCGAAGACGCCCTTCACCTTGTCCAGCCACGGCATCGTGACCGCGGACCCGGTGTTGAGCACAACGACCGTGTTCGGGTTGACCGCGGCGACGGCCGAGATCAACGCGTTCTGCGTGCCAGGTAGCTCGATGTCGGCCAGGTCGCTGCCCTCGGACTCGAAGTCGTTGGCGTACACGATCGCGACATCGGACTTGGCGGCCAACGCGACCGCCTGCCCCTGGAGGTCCTGGTTCGGTCGCGCCCACCCGAGGTTGACGGTCGCGTCGCCGCCGGACTGGTAGTAGTCGACCTCGATCTGCGCCGGCGTGCCGGCGGTCAGGTCGACCGTGGCGGTCTCGGTGTGGCTGGCCTGGTCCCGCCAGTTGTCGATGACCTGCTGGCCGTTGACGAACAGTCGGCTGCCGTCGTCGCTGGACAGGCCGAAGGTGTAGGCGCCGGTCTCGGGCGGGTTGAGCGTGCCCGTCCACTTCACCGAATAGTTCGTGCTGGACAGCCCGTCAATGGGCGACTTTCCCGTCCAGTCGAAGGAAACCGTCGGATCGGTCCGGCTGCCGACCGGCGTGCCGTCGAGGGTCTTGTTGTTGAAGTACTGACCCTGCAAGCCGTTGCCGGTGAAGTAGGTGCTGTCGATCGCCGGCAGCTGCCCGTTCGAGCTCAGGTTTCCTTGCGCATACTGGACGTTCACGCCGGATCCGGCCCGGGCCTTGATGCCGTCGAACGGCGTGACGGTGCCCGTGCCGGCGACAACCGCACTGCCGCCGCCGGCGGTGAGGGTGTCCTGGCCGGCTCCGTCGCCGATCACGGCGATCGAGTGAACCTTCTTGGCGTCCAACGGAAGCACGTTGTCCTGGTTCTTCAACAGCACCGCGCCGTCCTCGGCGACCTTGCGCGCGGTGGCCACGTTGGCCGGCGTCGAGGCGACGGCGGTCGGGGTGTCCGGCGACGGGTGGTCGAACAGCCCGAACCGGAACTCCTCGCGCATGACGCGCGTGACCATGTCGTCGACCCGGCTCTGCGCCACTTTGCCGGCCTGCACGGCGGCCTTGAGCGCGTCGCCGAAGAAGTCGCCGCCGGGCATCTCCATGTCCATGCCCGCGGTGGCCGAGGCGACGGTGCTGTGCGTGCCGCCCCAGTCGGAGGTGATGAAGCCGTCGAAGCCGAACTGGTTCTTGAGGATGTTGTTCAGATAAGCGTTCTCGCACGCGTAGACGCCGTTGATCGACGAGTACGAGCACATCGCCGAGGACGGTCCGGCCTGGTCGACGATCGCGCCGAAGGCGGCGGTGTAGATCTCGTGCACGGTCCGGTCGTCGACCACCGCGTTGTCGGCGACGGTGTTGCGGTTGGTCTCCTGGTTGTACACGGCGAAGTGCTTGACCTGCGCCATCACGCCCTGGGACTGGATGCCCTCGATGTCGGCGGCGCCGATCTGCCCGGTGAGGTACGGGTCCTCGCTGTAGCTCTCGAAGGCCCGGCCCCAGCGCGGGTCGCGCACGATGTTGACGGTCGGCCCAAGATCGACATCGACGCCCTTGGCCTTGTCCTCGGCGCCGATCACCTTGCCGTAGCTGTGCGCGAGAGAGGAGTCGAAGGTCGCGGCGAGATCGGCCGCGGCGGGAAGCTGGGTGGTGTCGGCCATTCGGACGCCGACCGGTCCGTCCTGCATCTTCAGTGCCGGGACGCAGAGCCTGGTGTTGCCGGGGACGATGCCGGTGTACGCGGCACTGGCGGCCCCGTGCACCATGGCGATCTTCTCGTCGAGGGTCATCTGCCTGAGCACCTGCGACACCTTGACGTCGGTCGGTGCGTGCGAGCCCACCCAGGGGCACGCCGGGTTCGGCCCGCTGTCCGGCGCGGCGGCCGCCGCGCCCGGGGTTGCCACGCCCAAAACCAGCGCGGCGCCGATGGCTAGCGTTCTTCGTAGTTTCCGCATGAGGCCCCCTTGCCTGCCGCGACCACGTTCGCTGAATCGTTCTTACGACGTGCGTCGCCGACAGACAAGGTGCCGTGACCGACTTGTCCGGAACCGGTCACGGCACCGGTCCCGACACCCCGCGAGTCACGCTCTCAGACCCACCGAATGTCGGTTTCCAGCACATTCGAATGTCACATGAGCGTCGTACTTGCCTCCAAGGGGCACATTCGGACCACATGTGGTCGAAGGGGGGCGGCGCGAGGGCGGCGGGCGGCGCGGCATGCCTAGGATCAGCGGCATGGCGAGTGTGGAGCCGCAGCCGGTGCTGACGCCGTTGACGGAAGCGGCGATCTTCCTGGTGGCGATGGTCGCGGACGGCGGCGAGCAGACGGTCGCCGACGTGCTGTCCGATATCGGCGGCGTGACCCGGTCGGTGGGCTTCCGGATCCCGGACGGCGGCCTGACCTGCGTGGTCGGCATCGGCTCGGACGCCTGGGGACGGCTGTACCCGGGCGCGAACCGGCCGGCGGGGCTGCATCCGTTCACGGAGCTGCGCGGCGACCGGCACGCCGCGCCGTCGACGCCGGGCGACCTGCTGTTCCACATCAGGGGCAGCCGCCTGGACCTGTGCTTCGAGCTGGCCGACCGGCTGGCCCAGCAGCTCGGCCCGGCCGTCGAGATCATCGACGAGGTGCACGGCTTCAAGTACTTCGACCGGCGGGACCTGCTGGGCTTCGTGGACGGCACGGAGAACCCGACCGGCCGGGCGGCGGCCGCGGCGGTGACGATCGGCGACGAGGACCCGGATTTCGCCGGCGGCAGCTATGTGATCGTGCAGAAGTACCTGCACGACATGGCGTCCTGGCACGCGCTGTCGACCGAGGAGCAGGAGCGGGTGATCGGCCGCACCAAGCTCGGCGACATGGAGCTGGCCGACGACGTGAAGCCGGCGAACTCGCACGTGGCGCTGAACACCGTGGTCGACGCGAACGGCGACGAGCGGGAGATCCTGCGCGACAACATGCCGTTCGGGCGGGTCGGCCGGGCCGAGTACGGCACCTACTTCATCGGCTACGCGGCCAGCCCGGACATCATCGAGCTGATGCTGCGCAACATGTTCATCGGCCGGCCGGTCGGCACCACCGACCGGGTGCTCGACTTCTCGACGGCGGTCACCGGAACGCTGTTCTTCGTGCCGACGGCCGATTTCCTGGAGGATCCCCCGGAATCGGCGCCGGCGGTTGCGGAACAACCCGAAGAACCCGTCACGTTCTCGCTGCGCGTCGGAAGCCTGAAAGGGAGTCAATGAACAACCTGCACCGGGAACTCGCGCCGATCTCCGAGGCGGCGTGGGCCGACATCGAGGCGGAGGCTCGCCGCACCTTCACCCGCCACGTCGCCGGCCGCCGGGTGGTGGACCTGGTCGGCCCGGCCGGCGAGACGCTGGCCGCGGTCGGCACCGGCCACCTCAAGGCCCTTTCGGACGCCGACGGCGTGCTGGTGCGCAGCCGCGAGGTGCAGCCGATCGTGGAGATCCGGGTGCCGTTCACGGTGTCCCGCCGCGCGGTGGACGATGTGGAGCGGGGGGCCAAGGACGCGGACTGGGATCCGGTGAAGGAGGCCGCGAAGCGCATCGCCTTCGTGGAGGACCGGGCGATCTTCGACGGCCTGCGTGGGGCCGGCATCGCGGGGGTGCGGGCGGCGACCACGAACGACGCTCTGACGCTGCCGCAGGACGTGCGGGAGTATCCGAACATCGTGGCGCAGGCGCTGAGCGCGCTGCGGCTGGCCGGCGTGGACGGGCCGTACACGCTGCTGCTGTCGGCCGATGCCTACACGGCCGTGGAGGAGACGACCGATCACGGCTACCCGATCCGCGAGCACCTGTCGCGGGTGATCAAGGGCGGCGACATCATCTGGGCCCCGGCGATCGACGGCGCGTTCCTGCTGTCGGCCCGCGGCGGCGACTACGAGCTGCACCTCGGGCAGGACCTGTCGATCGGCTACCTGTCGCACGACGCCGACAGCATCGAGCTGTACTTCCAGGAGTCACTGACCTTCCAGGTGCACACCGGGGAAGCGGGCATCGCCCTGCAACAGGGTTAGACCAGGCCGCGCCGGTGCAGGTCGTCCACGATGGCGTGGACGACCGGCGCCGTCTCCGGCATGGCCGAGTACTCCTCATAGGTGTGATATCCACACTCGGCGATCTCGGAGCTGGCGGTGGGTTCGCCGGCGATTTCGCCGAAATAGCAGGTGATTCGTACCTGCGTGCCCTCGGGTTGGCCGTGTGCGTCGCCCTCGAAGACGCCGTAGGGCCGCGAGGAGACCAGCGCGCAGCCGGTCTCCTCGGCCACTTCCCGGGTCAGGGCGGCCAGGTCGGTCTCCCCCGGCTCGTACTTACCGCCGGGCAGGTAGAAAGCCTTGCGCCCGTGGGTGCGTACCAGCAGCACCCGCGCGTCCTTGACGTGCACCAGCGCGACGGTCTCGATCACGCGGTAGATCCTAGGAACCGAAGACCCAGCGTTTGATGTCGGGTCGGTAGCCGAGGCCGACGCCCCCATGGCCGTTGTTGTTGTCGCCGTCGCGGCTGACGACCGTGGCCGGCTCGACCTCGATCGGCGCGACGGTCACGGCCGGCTCGCGCCGCGAGTAGATCACTCCGGCCGGGACCGCCAGTCCCGCCGTGACCGTGGACGCCACGGTCAGGGCCACCCAGCTCAATCGACGTGTCCGCGTCACAGCCCAGCCCCCCAGGTCGCGGTAAGCGATGCACGGATCGTGTCAGGCCGGCCGGTCTGAACCATTGTGGAAACATTGAATCCACCGGTCGAGCGTTGCCGCAGCAGATTTGCGCATGATCGTTGCAAATTTGCGAAAACTCGTGCATATCTTGCTCTCCGTTGTCGTGCTGCCTACTGTTTGAGATCCCTGCCCATCTCGTGCAATGACGGACGAGAGGAACTACCCCGTGGAGATCTCCCGTCGGAGGTTCTTAGGCTCGACCGCGGCCGTGACCGCGTTGACGGCGTTGCCGCTGAGCACCGCCACCGCCCAGGCCGCCAGCCCGCCCGGCGACGTCGTCGGCAAGATCACCGTCGGCTACCAGGGCTGGTTCGCCTGCGCCGGCGACGGCGCGCCGATCAACGCCTGGTGGCACTGGAGCAACGTCTGGGAGCAGCCGCCGTCGCCGACCAACAACTGGATCAACGTGTGGCCGGACATGCGCGAGTACAGCCGCGGATACCAGACGGCGTACGGGAATCTCGGCAACGGCCAGCCGGCGACGCTGTTCTCCTCCTACGACCAGCAGGCCGTGGACACGCACTTCTCGTGGATGCACCAGTACGGCTGCGACACTGCTGCCCTGCAACGCTTCAACCCCAACGGCGGCGAGGGCGCCACCCGCGACGCCGTGGCCGCGCGGGTGCGTTCGTCGGCCGAGAAGTACGGCGTGAAGTTCTACATCATGTACGACGTCTCGGGCTGGACGAACATGCAGTCGGAGATCAAGGCCGACTGGACGGCCAAGATGTCCGCGCACGCCGCGTCGCCGATGTACGCGCGGCAGAACGGCAAACCGGTGGTCTGCATCTGGGGTTTCGGCTTCAGCGACGGCAACCACCCGTGGGACGCCGGCACCTGCCTGGACGTGATCAACTGGTTCAAGGGCCAGGGCTGCTACGTGATCGGTGGCGTGCCAAGGGAATGGCGGGTCGGCGGGGCCGGCACCCGCACCGGCTTCATCGACACCTACCACGCGTTCAACATGTTGTCGCCGTGGATGGTCGGGGCCATCAGCGACACAGGAGGTTCCGACAACATCTACAACACCATCAACATCGGCGACCAGGCCGACTGCAACAGCCACGGCATCGACTACCAGCCGTGTGTGCTGCCCGGCGAGGTGCACGCCCGGCAGCGGGCCCATGGCGACTTCATGTGGCGGCAGTTCTACAACATGGTTCGGGTCGGCGCCCAAGGCATCTACATCTCGATGTTCGACGAGTACGGCGAGGGCAACCAGATCGCCAAGTCGGCGGAGACCTCGGCGATGCTGCCGGTCAACTCCGGCATGCTGGCGCTGGACGAGGACGGCACACCCTGCTCGTCCGACTACTACCTGCGACTCACCGCCGACGGCGGCCGCATGCTCAAGGGCCAGATCGCTTTGACGGCAACACGTCCGACCCCGCCGGTGCTCGGCGGTGGCGACACGCAGGCACCGTCCGTCCCCAGTGGACTCCACGTCACCGCCCACACCGCCACCTCGGCCGCCCTGGCCTGGACGGCGGCCACCGACAACGTCGGCGTCACCGGCTACCGGATCTTCGCCAACGGGAACCAGGTCGGCACCACGGCGTCGACTTCGTTCACGGCCAACGGGTTGACTCCATCGACGGCGTACAGCTTCACCGTGACCGCGCAGGATGCCGCCGGAAACTCCTCCCCCGCCTCGGCGGCCGCCGCCGTGACCACGGATCCCGGCGGCAACACCAACCTGGCGCTGAACCGGCCGACCGCCGAGTCCAGCCACACCCAGTCGTACGGGCCGGGCAACGCCGTGGACGGCAACTCCGGCACCTACTGGGAAAGCGTCAACAACGCGTTCCCGCAATGGCTTCAGGTCGATCTCGGCGGATCGACGCCGGTGAGCCGGATCGTGCTCACGCTGCCGCCGGTGGCCGCCTGGGGCGCCCGCACCCAGACGCTGTCCGTGTCCGGGTCGGCCGACGGCAGCACCTTCACCACCATCGTGGGCTCGGCCGGCTACACCTTCGATCCCAACACCGGCAACACCGTCACCATCCCGGTGCCGGCCGGCAGCCGACGGTACGTCCGGCTGACGTTCACCGGCAACACGGGCTGGCCGGCCGGGCAGGTCTCGGAGTTCCAGGTGTACGCGTGAGGCTCAGGAGCCGGGGCCGATCCAGACCGCCTTGGCGTTGCAGAACTCCTTGATGCCCACGGCGGAGAGCTCGCGGCCGTAGCCGGAGTTCTTCACGCCGCCGAAGGGCAGGTGCGGGTACGAGGCCACCATGCCGTTGATGAACACCAGGCCCGCCTGCAGATCGCGGACGAAGCGGTCGCGCTCGCCGGCGTCGGACGTCCAGGCGTTCGCGCCCAGGCCGAAGCTGGTCGCATTGGCCAGCGCGACCGCCTCGTCGTAACCGTCCACTCGGTACAGTGCCGCCACCGGCCCGAAGACCTCTTCCTGGAACATCCGCATCCGCTCGGTGACGCCGGCGATCACCGTCGGCGGATACCACCAGCCGTCCTGCTCGGGGATCTCGCCGCCGACCAGCACCTGGGCGCCGCCTTCGACGGCGTCGGCCACCAGCTCGGCGACGTCCGACCGGCCCTGTTCGGTGGCCAGCGGTCCAACGTCGGTGGACTCCCGCATCGGGTCGCCCATGGTCAGCTGCGACATCGCCTTCACGAAGTGGTCGGCGAACTCGTCGTAGGCGTCGGTGTGCACGATGAAGCGCTTGGCCGCGATGCAGCTCTGGCCGTTGTTCTGGCACCGAGCCGTGGCCGCGACCTCGGCGGCGCGGGCCAGGTCGGCGCTCGGCATCACCACGAACGGGTCGGATCCGCCCAGCTCCAGCACGGTTTTCTTGAGGTGCTTGCCGGCCTCGGCGGCCAGCGATCGGCCGGCGGCCTCACTGCCGGTGAGCGTCGCCGCCTGCACCCGGTCGTCAGCGATGATATCGGCGACCTTGTCCGAGCCGACCAGGAGCGTCTGGAACGCGCCCTCGGGAAAACCGGCCCGCACGAACAGCTCGCCCAGGTAGAGGGCGGTTTGCGGGACGTTCGAGGCGTGCTTGAGCAGGCCCGCGTTGCCGGCCATCAACGCCGGGGCGGCGAACCGGACCACCTGCCACAGCGGGAAGTTCCAGGGCATCACCGCCAGCACCACGCCGAGCGGCTGATACGTCACGTACGCGCTGTTGGCCCCGACCGCCTCGGCGTCGGCCGGCACGTCGGCCAGGAAGTCCTCGGCGTGCTCGGCGTAGAACCGCATGCCCGCCGCGCACTTGTTCGCCTCCGCCTTGGCCGCGACCAGCGTCTTGCCCATCTCGGTGGTCATCGTCTCGGCGATGTCCGGGGCTTCGTTGTCGAGCAGATCCGCCGCCGTCTGCAGCCAGGCCGAGCGCTGCGCGAACGTCGTGCCGGCCAGCGTCTCGAAGCCCGCACGGGCGTTCGCGATCCGGCGCTCGACCTCGGCGTCGGTGTGTGGCTCGAAGGAGCGTTCCGTCTGCCCGTTGGTCGGGTTCACCGTCGCGATGGCCATTACTGCGGTTGCCCGTCCGACGGGCCGCCGAAACCGCACACCTGGCGCTTCCGGCCGATCTCGCTCACCATGGACGCCAGGTCGTCAGCCCAGGTCAGCGGCCGGAGGGGTGAGCACCATGCGGGCGATGTGGAAGGGGACGGTGGCCTTCGGGCTGGTCGCGATCCCGATCAACCTGTACGCCGCGACCGAGAACAAGGGCGTCCAGCTGCGGCAGGTGCACGAGGCCGACGGCGGACGGATCCAGTACAAGCGCTTTTGCTCGGTCGAGGACGCCGAGGTGCCCTACGCCGAGATCGCCAAGGGGTACGAGCTCGAGGACGGGCGCATGGTCGTGCTCACCGACGCCGAGCTGTCCAGCCTGCCGCTGCCCACCCAGAAGACCATCGACGTGCTCGAGTTCGTGCCGCTGGCCGCCATCGACCCGCTGTTCTTCGACAAGGCCTACTACCTCGAGCCGCAGAAGTCCGCCGTCAAGCCGTACGTGCTGCTGCGCGACGCCCTGCACAAGTCCGGGCACGTCGCCATCGCCAAGGTCGCCCTGCGCCAGCGCGAGGTGCTCGCCGTGCTGCGGGTGCACAACGACGTGCTGACCATGTCCACCATGCTCTGGCCCGACGAGGTCAGGACCCCCGATTTCGCCTTCCTGCAACAGGATGCGCCCCAGGTTCGGGAGCAGGAGCTGACCATGGCCGGGCAGCTCATCGACTCGCTGGCCGAGCCCGTCTTCGAGCCCGACCGCTACCAGGACAGCTACCGGCAGGCCCTGGAGAACCTGATCGACGCCAAGGTCGAGGGCGAGGAGGTCACCACCCCGCCCGGCGTCGAGCAGACCGCCGAGGTCGTCGACCTCATCAGCGCCCTGCAGGCCAGCGTCAAGGCCGCCAGCCGTGGCGGCGCCGCGGCCAAGTCCCGCAAGCCCGCCGCCAAGAAGCCCGCGGCGGTCGACAAGAAGCCGCCCGCCAAACGCCGCCCCACCCGCAGCGCCTGAGCAGGTTCTCCGGACATGAGATCACGCACGGCCGGCATGTGGGGGGCGCCTCGATCGTTCGATCCGGCGGGCCATCCGTTCTGCCTGTGCTTCGACGGGCAGTGACGCCTGACTCCGAGCTCCGGTCCGTCGGCGTCGGGGTGGCGGTCGCCCCGGGGGGCTGTGGGCGACACGCCGGGGCGTTGTGCGAGACTCTGCGGCCTCGCGGTGGTAGCAAGGAACCCCGTGGGAGACAATCACGTGGAGGGCACAACAATGGAGTGCGTCAGCTGCACTCGGGACCTGGACCACTGCCACGGCACGCTGATCGTGCACACCATCGAGTTCGTCGAATGCACGGAGCTGCTGTGCGTCGACCTCGACCAGACGCGGCACCTGGCGATCGTGGACTGCAGCGCGGTGGACGGCGGCTGTGACTGCGTGTCGGTGCTGGTGGACGAAGAGATCCAGCACGACAACGTCGCCTGAAAACGGGGTCGCCTGAACTGGCTCACATTCGTCGGCAACGGGCGTCGCCGAAGCAGTAGACGCCGAAGGCGGCGAAGCCGAGGGCCACGGCGATCAGCAGCGCCACGCCGAAAGGCTGCTCGGCCATGGTGTGCAGCGCCTTGTCCAGGCCACCGGTCTTGGAGGGGTCTGCGGTGATCGCGGCGATGGCGGTGAGCACGCCGATCACGCCGTAGGAGACCCCCTTGGCGATGTAGCCGACGACGCCGAGCAGCTCGACGACACGGCCGGTCTTCGGCGGCAGCTTGGCGAGGTTCAGGTCCTCGAGGAACTTGCGCGACGCACCGCGGTAGGCGATCATCCCGGCGGCGATCAGGATCACCACCGCCACGGCGACCACCAGCGCCTGTCCCGCGGGCAGGCCCAGCAGGGTGGCGGTCGCGTCCTGCTCCCCCTGGTTGCCGGAGCTGCCACCGCCGGAGACGGTCAGCTTGATCGCGTACGCGGCGAGGGCCAGCACCACGACGCCACGGCCGGCGACGCCGAGCCGACGCCGTAATCGCTTCTTCTCGTCCTGCATCCACCGGTAGCCGGCCGCAGCGGCCAACAGCTGCCACAGGCCGAAGCCGAGCAGGGCGACGGCCAGGATCCACAACAGCACCGCGCCGAACGGCTGCGCGGCGATGGCCGACACCGCGCCCTTCTGGTCGGCCTCGCCGCCGCCACCGAACGCGACCTGCGCCGCCAGCCAGGCGACCACCAGGTGCACCACGCCATAACCACTCATGCCGAGCCGACCGATGATCTGCACCGGTCGGCTGGTCTCGGCCTCTCGCGCCTCTTGCGTCGCTCTACCCATGCCGCGGGGATTCCCTGGTCGCGATGCGGGCAAAACGTCAACCGGGCAGAATGCCGCGAACAAACGCCGCCTGGCCGGCGTGTTGGATGTCGTCGTCGAGCACGCTCACCAAGCGCACACCGAGCGTCACGGGCGGGTCCCAGTTGTCGTCGATGACCCGGTCCAGGTCGGCGTCGGTGAGCTTCGCGACGTACGCGATGGTCCGCGCGTACACGGCATCGAAGTAGCCGGCCAGCAGGTCGGCGTCGACGAGCACGGCGGCGACGTCGTCGGAGTCCTGCCCGTAGCCGGTGGCGTCCGCCGAGAACGGCAGCGAGAAGCGGTCGGCCCAGCCGTCGGCGGCCCAGGCCTGCGGGACGCCGGCGACTTCGGACACGTGGTCGTCCTGCACGCGCGTGAGGTGCCACACCAGCCAGGCGATGGTGTTGGCCTCGGCGGTGACCCGCCACGCCAGCTGGTCGGCGTTGAGCCCGTCCAGCACCTTGTGCACGACACCGTGCACCCGGCCGAAGCCGTCGGTGAGCAGCTCGGCGATGTTCACCGGGAGTCCTCCTGACCGTGGGTGACGAAGACGGCGGACATGTCGCTGTCGCCGTGCCCGGCGGCCGCGGCGGTCTCGTACTGCGACAGAATGGCGGTCATCAGCCGGTCGTCGGCGCCGGCCTCGCGCAGCGCGGCGGCGATCAGCCCGGCGTCCTTGACGGCGCCGTCGAGGCTGAACGCGGCCGGGAACTCGCCCGCGATCATCGCCCGGCCCTTGGCCTGCGCATACCCGCTGTCCAGGCCGCCGCCGGCGATCAGGTCCAGGAACAGCTGCGGGTCCAGCCCGAGGTTGCGGGTCAGCGCGAGGGCCTGCGCGGTGCCGGCGGTCAGGGACAGCACCCACGAGTTGGCGGCCAGCTTGAGCCGGTGCCCGTCGCCGGGCCGCGGCCCGACCCACAGCGTGCGCGCGCCGATCGCGTCGAAGACGGACGCGAGCGTCTCCCGCAAGGACGGGTCGCCGCCGGCCAGCACGATCAGCTGGCCGTCCTCGGCCGGCTGCCGGCTGCCCAACACCGGGGCATCGACATAAGGCACGTTGTGCTTGGCGGCCAAGGAGGCAAGCGCTTCCACACCGTCGAGTCCGACGGTGGCGCACTGCGCCCACACCGCCCCGGGCTTCAGCGCGCCGATGGCGTCGGCCATGACGGCGCCGACGGAATCGGCGTCGAAGAGCATGGTCACCACGACGTCGGCGTCGGCCACCGCGGACACCGGGTCGTCGGCCACGGTCGCGCCGTCGGCGGCCAGCGGGCGGGCCTTGTCCGCGCTGCGGTTCCACACCGTCACCGCCAAGCCGGCCCGGAGCAGGCTGCGGGCCATGCCGGCCCCCATCAGCCCGGTCCCGAGCAGCGTCACTGCCTTGGTCACGACCGACTCCTCTCCCACGCGAGCGGTACACGTCTACCGCAGCGCCAGCGGCCCGAGCAAGATCAATCCGAGCGGATCACTGCATGGCCGGCGCGATGCCGTACGCGGCGCGAGCGTAGGCCCGAGACGTGTCCGCGGCCACCCGCTCCCAGCTGTAGCGTGCACATGCGCGATCACGGCCGGCCGCGCCGTAGGCCTCACGCAGCGCCAGATCCCCGAGCAGGTGGCGGATCGCCCGCAGCAGGTCGGCCGGACGCAGCGGCGCGACGAGCAGTCCGGTCACCTCGTGCACGACGGTGTCGACCAGCCCACCGACGGCCGAGGCGATCACCGGCACGCCGCTGGCCATCGCCTCCAGCGCGATGGTGCCGAACGTGCTGCGGGCCGGTGTGCACGTGACGATGTCGGCCGACCGGTACAGGGCCGGCATGTCGTCGACCGGCCCCAGCAGGTGCACCCGGTCGTCGACGCCGTAGTGCCGGGCACACCGGATCAGCCGCTCCGCCTCGGGATTTCCCCGCACCGGACCGCCCGCGACGACGAACTCGACGTCGGCAAGCGCGGGCAGCACGCTGACGATCAGATCGAACCGGTGGTACACCGCGAGATCTCCGACGCCGAGCAGCCGAAAGCGGTTTCCCTTGGGCGCCGCCGGCCCGTACGGCGTGAACCACTCATGATCGACCCCGTGCGGCACGACGGTGATCTGGCCGCGCGGCACGCCCAGCGCCGTCAGCCGCCGCACCTGGGCCCCGCCGGCGGCCAGCACCCGGTCGACCCGCCGGCACACCAGGCGTTCCAGCCGCTGCACCTCCGGGTCGAAGCTCACGCTCGTCGGCACGGTCAGCACCTTGGCGATCGGCCGGTCCCCCACGGCCAGCGCGCAGGCCATGCCCGACAGCCAGGAATGGGCATGCACCAGCTCGGGCGGCTCCGCCCGCCAGCTCTCCCGCAGCCGGTCCACCAGACCCGCGTCCACCTCGTCGTGGCCGTGCACGACCACCTGGTGTCCGTGGGCGGCCAGCGCCGAGGTCAGCGCGGTGAGCGGCCGCGAGGGCTCGCCGACCATCGCAATTCTCACCCACGCAGGCTTTCCGGTCCGCGCCCGGCCAAAACCTCGGTCCTCAACGGACAGGTGTAGGCCCGTGCACGCCGGGTAGTCTCCGCCTGTCATGACTGGTTCCGAGCTCACGGTCGACGTGGCCCACCGTGGACACGCCGCGATCGTCCGGTTCTCGGGCGAGATCGGCCTGCGCACGGTCGAGCAGCTGCGCTCGGCGTTACTCAAGTGCCTGGCCGACCAGCCGTCCGGGGTGGTCGTCGAGCTCGACCGCGTGACCGTCGCCGCGCCGATCGCGCTGGGCGCCTTCGGCACGCTGGCCAGGAGAGCGGCCGAGTGGCCCGGCATCCTTGTGACGCTGGTCGTTTCCGACGGCCCGGTGCGCGAACTGTTACGGCACACGGCTTTGGACCGCGTGGTGCCGACCTTCGCCGGCGTCGCCGAAGCCATCCGGGCGCTGGGCACGATGCCCGAGCGTCAGCATGCCTCCCTGGAGCTGCCGGCCGACGTCGCCAGCGCGGCCCGGGCGAGGCGTTTCGTCAACGAGACCTGCGCCGCCTGGCGAGTCGACGAGTTGCGCGAAGACGCCTGCCTGGTCGCGTCCGAGCTCGTGGAGAACGCGGTCCAACACGGGCGTTCGCCGGCGCGGCTGCGGTTGGACCTGTCGCGTGGGGTCCTCACGATCGCCGTTCGCGACGCCGCGCCGACGCCGCCGGAGCGCCGCGTGGTCGGCACCGCGCCGACCGGCGGCCGGGGCGTGTACATCGTGGACGTCATCGCCCGGGCCTGGGGATACGCGCCGACCTGGACCGGCGGCAAGGTCGTCTGGGCGGTGCTCACGACCGGTGCTTGAGCCGGCAATCACCCGTAAGGGTGGATTGGACCGGTCTTCATCGGTCCACTTGGGACGGTGGTGCGACGCTGGTGATCCCCGCGGAGGAGGTCGCCCATGCGAATCGGCCGCATCCTGTCCCTGTCCGTGCTGCTGGCCGCCACGATCGCGGCCCCGGTCGTGCGGGCCGGAGCCGACCAGCCGCTGCCCGCGAGCGCCCCGCTGCCGGCCGATCCCGCGCCGCTCGCCGCCGAGTCGACCTCTGCTGCGCCGACCGCGCCCACGATCTCTGCGCCCGCCCGGGACAACCCGACGCCGCCGTCGGCCGGCGGCTCGAACTACGACTTCTACTACCTCAACGGCTGCTACCGCGAGCCGTACAACGTCATCAGCGGCTTCTCCCGGGCCCCGGACATGATCCGCCTCCAGCTCGGCCAGATGCGCTCGGCCGGCCAGGACCGGCTGACCATCGGCGTCTTCCACCATCACGGCCCGGGCGGCGGCGCGGTGATGGACTCCACCGGCGGCACGCTGTCCCCGGCCGACCTGAAGAACTTCGGCGACCTGCTGGCCGGCGTGAAGACGGCCGGCTTCGCCGAGGTGACGGTGGCGTTCAACGCCCAGAACCCCAGCAATCCCAGTGACTGGCGGTCGTGGCAGCAGGACCTGTACGACGAGAACTGGCAGCTCATCCAGAAGGTGCACGATCTCGTCACCGCGGCCGCGCTGCCGTACCGGATCGACCTGGGCAACGAGCTGACGCCGTCCACCGGCCAGAGCATCGTGGTCCGCTACGACCAACAGCTGTGGCGGGACTACACCGCCAAGTACGGCACCGCCGACACCGTGGGCTTCTCGGTCAACAGCAACGATCCCGGCCAGATCCCCAACGTTGCCAAGGTCTACGGCGCCAATCCGCCGCCGGTTTTCGACCTGCACGTCTACGGCGACGAGTACAACCAGTTCGTCGGCGACGACCAGCAGCTACGCCGGCAGGGCTACGGCGCCCAGCCGGTGATCGTCGGCGAGTCGTTCTACAACGACCCGGTGGCCGCGGACGGTTTCGCCAAGGCCAGCAAGGACAGCGGCCGGCCGATCCTGTACCTGACCCAGTGGCCCAAGACCCGGGAGAACACCCCGCAGTGCGACCAGGTCGACGTCGCGCCGCCGCTGGACTTCTCCGCCTACCGGGCGGCGGGGTTCTAGACTGCCGAATGTGACGAACCGTCTCGGCGACTACCTGCGGGCCCGGCGTGAGCAGGTCCGGCCGGCCGAGGTCGGCCTGCCGGCGGGCGGCGGCCGACGGCGGGTGCAGGGGCTGCGCCGGGAGGAGCTGGCGCTGCTGGCCGGCATCAGCAGCGACTACTACATGCGCCTGGAGCAGGGCCGCGACCAGCATCCGTCCGGGCAGGTCCTGGACGCGCTGGCGACCGTGCTGCGCCTGGACCCGGAAGCCACGGCGTATCTGCACGAGCTGGCCCGGCCGGTCGCCCCGCTGCATCAAGCAAATCGGGGCAGCGAGCAGGTTCCGGCGAGCATCCTCCAGCTGATCGACAGCTGGCCGGCCACTCCCGCTTACGTCCAGGACCGGCTGACCAATGTCGTCGCGGCCAACCGGGCGGCCACGGCCCTGGGCCCGTGCTACGCGGTCGGCGTGAACCTGCTGCGGACGGTGTTCCTGGACCCGGCCGAGCGGGAGTTCCGACTGGACTGGGACGACACCGTGGCCGACGGCGTCGGCATCCTGCGCGCCTCGTTCGGCGCCGACCTGGACGATCCGGAC
>DASWRQ010000099.1:0-2791 GCA_036403095.1 Kutzneria sp. | reverse complement strand
GAGCAACCCGTAGCCGGCGAGGAAGGTGGTGACGACGTCAATCCTCGCGCCGTTGAGCGCGAACCAGGCCAGGCTGCCAACGGCCGCCGGTGCCACCTCGATCGCCAGCGTCGGCTGCAGAGGCGGCGGCAGCATCGGGCCCAGCAGCAGGCGGCCGAGAATGACCGACCCGAGCATGATCCAGCACAGCATGCCGAGCCCGAACATGACCTCGCTGAGGAGTCGCTGTCCGACCTGGGCCGCCGCGGCGGACGCGATCAGTCCCCCAGCCACGGTCGGCAGGAAGTACCCGGGATGAAACCTGTGCAGGTCGACCGGACCGTAGATCCACTGCCCGGTCAGCCAGCCGCCCAACAGCACTGTGAGCACCAGGAACACGTCGGTCACGACCCGGCCGGCGAGCGCAGCGTGCGGGTACAACCCCTGGCCGGCCAGCAGCATCGGCGTGATGAACGCCAGCGAGGCGAACGGTGCGGCGACCGGATCCAGCAGAACGGCCTCGGCCGCAGACCGACGTGCGAGCAGATGAGCCACGTAGGCGATCATGAGCGTCAACCAGACCGCCGCCGACAACAGCAGCAGCAGCTCGCCGACCAGCCTGGGCGCGTGGTGGTCATCGGCCAACGTGGTCCAGACCTCGCCCAGCCCGGCCAGGCCGAACGGCATGCCGAAGAAGTTCACCGGTACCCTCGGTACGCTCATGGCAGCCCCTCCGCCGTCGTCGGAACACCCTCGCTCATCCCCTTCACCACATGCATCGAGGGCAGCGGCAATCAGTGCTTCCGGCTGGCGGTGATCGGCGACCACGGCTAACCACCACGCGGGTCGCGCCCCTTCCCGGAGCTGGTCGCCGCCATCCGGGGTTGACCGCATCCGGCGTGCACCGTGCTACGGGCAAAGCCGGCGTCGCGGCACAGTGATCGGCGCGGGTGCTGATTCAGCGATCTGGACCACACTTCCCGCCGAGCCCTTACTAGCGACGTTCTGTTCGGCGGCCGGAGCGCTCTTGGCTGCCAGCCTTGCTTGGCAGACGGTGGGCGGCGTCTTGCGGTGCTTCCTTGATGCCGGCAGGCGGCTGCGGCTCCGGTCCTGGGAGTTCTTGTTCGGCGACGCCACTGCGAGCAGGCTGGGCACCGGTGGACGCCTGGCGGGGAGGCGGTTGGAATCTGCCGGAGGGGCGGAGGCCCGGATGGCCGGCCGAGCGAGCGACCGGATCGCCGAGGAGCAGGCGGCGCTGCGCCGGGTGGCGACGATGGTCGCCCGGGCGGCTCCTGCGGAGGAGGTCTTTGCCGCGGTCACGGCGGAGGTCGGCCGGCTGCTGGAGGTCGACATCACCGCCCTGGCCCGGTACGACCAGGACGACGCGATCACCTACGTCGGCACGTGGCCCAGCACCGGCGCAACGGCGCCGACACCGGTCGGTAGCCGGTTGCCCGTCGGAGGGCGGAACGTGACGACGCGGGTGGTCCGGACGGGCCGGCCGGCGCGGATGGACTACGCCGACCCCCCCGGCGCCGGCGCTCCCGGCCCGATCGGAGCCTCCGCCATCCGGGTCTGGGGGCTGCGCTCGGCGGTGGGCGCGCCGATCGCCATGGCGGGGCGGCTGTGGGGGGTCATCGTCGTGGGGTCCACCAGCGAGGCCTTCCTCCCGGCCGACACCGAGGCACGGCTGGCCCGATTCGCCGAGCTGGTCACGACCACGGTCGCCAACGCGGCTGCGCGGGTGGAGCTGCGGGGGTTCGCGCAGGAGCAGGCCGCGCTGCGCCGGGTGGCGACGCTGGTCGCCCGGGCAGCCGGCCCGGAGGAGGTGCTGGCCGCGGTCGCCGCGGAGGTTGGCAGCCTGCTAGAGGTCGACTTCACGGCCCTGATGCGGTCTGACCCGCAGGACATGATCACGGTTGTCGGCGCGTGGACCAGCGCCGGCACCGCCGCGCCGAGCCCGGTCGGCAGCCGGTTCGCCCTCGGCGGCCGGAACGTGAGCACGCTCGTGCTCACGACGGGCCGGCCGGCCCGCCTGGATTCCTTCACCGACGTCTCGGGCACGATCGGGATCACTGCCGCCCGTGAGTGGGGCTTCCGCTCAGCGGTGGGCGTGCCGATCAGCGTCGAGGGGCGGCCGTGGGGCCTGATCCTGGTGGCGTACACGCATGCGGAGCCGCTGCCTGCGGATACAGAGGCGCGGCTGGCCGGGTTCACCGAGCTGGTCGGCACCGCGATCGCCAACGCCCAGGCCCGCGTCGAGCTGCGCGGGTTCGCCGAGGAGCAGGCCGGGCTGCGCCGCGTGGCCACGCTCGTGGCCCAGGGAGCGCCGCCGGAGCAGGTGTTCGCCGCGGTCGCCGCCGAGGTCGGACAGCTGCTCTCGGCTGACATCACGGGCCTGATCCGGTACGACCCGGACGGCGCGGCGACCGTCCTGGGGGCGTGGAGCAACACCGGCACCTCCCTGCCCACCCCGGGGGCCACCCGCTTGAGCCTCGGCGGCCGGAACGTGGCCACGCTGGTGTTCCAGACCGGCCAGCCGGCGCGAATCGACGACTACGCCGACGCCAGCGGCCAATCCGCCGACCTCGTCCGCGCACATGGCATGCGCTTCACCGTTGGCGTGCCGATCAGCGTCGGGGGCCGGCGGCTGTGGGGCCTCATGACCGTGTCGTTCAGCCGGGCGGAGCCGCAGCTGGCCGACACCGAGGCCCGACTGGCCGCGTTCACCGAGCTGGTCGGCACCGCGATCGCCAACGCCGAGGCCCAGGCCGCGCTGGCCGCCTCCCGGGCCCGGATCGTGGCCGCCGCC
>DASWRQ010000098.1:0-13989 GCA_036403095.1 Kutzneria sp. | reverse complement strand
GCCCAACGAGGTCAGGTCCACGTCGCCGAGCGCCAGCACGAACTCCGCGTCCACCTTGCTGGCGGCCGCGACGATCGGCTCCAGCGCGCCGAGACCGTAATGCGGCACGACGGTGCCGAGCGTGATGAGCACGCGGGGCCGGCTCGCCCGATCCAACAACTGTTCCGGCAGCACCGAGCCGCCGTTGTAGGGCACGTACCGCATCGGCCACGCGTCCTCGGCCGGGCCGACGCTCGGCGGCGTGACACCGAGCTTGACCGCCGGCTTCGGCGACTCGGTCAGGCCATGCCGCTCGTAGTGCTCGTGCAGCTCCTCATAGGTGATCTGCTCCGTGCCGTCGAAGCCGCGGCTGCGCGCCATGCCCAGCTCGATGGACACCAGCGGCACGCCGAGCTTGCCGGCGGCCAGCGGGCCGGCGGCCTGCAAGGGCGTGTGCAGCACGACGTCGGGCTGCCACTTCTCGGCCACCCGGACCACGGTCTCCAGCGTCGGCTCGGACACCCGCGCGAACATCCGCATCGCGATGGCCACGGTCTGCCGCAGGTCCTCGCGCACGGCGGCCATCTGCGGGCCGAGCTCCCGGCCGGCGGTCTGGAAGATCTCCCCGTAGTCCGTGCCGGGCGACGCGTCGACGACCTGCAGGCCGGCGTTGGCCACCGCGTCCACGTAGCCGCCGGCTGCGTAGAGCACGTCGTGACCGGCGGCGCGGGCCGCGTGCGCGAAAGAGATGGTCGGCAGGATGTGGCCGAGGCCCGGGGACGTGGTGATCAGAATGCGCATGACGGTGTTCTCCCTCCCTGTGCCGACCATTTAACTCGCAGACTAAGAGATCTGTCCACTGAAATTCTTAGTGATCCGATCGACCACCTCGGCCGGCGACGGCATGGCGTGTATCTCGGCCCGCACCCGGGCGGCCGCGACCCGCAGCGACTCCTCGGCCAGCAACCGCTCGATCACCGGCCCGTCCAGCTCGTCGGTGGCCACGTTCAGGCCGCAGCCGGCGGCAGCCACCGCCGCGGCGTTGATCGGGCCGTCCGCACCCTGCGGCACCACGATCTGCGGCACGCCCGCGTCCAGCGCGGTCAGCGTGGTGCCGGCGCCGCCGTGATGGATCACCGCGGTGCTGGTGGCCAGCAGCGGGCCGAGCGGCACGTAGCCGGCCGGCCGCACGTTGTCCGGCAGTTCGAGCCCGGACGTGTCGGCGTTGCCCAGGGCCAGCACGAACTCGGCGTCGATCTTCTCCGCCGCCGCGGCGACCCGCTCCACCGGCCCGAGGCCGGTCATCAACGGCGCCACCGTGCCCAGCGTGACGGCGATCCGCGGCCGCTCCGGGCGGGCGGTCAGCCAGCCCGGCAGCTGCCCGCCGCCGTTGTACGGCACGTACCGCATCGGCCAGCCCTCCGGCTCCTTGAAGCTCGGCGGCGCGACGTCGATGTGCAGGTCCGGCTTCGGAATGGCGGCCACCCCGTACCGCCGGAAGATGTCCACCTGCATGCTGCCGAACAGGTCCAGCATGCGCTGGTTCTGCGCGATGCCGATCGCGTGCGACACCGTCCTGGCCCCGACCGCGTCGGCCGCCAGCAGGGCGATCACGTGCATCGACTCGTAGACGACGACGTCCGGCCGCCACTGCTTGGCCAGCCCGACCAGGCCGTCGACCATGGCCTCGGCCAGACCGTTGAACAGCCGGAACGCCGGGTGCTCGCGGATGGCCTCCGGGGTGGTGGGGAACGGCTGGCCGGTGGTCGAGCTGCGGAACGCGTTGGGGGCGTTGTCGCCGACCAGCGTGCGCATGTCGAGGCCGGGGGCGACGTTGTAGGAGTGCAGCCCGGTGGTGGCGACCGAGCCCATGTCGCCGCCGGTGGCGAACAGCACCTCGTGGCCGGCGGCGCGCAGCGCCCACGCCGTCGTGACGAGCGGGAAGAGGTGGCCGGCTCCGGCCAGGGCAGTGACGAGCACGCGCATGGGTTCAGCCCACCAGTTCTTCGAGTCGGGAGACGAGTTCGGCCGGCACCGGCAGAACGGCGATCTCGGCCTGCACCTCGGCGGCCGCGGCGGCCAGCGAGGTGTCGGTCAGCAGTCGGGTCAGGTCGTCGGCGTCGACCGCGCGCACATCGGTGTCGACCTCGAAGCCGACGCCGCGCTTGGCCACTTCGTGCGCGTTGTGGAACTGGTCCGCGCCCTGCGGCACGACCAGCTGCGGCACGCCCAGCGCCAGCGAGGTCATGGTGGAGCCGGAGCCGCCGTGGTGGATCACCGCGGCACTGGTGGCCAGCAACGCGTTCAACGGCGTGTACGACACCGGCCGCACGTTGGCCGGCAGCGCGCCCAGCTGCGCCGCGTCGGCGTCGCCCAGCGTGACCACGAACTCGGCGTCGATGTCGCCGGCCACGTCGGCCAGCCACTGGAGCGGCCCGAGGCCGGCGAAGCCGGGCAGCACGGTGCCGAGCGTGACGACCACCCGCGGCCGGTCCGGCCGCTGGAGCAGCCAGTCCGGCAGCTGGCCGCCGCCGTTGTACGGGACGTACCGCATCGACCAGCCGGTCTCGGGCGTGCCCATGCTCGGCGGGGCGACGTTGAGCAGGCCGCGGCGCGACGGTGACCCGTCCACGCCGTGCCGGTGATAGGTGTCGGCCAGCGCCTCGGCGATCCGCACGCTTCGTTCGGCCGAGCTGAACAGGCCGAACGCCTGCTCCACCGCGGGCACGCCGAGCTTGGCCGCGGCCAGCGGGCCGGCACCCTCCAACGGCGAGTGCAGCACGAGGTCGGGCCGCCAGCTGTCGGCCAGCTCGACGACGGCGTCGGCGACCGCCACGGACAGCGGGGCGAACAGCTGGACCGCGACCGAGGTGAGCCGGTCGAACTCTCCGCTGCGGGACGCCTCCTTGATCCGCTGCTGGATCGCATTGACGTCCACCTGACCGCGCGCGCGGTCAAGCAGGCTGGTGAACCGCTCGTGATTGCCGGTCTCGACCACGTGCAGGCCGGATGCGGCCAGCATCGGCACGTGCTCGGGGCTGCGGCCGGACATGGCCAGCAGCACCTCGTGGCCGGCCGCGCGCAGCGCCCACGAGATCGGGACCATCGGCAGCATGTGGCCCAGACCGGGTGACGCGGTGACCAGAACCCTCATCAGGAACCCCCCAGGACGAAAGAGATGGGAACTACCCACAATTTAGCGGGCAAGTGAAGGCCACGTCGAGGAGGTGACGGAAGTAGGCCCGACACGGGGCCTGGACATGAAGGAGCGGCCCGCTCAACCAGCCTGGGGGTCACTGGGAGCGGGCCGCCGAGAACAGCTTAGGGTCTCGTCCGCCGATTTGCCTCATGTTTGGACGAGATCCGTCGAAAAAATCTTCGCCACCGCCACTCGAACGGGTGAACGAGCGTGCAAACGGGTGAAACCCTGCCTCGCAGGCTGTGTGAACTGCCCCGATCGGCCGATGTGTGACGGGTGTGTGCCGCCAGCCTTATGTCACTCGCGTGGCACCGGCGTGGAGCCTGACGGAGATGCCTGATGAGTGAACCCCGGTGGTGGGTGGACTGCCTGGACCCGTTCGGCCGGGACCGGGCGATGACGGTCCTGGTGGAGCACGACAGCGTGGTGTTGGTCGCCCCGCCCGGAGCGACGGCCGTGCTGTCGCCGCAGCAGACGCGGCGGCTGCACCACGCACTCGACCGGGCGGCTGGGGATCTGGGGTTGAGCGAATGAGCACTGTGGACGACGGGATGCGGCGCGCCGTGCTGCGCCGGCTGGCCGCGCTGGACCAGGCCGCGGAGCAGACCAACGGGGGCGGCGCGCTGGCCCCGCTGGCCCGCGCCGAGCTGCAGCGGCTGGCCGACGGCTGGCGGCTGCTGCTGGAGGTGCACACCGCCGACGAGGACGGCCGCTGCCGGGCCTGCCCCGGCCGGCTGCGCAAACGGCGCTGGCCGTGCAAGGTGTGGCTGCTCGCGCACCAGCACCTGATCGGCGCCGGCACGCCGCCGCCGTCGCCGCAGCGCGGCGGGCTGCTCGGCCTGTTCCGCCGCGGCGGCCGGCACAGCAAGCAGGCCAACGGCGCCGTGCAGGGCGTGCGCACGCCGCCGCTGCCCGCGACCGCGCGCCGCACCATGGAGATCCCGCCCGAGGTGCCGTCGGAGATGACCCTGCGGCTGCCGGTGGTGCGCGCCGCGTTGCCGCCCGCGCCCAGCTACCCGCCGCTCACGCCGGCCAGCCCGCCGCCGGCCATCGCCAGCTCCGGGCCGTTCGCCATCGTGGACGACCCGACCTGGCCCGCGCCCAGCGAGTACCTGGACCGGCCGGACGCCCCGGCGCTGGCCAGTCTGGATCCGATCGGCGCGTTCGGCGGCGTGCTGCCCGCGCCACCCCAGCACCGGCCCGAGCCGGCCGCGCCGCCGACCGAGCCGCTGGAGGACACCATGGTCGTGTCCGAGATGATCGCTCCTGGGGTGGTGCCGCCGCGGTTCGAGCTGTTGGGCGAGCCCGACGCGGAGACCGAGGAGATGCGCCGGGTGCTCGAGGACTACTGGCAGGGATCGACCGCCACGACGTGATGCGGGCAAGGACGCCTTGGGCGCAGGCACGGTGTCTCTCCCGGCAAGATGAGACCGGTGAACTGGCTGACGTCACCGGGACATCTGCTCGTCTGTGACCTGGACGGCACGCTGCTGCGCTCCGACACCTCGCTGTCCGACGCCGCCCGTGACGGGCTCAACCGGCTCGTCGCGGCCGGCGTCGCGCTGACCATCGCCAGCGCGCGCAGCACTGCCGCCATGCGGCCGATGCTGCCCGGCGTGGACGTGGCGCTGCCGGTGATCGAGCACAACGGGGCGTACATCTCCGACCTGCGCACCGGACAGCACCTCGTCACCAACGCGCTGGACGCGGTCACCGCCGGCACGGCCGTCGACCTGCTCGGCGACCCCATCGTGACCAGCTGGGACGGGGCACGGGACCGGGTGCACTTCGGCGCCGAGCTCAACGGCGGCGCCAACTGGTTCATCACGGAGAAGCGGCGCTACCGGGATCCGCGGCTGACCGAGACCGCCGATCTGCGGGCGATCGCCGATACCGAACAGGTCGTCATGCTGTGCTCGTACGTGCCGGACGAGGACGCCCCGGCCGTGGCGGCCCGGGTGCAGGAGGCCGTGGGCGAGGCCGCCCGGGTGTGGGCCGCGCTGAACTCGTACAGCCCGGGCTGGTCCGAGGTCGTCGTGCAGAGCCCGCTGGCCAGCAAGGGCGCGGCTATCCTGGAGCTACGGCAGCGCCTGGACCTGCACGGCGAGATCACCGTGTGCGGCGACCACGTCAACGACCTGCCGATGTTCGCCGTCGCCGACCGCCGGATCGCGCCGGCCAACGCCCAACCGGCGGTGCGCGCGGCGGCCTCGGTCGTGACGGGAACCAACGACGATGACGGGGTCGTCACATATCTGACGGATCAGCTCGCGAACTCACGGCGCGCGGCCGCCGAATAGGGTATGACCAGGGCACGCACCGGCACCGGGAGGAACACGTGCACGACGGCAGTGGCCGCATCGTGGTGCAGGGCCTGAGCAAGCAGTTCGGCCCGATCACCGCGGTCAACAACCTCAGCTTCACCGTCGAGCCCGGGTCGGTCACCGGCTTCCTCGGGCCGAACGGCGCCGGCAAGACCACCACCCTGCGCATGCTGCTGGGCCTGGTGCGGCCGACGGCCGGCACCTCGACGATCAACGGACTGCCGTTCGACCACCTCGGCAATCCCGGTCGCGTCGTCGGAGCCGTGCTGGAGGCGCAGGGGTTCCACCCGACCCGGTCCGCCCGCAACCACCTGCGGGTGTACGCGGCGGCGATGGGCGTGCCGGACCAGCGGGCCGACCAGGTGCTGGAGCTGGTGGGGCTGGCCGAGGCCGGGCGGCGGGCCGCCGGCGGCTTCTCGCTGGGCATGAAGCAGCGGCTGGCGCTGGCCACCGCCCTGCTCGGCGACCCGCAGGTGCTGGTGCTCGACGAGCCGGCCAACGGACTCGACCCCGAGGGCATCGCCTGGCTGCGGGCCTTCCTCCAGTCCTTCGCGCGCACCGGTCGCACCGTGCTGATCTCCAGCCACCTGCTGGCCGAGGTCGAGCAGACGGTGGACCAGGTCGTGATCATCAGCCGCGGGCAGACCGTGTACTACGGCTCGCTGGACTACCTGCGGCAGTCGCAGCAGAGCCGGGTGCTCGTGCAGGCCGCCGACCCGCAGGCGCTGGTGGCCAAGCTCCAGGAGGTCGGCGTCAACGCCATCGAGCAGACGCCCGACGGGCGGCTGGCCATCACCGGCGTCGATCGCAAGACCGTCGCCGACCTGGCCATGGCGGCCAGCATCGCGCTCTACGACATCCAGCAGGAGAACGTCGACCTGGAGCAGCTGTTCTTCCGGTTGACGCAGGGCCAGTACACCGGCCAGCAGCCCGGTTACGGGCCGCCGCCCGGGTACGGACCGCCGCCCACCGGCGGCTACGGGCCGGGCGCGCCGGGATACCCGCCGGCCGACCCGAACCAGGTGTACACCGGGCCGGTCCAGCAGCAGTCGGCCGGCTACGCCGCCCCACCGCAAGGCACGCCGCCCCAGGGATATGCCGCCCCGCCTCAGGGCACGCCGCCGCAGGGGTACGGCGCGCCGCCGCAGGGATACGCCCCTCCGGCCCCCGGGCAGCAGTACCCGGGTTACGCGCCGCCCGGCACGCCGCCCCAGGGCTACGCGCCGCCGCCCGTCGATCCACAGCAGTACCAACAGCAGTACCAACAGCCGACCGGCCAGCAGTACGGCGGGCAGCCCTCTGTGCCGCCGCAGGACCAGCAGCAGCCGCCCGCCGGCGGTTGGGGAGGTAACGCCTGATGGGCCGGCTCATCTCCGCCGAGTTCCGCAAGATCCTCACCACCAAGATGTGGTGGGCGCTGCTGATTCCCACGGCGGCGCTGGCCGCGCTGTGGAGCGTCGGCGGCAACCTGCTGATCGGGGCCCTGCTCGACTCGATCAACAACAACGTCGTGGTGTCCCAGCTGCGGCTGAACTTCAACAACCTGCCGTGGTCCACGCTGATCTTCGCCCGCACGGTGAACATCAGCGCCATCTTCCCGATCGTGTTCGGGGCGCTGGCGCTGTCCAGCGAGATCAACCGGCGGACCATCACCACCAGCTACCTGACCGCGCCCAACCGCGGCAGCCTGCTGTCGGCCAAGCTCGTCACCTACGCCGTGTGGGGCCTGCTGTTCGGCGTGGTCATCACCGGCGTGGCCAGCATCGGCATGGCCTTCGCGTCCCGGCCCGAGCAGCTGCCCGACGCGGTGAGCTGGCTGGAGATCGCCGCGTCCGGCATCGTCTCGTGCATGCTGTGGACGCTGCTCGGCATGGGCGTCGGGGCGCTGTTCGGCAGTCCCATCGCGTCGATCATCTCGCTGCTGCTCTACACGCTGCTGGTGGAGAACATCATCGGCACGCTGCTGCCGTACAACTGGCCCGGCATCCTGATCAACGGCTCGGCCGACGGTCTCACCGGCTCGGTCGCGTCGCAGCTGGTGGTGGCCAAGGTGCCCAACATCGGCGGTCTGATGACCGGCGAGGCCCAGCAGCTGTTCGCCGACCTCATCCGCACCGGCGCCGGCGCCCGCGGCGCCTTCGACTGGTGGATCAGCGGCCTCATCTTCGCCGCCTGGGCCGCCGTCTTCGCCGTCGGCGGCTGGCTCATGAGCAAAACCCGCGACATCACCTGACGCCGCAGCTTCTTAGCCACGTGAGTGGCTCATGTGACCTCTGAAGTCACATGAGCCACTCACGTACCCCGGATCCGGGCAGCACATGATCTTGGGCGGGCACCGTAAGTTACTTCTGTGTCCGAACAAACGGGGTGGGTGCGGCGGCTGTCGGCGGCGTGCTGGCGGCATCCGGTCGTGGTGGTGCTGTCGCTGGGCGCGGCCGTCCTGGGCGTGGGCCAGCAGGCGGTCGCGCCGCTGGTGGTGCGGCTCGCGGTGGACGACGCGGTGGCCGGCACGACCACCCGTCTCGGCTGGCTGATCGGCGCGCTGGCCGGCATCGAGGTGTTGACCTTCATCACCGCGTTCCTGCGGCGCTACCTGGGCGGACGGCTGGCCCTGGACGTGCAGCACGACCTGCGCGGGCAGGTGTTCGCGGCGGTGCAGCGGCTGGACGGCGGCAAGCAGGACGAGCTGCGCACCGGCCAGGTCGTGTCCCGCTCGATCAGCGACCTCAACCAGGTGCAGGGCCTGGTGATGATGGTCCCGTACGCGCTGGGCAACATCGCCTTCGTGCTGGTGGCGGTCGGCGCGATGCTGTGGCTGTCGCCGTTGCTGACGGTGATCGCGCTGATCGTGGTGCCGGCGGTGGTGTACGTGGCGCTGCGCAGCCGCAAGACGCTGTTCTCGGCCACCTGGCACGCGCAGCAGCAAGCGGCCGACGTGGCCCAGCACGTCGAGGAGACGGTCACGGGCGTCCGCGTCGTGAAGGGCTTCGGCCAGGAGGGCCGCGAGATAAGCGGTCTGGAGGCCCGGGCCCGCCGACTGTTCTCGTTGCGCATGCGCGCGGCCCGGCTGACCGCCCCGCCGACGGCCACGCTGGGCGCGATGCCGCTGTTCGGCCAGATCGCGGTGCTGGGCCTCGGCGGCTGGCTGGCGCTGAACGGCCAGGTCACGCTGGGCACCTTCCTGGCCTTCGCCAGCTACGTGACCGGCCTGCTTGGCCCGGCCCGGTTCCTGGCGTCGGCGATGGTCACGGCACAGGTGACCAAGGCCAGCGTGAACCGCGTCAACGAGCTCATCGACTCGCAGCCCGATGTGCGGGACGGCGGCGAGGACGTGCCGGCCGGCCCGCTGGCCATCGAGTTGGACGACATCACGTTCGGGTATGCGCGCAGCGAACCGGTGCTGACTCACGTGAGCCTGAGCGTCTCGCCCGGCGAGACGCTCGCACTCGTGGGCACCGCCGGTTCCGGGAAGTCGACGGTGTCCCTGTTGCTGCCCCGCTTCTACGACGTGCACACGGGCACGATCCGAGTCGGTGGCGTCGACGTGCGGGAACTGAAGCTGCACTCGCTGCGCAACGCGGTCGGCGTGGTGTTCGAGGAGGCGTTCCTGTTCTCCGACAGCATCCGCGCGAACATCGCGTACGGGCGCCCGGAGGCCACCGAAGCGGAAGTCGAGGAGGCGGCGCGGGCCGCCGAGGCGCACGAGTTCATCCACGCGCTACCCGAGGGCTACGACACCAAGGTCGGCGAGCGCGGCCTCACGCTGTCCGGCGGTCAGCGGCAGCGCATCGCGTTGGCCCGCGCGCTGCTGTCGGCCCCGCGCGTGCTCGTGCTGGACGACGCGACGTCGGCGGTCGACGCCGTCACCGAAGCGGCGATCCACGACACGCTCAAGGCCGTCACCGCGCAGCGCACAACGCTGCTGGTGGCGCACCGACGTTCCACGCTCGCACTGGCCGACCGCATCGCGGTGCTGGACCACGGCCGCGTGGTCGACGTCGGCACCGAGGAGGAGCTCAACGGCCGCTGCGCGCTGTTCCGCGAGCTGCTGGCCGGCCCCGGCGATGCGATCGAGGACCCGAGCGCGGAACCGACCTCGGACGCGGAGGTAATGCCGGCTGAGCTGTGGCCGGAGGTCACGCCCGAGGAACCCGACGTGCCGGACCTGGTGCCGCTGCCCGAGGCGACGGAGCAGCCGATGCTGAGCCCCGACGCCGTGGCCACGGACCGCAAGTTCGGCCTGCTGTCGCTGCTGCGGCCGGTCCGCTGGGCGCTGCTGCTCGTGGGCGCGCTCGTGACGGTCGACGCCCTCAGCTCGATGGCCCTGCCGGCGCTCGTGCGCTACGGCGTCGACGACGGCGTCACGCGCGGCACCCTGGGCGCGCTGTGGATCGCCACGGGCGTCGGCGCCGGCATCGTGGTCGTCAACTGGCTGAACGCGCGCGTGGAGACGGTGCTGACGGCCCGCGTGGGCGAGCGCCTGCTGTACGTGCTGCGTGTGCGGAGCTTCACGCACCTGCAACGGCTGGGCCTCGACTACTACGAGCGCGAGCTCGCCGGCCGCATCATGACCCGGATGACCACGGACGTCGACGCGCTGTCCACGTTCCTCCAGACCGGCCTCGTGACGGCGGCGGTGAGCGGGCTGACCATCGTGGGCATCGCGGTGGCGCTGCTGGTCACCGACGTCGGGCTGGCCCTGGTGTCGATGGCGGCGATCCCGATCCTGGCCGTGGCGACCTACTTCTTCCGCAAGGCGTCGTCGGAGGCGTACGCCCAGGCGCGCGAGCGGGTCAGCGTGGTGAACGCCGACCTCCAGGAGAACGTGTCGGGGCTGCGCGTCACGCAGGCGTTCACGCGTGAGCAGCACTCCGCCCGTGAGTTCGGGGAGCGCAGCCTCGCCTACCGCACCTCGCGGCTGCGGGCGCAGCGCTACATCGCCGTGTACTTCCCTTTCGTGGCGCTGCTTTCCGGCTTCGCGCAGGCGGCGGTGCTGGCCGTCGGCGCGTACCGCGTGGCCAACGGCGACCTGAGCGCCGGCGCGCTGCTGGCGTTCCAGCTGTACCTGGGGCTGTTCTTCGCGCCGGTGCAGCAGCTGTCCGGCGTGTTCGACGGCTACCAGCAGGCGATGGTCGGGTTGAAGCGCATCGGCGAGCTGCTGGGCACGCGGTCGTCGATCGTGCTGCCGGCCGAGCCCGTGGCCGTGCCGGCGACGCTGCGCGGCGAGATCGAGCTCCGTGACGTGACATTCCGCTACGAGGGCGCGGCGACGCCGGCACTCGATCGCGTGAACCTGCATGTCCGGGCCGGCGAGACCGTGGCGCTGGTCGGCCGCACCGGGGCCGGCAAGTCGACGCTGGTGAAGCTGGTCGCCCGGTTCTACGACGTGACCGGCGGCGCCGTGCTCGTGGACGGCGTCGACGTGCGTGAGTACGACCTGGACGGCTACCGCGGCCGGCTCGGCGTCGTGCCGCAGGAGGCGCACCTGTTCGTCGGCGACGTCGCCGACAACGTGCGGTACGGGCGGCCGTCGGCTTCACGCGATGAGGTGACGTCAGCCGTGCAGGCCGTCGGTGCGCTGCGTCAGGTCGCCGGTCTGCAACATGCGATGCACCAGCAGGTCGGCGAACGCGGTCAGGCCCTGTCGGCCGGGCAGCGGCAGCTGGTCGCGTTGGCCCGCGCCGAACTCGTCGACCCCGCCGTGTTGTTGCTGGACGAGGCGACCGCGGCACTGGACCCGGCCACCGAAGCCGTCGTGTTGGCGGCCAGCGAACACCTCGCCGGACGCCGTACCACGTTCGTCGTCGCGCACCGGCTCGCGACCGCGGCTCGCGCCGACCGCATCGTGGTCCTGGAGCAGGGCCGCATCGTCGAGCAGGGCACCCACGCCGAGCTCCTCGAAGCCGGCGGCCGCTACGCCGACATGTGGCATGCCGGAGCCCACCTGGCCGGCGACAGTGCCTTTGCCGCGCGTTCCGCGCGGAGCTCGGCCCCCGGGTAGCCGGTGCCTCGACTCTCCTGCCCCGCGAGGCCAGGTCCATGGCTCGCGAGTTCACGGTAGCGATCACCCGTAAGTGCACGTGCGAGCGGTGAGGCAAGACCAAACGTGGTTCCGGCCACAGTTGTTCCCGGTGCAAATGCATTACTGAAACGATCCAGTACCCTAAGCCATCCTCAACATCCCCGGTCAGACGGCCGTGTCGGTGGGATGATCTGGATTGATCATGTGATCCACCTGACGTTGTGCCTGCTCGGCTGTGTGTGAAGCGACCTGCGTGGAGTACTAGCCTTGCTGGCGGAGTGAGTCAGTACAAATAGCGAGATAGATAGAGGCGAGCGCCAGCCGTGTCCAGCTCCAGCTCTGCGTCGCAGTTCGGCCCGAACGAGTGGCTGGTCGAGGAGATGTACGACCAGTTCCTCGCCGACCCGTCATCCGTCGACCCGGCGTGGCATGACTTCTTCGCCGACTACAAGGCGACGCAGCGCACGGCCGCCGGCACCACCGCGGTCAACGGCACCACCGCCGCCACCGCGACGGCGACGACCACCGCGCCCCCCGCCGCCCCGGCCAACGGCCACGTCGCCGCCCCGCCGGCCGCCCCGAGCGCGACCTCGACGCCGGCCCAGACCGCGCTGCCGAGCACCAAGCCGACGCCGGCCGCCTCGGCCACCGCCGCGCCGGTGAAGCCGGCCGCCGGCTCCGAGGTGAAGGTGCTGCGCGGCGCCGCCGCGGCGATCGCCCGCAACATGGACGCCTCGCTCACCGTGCCGACCGCGACCTCCGTGCGCGCGGTCCCGGCGAAGCTGCTGGCCGACAACCGCATCGTCATCAACAACCACCTGAAGCGGACCCGCGGCGGCAAGGTCTCCTTCACCCACATCATCGGGTACGCGCTGGTCAAGGCGCTCGAGTCGTACCCGAACATGAACAACTCCTACGGCGTGGTCGACGGCAAGCCCTCGATCATCACCCCGGAGCACGTGAACCTGGGCCTGGCCATCGACCTGCCCGGCAAGAACGGCCAGCGCACGCTGGTCGTGGCGGCCATCAAGAACTGCGAGTCGATGACCTTCACGCAGTTCTGGCAGGCCTACGAGGACCTGATCCGCAAGGCCCGCAGCGGCGGCCTGGCCGCGGACGACTTCGCCGGCAGCACGATCCAGCTGACCAACCCGGGCACCATCGGCACCAACCACTCGGTGCCGCGGCTGACCACCGGGCAGGGCGCGATCCTCGGCGTCGGCGCGATGGAGTACCCGGCGCACTTCCAGGGCACCAGCGAGCGGGCCCTGGTCGAGATGGGCGTCAGCAAGATCATGACGCTGACCTCGACCTACGACCACCGCATCATCCAGGGCGCCGAGTCCGGCGAGTTCCTGCGCCGCATCCACCAGCTGCTGCTGGGCGAGAACGGCTTCTACGACGACATCTTCACCTCGCTGCGGCTGCCCTACGAGCCGATCCGCTGGGTCGAGGACCTGCCGGAGGGCTCGGTCGACAAGACCGCCCGGGTGATCGAGCTGATCGACGCGTTCCGCTCACGCGGCCACCTGATGGCCGACACCGACCCGCTGAACTACCGGCAGCGCCGGCACGAGGACCTGGACGTGCTCTCGCACGGCCTGACCCTGTGGGACCTGGACCGCGAGTTCGCCGTCGGCGGCTTCGCCGGCCAGGAGAAGATGAAGCTGCGTGACATCCTCGGGGTGCTGCGCAACTCCTACTGCCGCACCGTCGGCGTCGAGTACACGCACATCCTGGAGCCGGCCGAGCGCCGCTGGCTGCAGGAGCGGGTCGAGGTCGTGCACGACAAGCCGCCGGCCACCGTGCAGAAGTACATCCTGTCCAAGCTGAACGCGGCCGAGGCCTTCGAGACCTTCCTGCAGACCAAGTACGTCGGCCAGCGGCGGTTCTCGCTCGAGGGCGGCGAGACGCTGATCCCGCTGCTCGACGCGGTGCTGGACAAGGCGGCCGAGCACGAGCTGGACGAGGTCGTCATCGGCATGCCGCACCGCGGCCGGCTCAACGTGCTGGCCAACATCGTGGGCAAGCCGATCTCGCAGATCTTCCGCGAGTTCGAGGGCAACCTCGACCCGGGCCAGGCCCACGGCTCCGGCGACGTCAAGTACCACCTGGGCGCCGAGGGCAAGTACTTCCGGATGTTCGGCGACGGCGAGACCAAGGTGTCGCTGGCCTCCAACCCGTCCCACCTCGAGGCCGTCGACCCCGTGCTCGAGGGTGTCGTCCGGGCCAAGCAGGACCTGCTGGACAAGGGCGGCGAGGGCTACACCGTGCTGCCCGTCGCGATGCACGGCGACGCCGCGTTCGCCGGCCAGGGCGTGGTGGCCGAGACGCTGAACCTGGCGCTGCTGCGCGGCTACCGCACCGGCGGCACCGTGCACGTGGTGGTGAACAACCAGGTCGGCTTCACCACCAACCCGGAGCACTCGCGGTCGTCCAAGTACTGCACCGACGTGGCCAAGATG
>DASWRQ010000097.1:0-31447 GCA_036403095.1 Kutzneria sp. | reverse complement strand
AGGACGGTGCGGGTGAACTTCGAGTAGCCGTAGGCGTCCTCGACGGTGAGCCGGCCGCCGGGCAGGACCCCGACCCCGGCCGTGTCCCGGGCCCTGGTCAGGCCGGCCGCCGCCGCCTCCAGGGCGACCCGGGCGAACTTGGCGTAGGCGTAGGCGTCCTCGACGGTCACCCGGCCGCCGGTCAGCACGCCAGCGCCGCCGTTGGCCTTGGCCGCGGCCAGGCCGTCGGCCGCCTTGCGCAGCGCCTCGGTCCAGGAGGTCTCGACCAGCTCGCCGGTCGCCTCGTCACGGACCATCGGCCGCAGCAGGCGGTCGGCGGCGGTGGCGTAGCGGAAGGCGAACCGGCCCTTGTCGCAGTTCCACTCCTCGTTCACCGCCGGGTCGTCGCCGGCCAGCCGGCGCATCACCTTGCCGCGCCGCCAGTCCGAGCGCTGCGCGCAGCCCGACGAGCAGTGCTCGCACACGTTCGGCGTGGACATCAGGTCGAACGGGCGGGCCCGGAACCGGTAGGCGGCGCTGGTGAGCGCGCCGACCGGGCAGATCTGGATGGTGTTGCCGGAGAAGTAGCTCTGGAAGGGCTGCTCCTCGGCCACGCCGATCTGCTGCAGCGAGCCGCGCTCCAGCAGTTCGATGAACGGGTCGCCGGCGATCTGCTTGGAGAACCGGGTGCAGCGCTGGCACAGCACGCACCGCTCCCGGTCGAGCAGCACCTGGCTGGAGATCGGGATCGGCTTGGGGAAGGTCCGCTTGGTCTCCACGAACCGGGAGTCCGCGCGGCCGTGGGCCAGCGCCTGGTTCTGCAGCGGGCACTCGCCGCCCTTGTCGCAGACCGGGCAGTCCAGCGGGTGGTTGATCAGCAGCAGCTCCATCACGCCCTGCTGCGCCTTGTCGGCCACCGGCGAGGTGTGCTGGGTCTTGACCACCATGCCGTCGGCCACGGTCATGGTGCAGCTGGCCTGCGGCTTCGGCATCGGCCGGCCGCCCATCTCCACCTCGACCAGGCACTGCCGGCAGGCGCCGGCCGGGTCGAGCAGCGGGTGGTCGCAGAACCGCGGCACCACGATGCCCAGCCGCTCGGCGGTGCGGATCAGCAGCTCCCCCTTGGGAGCCACCACTTCCAGCCCGTCGATGGTGAGCTTGACGTGACCCTCGGGCACGACCAGTTCGCTGGAGGAAGGCTTTTCAGGTGCGACAGTCATGTCTCAGTGCGCTCCTGCCAGTGCGTGCTTCCCGGTGCTGGTGACGTTCGCAACGCCCTGTTGATTCGGGCACAGCGCCAGGAACTCGTCCTTGAAGTACTGGATGCCGCTGGTGATCGGGCTGACCGCGCCGTCACCGAGCGCGCAGAACGAACGCCCCAGCACGTTGTCGCAGATGTCCAGCAGCGTGTCGATGTCGCTGGGCGTGCCCTCGCCGCGCACCATCCGCTGCAGGATCTGCACCAGCCAGTAGGTGCCCTCCCGGCAGGGGGTGCACTTGCCGCAGGACTCGTGCTTGTAGAACTCGGTCCACTTCATCACGGCCCACGGCACCGAGACGGTCTCGTTGAACAGCTGCAGCGCGGTGGTGCCCAGCATCGAGCCGGCCTCGGCCGCGCCCTCGAAGTCCAGCGGCACATCCATGTGATCGGCCGTGAACAGCGGGGTCGAGCTGCCGCCCGGCGTCCAGAACTTCAGCGGGATGCCGTCCTTCATGCCGCCGGCCAGCTCCAGCAGCTCGCGCAGCGTGGTGCCCATCGGCGCCTCGTACTGGCCGGGGTTGGTGACGTGCCCGGACAGCGAGTAGATCTTCGGGCCCGGCGAGCGGTCCCGGCCCATGGTGCGGAACCAGTCCGAGCCGCCGTTGACGATGAACGGCACGCTGGCGATGGTCTCCACGTTGTTGACCACGGTCGGCGACTCGTACAGGCCCGAGGTGGCTGGGAACGGCGGCTTGAGCCGGGGCTGGCCGCGCAGGCCCTCCAGCGAGTCCAGCAGCGCCGTCTCCTCGCCGCAGATGTACGCGCCGGCGCCGGAGTGGATCACCACGTCCAGGTCGAAGCCCGAGCCGAGGATGTCCTTGCCCAGGTAGCCCGCCTCGTAGGCCTCGCGCACCGCGGCCTGCATCCGGCGGATGCAGTGCAGCGCCTCGCCGCGCACGTAGACCGCGGCGAAGTTGGCCCTGATCGCGTACGAGGTGATGATGATGCCCTCGACCAGCGAGTGCGGGTCGGCCATCATCAGCGGGATGTCCTTGCAGGTGCCCGGCTCGCCCTCGTCGGCGTTGATCACGAGGTAGTGCGGCTTGCCGTCGCCCTGCGGGATGAAGCCCCACTTCATGCCGGTCGGGAAGCCGGCGCCGCCACGGCCGCGCAGCCCGGAGTCCTTGCACAGCTGGATGAGCTGGTCCGGATGGGCCTCGAGCGCCTTGCGCAGGGCGGTGTAGCCCTCCAGCTGCTCGTAGGTCCTGATCGTCCAGGACCTCGGCGACAGCCACCGCTTGGTCAGCACCGGGGTCAGTGGTTTGACGTCGTTGCTCACTGCCGCCCCCTCACTTCTTCTCCGGCAGAGCGGGGAAGGAGACCGAGTCCGGCATCGCCGGTGCGGTCCACCCCTTCTCGTGCGCGATCTTGGCTCCGCGCAGCGTCTCCGGCGCGGCCGACGGACCGTCCACATCGGACTCCCGGCCGTCGAGGAAACCGGCCAGCTGGAGTTCGACCTGACGGAAGTCGGTCAGCGGCGCGCCCCGGGTGGGGGCCGGCTTCCTGCCGGCCTGCAGCTGCTTGACCAGGTCCAGCGCCGACTCCGGCGTCTGGTTGTCGTAGAACTCGTAGTTGACCTGCAGCACCGGGCCGAGGTCGCAGGCGGCCAGGCACTCGGCGTGCTCCAGCGTGATCGAGCCGGGCTCGCCCGGCACGCCGGAGGTCTCCTCGTGGCCGAGCGCCTTGCCGTCGCGACCGAGGTGCTTGCGCAGCCCCTCGTAGATCGCGTCGCCGCCCAGGGCCGCGCACAGCGTGTTCGTGCACACGCTGACCAGGTGCTCGCCGCACGGCTTGCGCTTGTACATCGTGTAGAACGTCGCCACCGCGCTCACCTCGGCGGTGGTCAGGTCCAGCTGGTCGGCGCAGAACGCGATGCCGTCCACGCTGACGTAGCCCTCGACCGACTGCACCAGGTGCAGCATCGGCAGCAGCGCCGAGCGGGCTCGCGGGTAGCGGGCGATGATCGCCTTGGCCTTGTCCGCGATGTCCGCGCCGTACAGGTCGTCGGAGAGATCAGAGGTCACCGGTCACACCCACCCATCACCGGGTCGATCGAGGCCACCGCGGCGATGACGTCGGCGACCATGCCGCCTTCGCTCATCGCCGGCATCGACTGCAGGTTCACGAAACTTGGGTCCCGCACGTGGACCCGGAACGGCCGGGTGCCGCCGTCGGAGACGACGTGGTAGCCGAGCTCGCCGCGCGGCGACTCCACCGGCACGTACACCTGGCCGGCCGGCACCGCGAAGCCCTCGGTGACCAGCTTGAAGTGGTGGATCAGGGACTCCATCGACTGCCCCATGATCTTGCGCACGTGCTCGAGCGAGTTGCCCATGCCGTCCGAGCCGATGGTCAGCTGGGCCGGCCAGGCGATCTTGGCATCCTGCACCATGACCGGGCCCGGCGCCAGCCGCTTGACCGCCTGCTCGATGATCCGCAGCGACTGGTGGATCTCCTCCAGCCGCAGCAGGTAGCGGGCGTAGCAGTCGGCGTCGGTCGAGGTGGGCACCTCGAAGTCGTAGGTCTCGTAGCCCAGGTACGGCTCGACCTTGCGCATGTCCCAGGCCAGACCGGCCGAGCGCAGGATCGGGCCGGTCATGCCCAGCGCCAGGCAGGCGTCCACGGGCAGCACGCCGATGCCGGCCAGCCGGTTCTTCCAGATCGGCTGGCCGGTCAGCAGCTTGTCGTAGTCGGGCAGCCGCTTCTTCATCAGCTTGACGAAGTCGGTGATCTTCTCGACCGCGTCCACCGGGAAGTCCTGGGCCAGGCCGCCGGGCCGGATGTAGGCGTGGTTCATCCGCAGGCCGGTGAGGAACTCCAGCAGGTGCAGGACTTCCTCGCGCTCGCGGAAGCCGGCGGTCATGCCGGTCAGCGCGCCCAGCTCCATGCCGCCGGTGGCCAGCGCGACCAGGTGCGAGCCGATGCGGTTGATCTCCATCAGCAGCACGCGGCCGACCTGCGCCCGCTCCGGCACCTCGACGCCGAGCAGCTTCTCCACCGACATGCAGTAGGCGGCCTCGTTGAACAGCGGCGCCAGGTAGTCCATGCGCGTCACGAAGGTGACGCCCTGGGTCCAGTTCCGGTACTCGACATTCTTCTCGATGCCGGTGTGCAGGTAGCCGATGACGGTGCGGCCCTGGGTGACGGTCTCGCCCTCCAGCTCCAGCACCAGGCGCAGCACGCCGTGCGTCGACGGGTGCTGGGGGCCGAGGTTCATCACGATGCGCTCGTTGCCGAGCGCGTCCTCCACGACCTCGTCCCAGTCGCCGCCGAAGACGTTGAAGACCGTGCCCTCGGTGGTTTCCCGGGAGCTGGCGTAAAGGTCCTCTTCGGTGCTGCTCATGAGTACGACCTCCGCTGGTCGGGCGGCGGGATCTCGGCGCCCTTGTACTCGACCGGAATGCCGCCCAGCGGGTAGTCCTTGCGCTGCGGGTGGCCGTCCCAGTCGTCCGGCATCAGGATTCGGGTCAGCGCCGGGTGGCCGTCGTAGACGATCCCGAACATGTCCCAGGCCTCGCGCTCCTGCCAGTCCGCGGTCGGATAGACCTCGACCACGGACGGAAGGTGCGCGTCGTCCACGTCGACACAGACCTCCAGCCGGATCCGGCGGCGGTAGGTCATCGACGTCAGGTGGTAGACCGAGTGCAGGCGCTGCGGCACGTCGGCGCCGTAGTCCACACCGGACACCGAGCTGCACAGCTCGAAGCGCAGCGCCGGGTCGTCGCGGACGATGCGGGCCACCTTCAGCAGCTGCTCGCGCTGGATGTAGAAGGTGATCTCGCCGCGGTCCACGGTGATCTGCTGCACGGTGTCGGCCGGCAACTCGGCCTCGTTGATCGCGGCCAGCAGCTCGTCGGCGACCTCGTCGAACCAGCCGCCGAAGGGGCGCTCACTGGGCGCGGCCACGTGGGCCGGCAGGCGCAGACCGCCGAAGCCGGAGGTGTCGCCGGAGCCGGAGATGTGGAACATGCCCCGGCGGGCCTTGCCGGTGAACAGCGGGCCGCCCGCCGGCTCGGCGCCGCGCGGTTCGAGTCCTTCGCCCGGGCGGTCGGCGCTGGACTGCTCGCCGCCGGGCTGTGGGGTGGTGGGATTGTCAGTCACGGGAACGCGTCACTCCCCGGCAGTGAGCTGGTGGCGATGGCTGGGATCGACCGGGCCGCGGTACTTCTTGCTGCCGGGCTTGCCGTAGTGGACCGAGGACGGCACCAGCTCGGTGCGGTAGCCCGATTCGGCCAGCAGCGCGGCGCGCTTGGCGCCCAACGGCTCGTCCATGATCTTCTGGTGGATCTTGAGGATCGCGTCGATGAGCATCTCGGGGCGGGGCGGGCAGCCCGGCAGGTACATGTCGACCGGGACCACGTGGTCGACGCCCTGCACCACGGCGTAGTTGTTGAACATGCCGCCGGAGGAGGCGCACACGCCCATCGCCAGCACCCAGCGCGGCTCCGGCATCTGGTCGTAGATCTGGCGCAGCACCGGGGCCATCTTGTTGGTCACCCGGCCGGCCACGATCATCAGGTCGGCCTGGCGGGGCGACGCCCGGAAGACCTCCATGCCGAAGCGCGCCAGGTCGTAGCGGGGCGCGCCGGTGGTCATCATCTCGATCGCGCAGCAGGCCAGGCCGAAGGTGGCCGGCCACAGCGACGACTTCCGCGTCCAGTTGACCAGTTTTTCCACGCTGGCCAACAGGATCCCGTTGGGGAGCTTCTCCTCAAGACCCATCTCGCCGCTCCCTCGGTCAGTTCCAGTCCAGGCCGCCGCGGCGCCACACGTATGCGTAGGCGAACCCGACGGTTGCGATGAACAGGACGATCTCCACGACCCCGAACAGCCCCAGGGCGTCGGAGTTCACCGCGAACGGGTAGAGGAAGACCATCTCGATGTCGAACAGGATGAACAGCATCGCGGTGAGGTAGTACGCCACCGGCATCCGGCCGCCGCCGACGATCGGCTGCGGGGACGGTTCGATCCCGCACTCGTAGGCGTCCAGCTTGGCCTTGTTGTAGCGGCGCGGCCCGGTGAACGGCGCCGCCGTCACCGAGAACAACGCGAATGCGGCCGCCAGCACGAACAGGCACACCAGCGGGACATAGGCCCCCAGAGCCGAGGGGGCCGCTGCGGCTTCAGCGACGTTCAGCACCTTTTCGTCTCCTCCGTGTGGGGCCGATCACCGGCCTCGTGACGGAACCCTAGGGGTGACGTTCGCCGCACCTTCGGTAAGGCAGACCTAACCTCGGCCGCCCCGACCTGCGCGTTCACCGCCACCTCCGGCCGCCACCGTCCGATCAGCTTGTGAAATACTTCACAAGCTTGTGAACCAGTTCACAAGCGAGCCGAGCGTACGCCCCCCTTCCCGGGGTCGCCCAGGGGGTTGACAACCGCGGCAGTTCAAGATCATGTCGGGTGCCGTTGGACTACGCCGATCGGGTGTTTTCGTCATTGATCGAGGAATGGTCCGGAAAGGAAAAATCCCCTCGTGCGAGGGGATTTTCCTTGGCCTTGAGCAGCACAAACGTCATATCACGGAGCGTGATCGACCCGGTGTTGTCGGTGCCGTGTGATCATCATCTCAGACCGCCGGCGCCAGCCTCGTGGCCAGCGTGATCACGCGGTCCATGGCGTCGCCGTCCTTCTGGTCGTACAGGCCGGCCAGCAGCTTCAGCACCAGCCGCATCAGCGTCTCCTGCGGCATGCCGTAGCGGGTCGCCGTGCGCATGATCGTCGGATTGCCGATCAGCTTGGAGAAGATGTTGCCCAGCCGGTAGTAGCTGCCCAGCGCCTCACGCAGACGGGTCGGGTAGGCGTGCAGGGCGCGCTCACGGGACAGGCCGGCCGGGCGGGCCATCGCCTGCACCACGCACTCCGCCGCCAGCTTGGCCGACTCCATGGCGTAGCCGATGCCCTCGCCGTTGAACGGGTTCACCGTGCCGCCCGCGTCGCCCACCAGCAGCACGCCGTCGCGGTAGTGCGGGGTGCGGTTGAAGCCCATCGGCAGTGCGGCGCCGCCGATCTTGCCGATCGCGTTCTCCTCGCGGTAGCCCCACTCCTCCGGCGTGCCGTCCAGCCACGTCTTCATCAGCGCGCGGTAGTCCGTGCGGCCATAGGCCTTCGACGTCGACAGGATGCCCAGGCCCGCGTTGACCGTGCCGTCGCCCATGCCGAACAGCCAGCCGTAGCCCGGCATCAGCACCGGCTTCGCCGGGTCCGTGCGGTCCCACAGCTCCAGGTGCGACTCCAGGTAGTCGTCATGCGTGCGCGGGCTCTTGTAGTAGCGGCGGACCGCCACGCCCATCGGCCGGTCGTCCCGCTTCTCGATGCCCATCGACAGCGCCAGCCGGGCCGACACCCCGTCGCAGGCCAGCACGATCTGCGCGCGGAACTCCTTGCCGTTCTTGGCCTTCACCCCCACCACGCGGCCGGTTCGCTCGTTCTTGAGCGCCTCCGTGACGGTGACGCCCTCCTGCAGGCGCGCCCCCGACTTCTGCGCGTTGCGGGCCAGCATCTCGTCGAAGTCCTGGCGGGGCCGCACCACCCCGTAGGGAGGGAAGCTCGCCAGCTCCGGCCAGGCCAGCTCCAGCCGCGTCTTGCCGGCGATCACCCGCAGGCCCTTGTTGTGCAGCCAGCCCGCCTCTTCCCGGGTGTCGATGCCCAGGTCGATCAGCTGCTTCACGCCCCGCGGCGTCAGGCCGTCCCCGCACACCTTCTCCCGGGGAAAGGTGCTCTTCTCCAGCAGCAGCACATCCAGCCCGGCCCGCGCCAGGTACGTCGCGGCGGTCGAGCCCGCGGGCCCGGCCCCCACCACGATCACGTCGGCGTCGTCGCCGGCCTGGCCTCGGCTGGGCGTGCTCATGCCGGACTCCCTCGTGAATTCGTTCACCAGCAGGTCAAAGTGAGTCTAACTGTGGACAACTTCCGACCCACCAGGCCAGTTGTCCACAGCCGTCGGAGGGCTGGTTGCGCCGCCACGATCCGTGCCCACCATTGGATGGGTGACTCGATGCAACACCCGCGACCTGGCCGCACTGGCCGACATGTTCCCCGACGGCGTCGCCACCTGGACGGACCTCCTGCGGCTCGGTGTCAGCCCGGACCTGCCGGCGCGCAGGTGCCGGCCGGGCGGTGGCTGGACCCGGCTGCTGACCGGTGTCTACCTCCTGACCGGAGGCTCACCGACCAGACGGCAGAGGATCCGCGCCGCACTGCTGCGCGCCGGCCCCGGGGCGGCTCTCACCGGCGTCGAGGCAGCCAGCCGGCATGGCGTGCGTCGGCTTCCCGCCAATGGCTCGGTGCACGTCTTGGTGCCCAACACCCGGTGCTTGGCCAGCCAGTCGTTCATGGTGGTGGAGCGATCCATTCGACCGTGGTCCATCCACCTGACCGACGGATTCCCGCTGGTCAGCGTCGAGCGTGCGCTCGTCGATGCAGCCCGGAGGGACCAGCGGTTGGACATCGTCCGCGCCATGCTTGCCGACGGTGTCCAGCGTGGGTTGTGCACAGTCGCATCACTGACCGAAGAGGTCGTGGTCCGCCGCCTGCGTGGTACCGCCATCGTTCGGATGGTATTGGCAGAGGTGAGCGATGGTGTGCGGTCGACAGCTGAAGCCTGGGCACGGACCATGATCCACCGGAGCGTCCTTCCCCGGCCGGCCTGGAACGTCGCGTTGCGGACCGCCGACGGCCGCAGCCTTGGTGTCGTGGACGCGTGGTGGGACGCCGTCGGCCTCGCTTGGGAGATCGATTCGTTGGAGTTCCACCTGACGCCCGACGGCTATGCGCGAACGATGCGCAAGCACTCCGCCCTCGCCGCCGCTGGCATCCTCGTGGTTCACACCGTGCCCTCTCAGCTGCAACGGGACACCGCCGCTGTCCTCCGCGACCTCACCGCCGCTCACGCCAGCGCCACCCGCCGCCCACGCCCGCCCGTCACCGCAACCCGCCCCTAGCCACGTGAGTGGCTCACTTGGCGTCCACACCCGCGCACCGCACTTTTGTCCCCACCTAAGTGGCTTATTTGGCTCCCAGGACCACCTAAGCCACTTAGGTGCGGAAACCCCTCGCCTGTCGCGAGGCACCTAAGTGGCTTAGGTGGCTGTTGAAGCCAAATGAGCCACTTAGGTGGGACAAAAAAAGGGGGGCGGTTAGGCGGGCTTGGTGGCGCGGTGGATGGCGGCCATGCCGGCGGTGAGGTTCATCCAGGCGACGTCTTCCCAGCCGGCCTCGGCGATGAGCTCGGCGAGGGTGCGCTGGTCGTGCCAGTCGCGGATGGACTCGGCGAGGTAGGCATAGGCGTCGGAGTTGGAGGCGACGGGGCGGGCTATGACGGGCAGGGCCCGCAGGGCGACGTTGTTGTAGAGCGCCCGTAGGGGCTTCCAGCTGGGCTTGGAGAGCTCGCAGATGACGAGGCGGCCGCCGGGGCGGACGACGCGGGCCATCTCGCCGAGGGCGGCGACGGTGCCCTGGAAGTTGCGCAGGCCGAAGGAGACGGTGGCGGCGTCGAAGGAGCCGTCGGCGAAGGGCAGGTGCAGGGCGTCGGCGGCGATCTTGGGCACCGGTCGCCGGGCGCCGGAGCGGAGCATGCCGAGGGAGAAGTCGGCGGCCACGCACCAGGCGCCGGAGCTGGCGAACTCGACGGTGGAGACGGCGGTGCCGGCGGCCAGGTCGAGGATCTTCTCGCCGGCCCGGGCGTCCAGGGCCCGACGGGTCCACTCCCGCCACCGCCGGTCGAACCCGAGCGTCATGACGGAGTTCGTCAGGTCGTAGCCCTTGGCCACGCCGTCGAACATCTCGGCGACCTCGCGCGGGTTCTTGTCCAAGCCGGCTCGCGACATGACGGGAGCCTATGTCACCTCGCACGCAGGGCGGCGAGCATCCCGTCAACGGCGGCCGGCCAGGGAAACTGCTCGGCCCGGGCGCGGGCGGCGGCGCGGCGGTCGGCCTCGGGGTCGGCCAACAGGGACGTGACGGCGGAGGCGAAGGCCGGGGCGTGGTCGGAGACGGCGGCGCCGCAGCCGGGGGCGACGATCTCCCGCAGGGCGGAAGACGCGGAAACGACAACCGGGGTGCCGGAGGCGAGAGCCTCCAGGGCGGCCAGGCCGAACGTCTCGTGCGGGCCGGGGGCCAACGAGACGTCGGCGGAGGCGAGCAGGGTGGCAACTTGCGGACGTGACGAAACGAAGCCGAGGAAGGTGACCGGCAGGCCGGCGGCGCGGCGTTCGAGGGCCTCGCGGCGAGGGCCGTCGCCGGCGATGACGAGGCGCACATCGAGCCCGGATTCGTGCAGCTCAGCGACGGTGTCGACGCTGCGTTCCACGTGCTTCTCGGGTGAGAGGCGGCCGCAGTGGACCATCAAGGTGCTGGCGCCGCGGGCCAAATCGGCTCGTACAGAAGTGTCCCGCCGACATGGCGTGAACTCGCGCAGGTCGACGCCGAGGGGGACGCGGCGGACGTTGGTGGCGCCGATGCGGTCGAACTCCTCGCGGGCGAACTCAGTGGTGCAGACGACGGTGTCGTAACTGGCGGCCATCCGCCGGTTCGCCCAGTCCGCGCCGGACACGGCCGGCCGCCGCGGCACGAGGAACTGCTCCAGCAGCCGGTCTAGGCGCTCGTGCGAGATGACGACGCTGGGCACGCCGTGAGCAGCAGCCCAGTGGCCCATGCCGCGGAGGGTGAGCCGGTCGGAGACCTCCAGCCGGTCCGGGCGCAGGCGGTCGAGCAGGGCTCGCACCCGCCACGGATCGACGGCCCGGTAGCCGCCGGTGCCGGGGATGACCGGGGCGCGGAGGGTGATCCGCTTGACGCCGCTGGGCAGGTGCTCGCACGACGGCGTGCGGCCGGGCACGACCAGGAAGACCTCGTGGCCGTGCCGGACGTAGCCGGCGCCGAGGTGGTGCAGCGCGGTGCGCAGCCCGCCCGATCGTGGTCCGTAGAAGTTGGCCAGCTGGACTACGCGCACCGAGACTCCGGCTGGTCGAGCAGTTCGGCGTAGTGCCCGAGCAGCTCGTCACAGATCGCGGGCCAGGTCCTGGCCTGCACGGACCGGCGCGCGGCCGCGCCGAAAGCGGCCCTGGTGGCGTCGTCGCGCAGCACCTCGATGCCGCGTCGCAGTCCGGCGGCGAACTCGTCGTCGGCCCACGGCGACAGCAGAAAGCCGGTTCGGCCGTCGTCGATCAGGTCGGACGGCCCGCCGGCGTCCGGCGCGAGCGCCGGCAGACCGGAGGCCAGCGCCTCCTGCACGGTCTGGCAGAACGTCTCGTGCGGGCCGGTGTGCACGAAGACGTCCAGGCTCGCGTACACCTTGGCCAGCTCCTCGCCGGTCCGCAGCCCGAGGAAGACGGCGCCGGGCATCCTGTCCCGCAGCAGCTGCTCATCGGGGCCAGCCCCGACCACGACGACCCGCACACCGGGCACGTCGTTCAGCGCGGCCAGGCGGTCCACCCGCTTCTCCGGCGCGAGCCGGCCGACGAAGCCGATCAACAGCTCGCCGTTGGGCGCCAGCTCACGGTGCAGGCGGTCGTCGCGCTTGCGCGGGTCGTAGCGCTCCACGTCCACGCCCCGGCCCCATCGGTGCACCCGCGGCACACCACGCTCATGCAGCTCCCGAACCGCCCAGGTCGACGGGGCGAGGGTGCGGGAGGCCAGCGTGTGCAGCCGCTTGGTCCACCGCCACGCGGTACGGGCGCCAAGCCCGAATCCGTACGAGCCGGCGAACCCGGCGATGTCGGTCTGGTAGACGGCGATCGTCGGCAGGCCGAGCTTGCGAGCCGCGGACAGCCCGCGCGCGCCGACCACGAAGGGCGACGCCAGGTGCACCAGGTCCGGCTGGAAGTCGGCCAGCGCCGTGAGCACCCGCCGGGTCGGCACGCCGACCGGCAGCGAGGCGACGAACGGGAAGTCGACGGCCGGCAGCCGCACCACCGGCGTGTCCTCGTGCCGGTCGGGGCCGGGGCCGGGGCAGACGACCAGGCTCGGGATCCGATGCCGGCGCAGGTGCGCCAGCACCTGGACGACGGAGTTGGTCACCCCGTTGACCTGCGGCAAGAAGCTCTCGGTGACGATCGCGACGCGCACTCGCCCAGCGTCCGCGCCCAGCCCGTACGCAGGGTGGCCGGTTGGCGAACGCTGCCCGAAATCCTCAGGTCAGGGATTTCGCCCGCGCCGGCCGGCCCGCAGACTTGATCTGGTGATCTCCGGGACGACATCTGCGCTTCTCGTCAGCGACACCGAGCGTGTTCACGCTCGGGTGGCGTGACCCTCTTGTCCTCCCGCTCGATTCAGCCGGTCGATCCCGGGCTGCTGTCCCGGGCACTGGAGGTGGCCGGCCGGCTGGCCAACGACGCCTCCGACGTGATCACGGCGACGGCCGGCCGGGGCGCGCGGCCGGAGTCCAAGGACTCCCCGTTCGACTGGGTCACCGACACCGACCGCACCCTGGAGAGGCACACCCGCCGCGTGCTGGCCAGCGAGTTCCCCGGCATCCCGGTGCACGGCGACGCGTTCGGCGCCGACGAGGAGATCAGCGCCGCGCCTTATCGCTGGGTGGTGGACCCGGTCGACGGCACCACCAACTACGTGGCCGGCATCCCGTGGTGCGCCTACAGCCTCGCGCTGCTCGACGAGTACGGACCGGTGGTCGGCGTGGTCGCCGACCCGTACCGGGCCCAGATCTACGCCGCCGCGAGGGGCCGCGGCACCCGGGCCAACGGCACGCCGGTCAAGCTGGTCGACAAGGCCGAGGTCGCCGGGGCCGTGATGTGCACGGAGTGGACCAAGACCGGGCCGTGGCCGGGCATGGACAACTTCATCGCCCGCGCCGCGAAGGCCCGTACGGGTGTTCGGGTGCTGGGCTCGGCGGCGCTGTCCGTGGCGCAGGTCGCGCTGGGCCATGCCGCCGCGGCCGTGTTGCACGGCTATCACGAGTGGGACGTCGCCGGCGCCGTGGCGCTGGCCGTGGAATCCGGCGCCGTCGTGCTGGACCGGCGCGGGTCCGGCGATCCGCTGCCGCTGGACGGCCTGCTGGTCGCGGCCCCGGGCGTGGCCGACGAGGTGCTCACATGGTGGCAGGAGTCCTTGGACGTCGCAGCCACCAGATCAGCCCCGCCGCGACTGCCCACGTGATGCCGACCAGCATGCCCACCGGCAGGAAGGTCAGCCGGTAGTCCCGGCCGGCCACCCGGACCAGGTCGTTCGGGTGCGCGGTGTCGTACTCGACCTGCACCCGCTGACCGGCCTGGAGGTCCTGCGGGTAGAGCACGCCGTTGAACGGGCTGTGGGCGGCGCCGTCGGGCGTGGTGAACCTCACCACGGTCCGGTCGAGGGCCGAGGACAGCACGTCGGCGTCGGCGTGGCCCAGCCGGGAGTCGATGGCGTGGTCGTCCCGCCAGGCGCCGACGATCAGCAGCAGGCCCATCACCGTGATGAGGACGGCCGCCGCGACCACGGCGATCAGCCAGGCCCGACGTCCCGGCGTGAGTTTGTCCAGACCGAAGAACACCCAGCGTGACCGCCGCGGGGCGGCCGTGTCCGCCGGTCGGGTCGCGACTGCGTTCTCCACCACAGCGCCCGAGTGTAGGCCCGCTCGGAGTCACGGTCCGCCGGACTGCGCTCTACGCTCGAAGGCGTGATGACCGCTCCGAATGCCAGCGCCACCGGTCTCCGTGCCCGCAGCCGGGTGGTGGCGACCGACGAGGACCTGCTCCGGCTGCTGCCCTCGGCCGACGGCACGCTGGCCTGGGTGCTGCGCGGCGAGGGGTTGGTCGGCTGGGGCGAGGCCGCGCGGTTCGAGCCGTCCGGCGCGGACCGGTTCGAGCAGGCCGACCGCTGGTGGCGGGACTACGCGGCCGGCATCGACTGCGTGGACGAGGTGGGCCTGCCCGGCTCGGGGCCGGTCGCCTTCGTCAGCATGGCCTTCGCCGACGACCCCGGCTCGTCGGTGCTGGTGGTGCCGCGGGTGCTGGTCGGGCGGCGGGACGGCATCACGTGGGTGACGGAGATCGGCGAGGCGGCGGAGAGCCCGTTCCACACGGTCGAGCCGGTGCGCAAGCCGTCCACCATCCGCTATTCCGAGGGTGAGCTGTCCGTCACCGACTACCGCGACGCCGTCGCGCAGGCGGTGGGCCGGATGCGGGCCGGCGAGCTGGACAAGGTGGTGCTCGCGCACGACCTGGTGGCCAACGCCGACGAGGCCGTCGATCCGCGGTTCCTGCTGCACGGGCTGTCGGCCAAGTACCCCAGCTGCTGGGTCTTCTCGGTGGACGGCCTGGTCGGGGCGACGCCGGAGATGCTGATGCGGAGCAGGGACTCCCGGGTCTACTCACGGGTGCTGGCCGGCACGATGTGGCCGCACGCCGGCGTGGACTCCGACGACCTGGCGCAGGAGTTGTTGGCCTCGGCCAAGAACCAGGGCGAGCACACCTACGCCGTGGAGTCGCTGGCCGAGGCGCTGCGGCCGTTCTGCTCGTCGATGTCGGTGTCGCCGCGGCCGCACGTGCTGCGGTTGCCCAACGTGATGCACCTGGCCAGCGACGTCGCCGGCGAGCTGGCCGGCGAGTCGTCGCTGCTGCGGCTGGCCGGCGCGGTGCACCCCACCGCCGCCGTCGGTGGGACTCCCCGGGCCAAGGCGGTTGCCACAATCACCGAGCTGGAAGGCATGGATCGCGGCCGGTACGCGGGCCCGGTCGGGTGGGTCGACGCCAACGGCGACGGCGAGGTCGGCATCGCGCTGCGGTGCGCCCAGGTCGACGGGTCGTCGGTGCGGCTGTTCGCCGGCGGCGGGGTCGTGCCGGACTCCGACCCCGACACCGAAGTGGCCGAGGCCGCCGCGAAGATGATCCCGATCAGGGACGCCCTGGAGCGCGCCGACTAGCAGCGCACGTCGCCGGCCGGCTTGGCGCCGTCGGTCAGGAATTCGGTCGTCAGGTTGTCGAGGCAGGTGTTGCCCGTCGACAGATAGGCACCGTGGCCGCCTTCGTCAGCCGTGATCATCCGGGCCCGGTTGCCCAGCGCCTTGCGCATGGCGACGGCTCCCTCGATCGGCGTCGCCGGGTCGCGTTCGTTCTGCACCAACAAGATGTTCGACGGGCCGCGGTCGGTGACTCGGGTCGGCGGCTCGGCCTGCTGGTACGGCCAGAAGGCGCAGGGCGGGATGCTCGCCGGCATGCCGGCCGTCAGCGGGTGCTGCCGGCGGTCCTTGAGCACATCTCGTTGGTACGTGCCGATGTCGCGGGGCCATGTCGAGTCGTTGCACCAGATCGCCCAGGCCCCCGGCAGGATCGTCGTGATGGCGGTGTTGATCTGCACCGCGTCCCCGCTACCGTCCTGCACGGCCTGCCACAGCTGCGCGAGGTAGGAGAAGGTGATGGTGTTGTACAGGTATTCGCGGGTCTGCTCACGGAAGGTGTTGCCGGACACCGGACCCGTCCTGGTTTGCAGCGGCTTCTGGTCCAGCTGGGCCGCCAGGCGGAAGTAGGTCGCCAGCACCGCGTCAGGTGTCGCGCCGAGGTGGTACGTCGTGTCCTGCGCCGCCGCCCAGCTCTCGAAATCCGGGAACCGCTCGGCCGTGCCGACGGCGAAGTTCCGGAACGTGTTGCGCCACACACCGCTCGGCTCGTTCACGCTGTCCAGGACCACTCGGTCCGTCCGCTGCGGGTACATCGAGGCGTAGACAGCGCCGAGATAGGTGCCGTACGACGTGCCATAGTAGGAGATCTTCTGTTCGCCGAGCATTGCCCGGATTCGGTCGACGTCGCGGGCCGTGTTGTTCGTCGTGACGTACTTCAGGTTCGGGCCCGAGGCAGCAGCGCACTGCCGGGCCAGCGTCTTGGACTCCTCGGCCGCCGCGGCGATCGACCCGTCCGGCGCCGGATACCCGCCCAGCTTGCCCAGGTCCACCTGGTCCGGCGTGAGGGCGCAGCTCAACGGCGCACTCTGGCCGGTGCCCCGCGGATCGAAGCCGATCAGGTCGTAGGCGTCCGTCACGCTCGCCGGCAGATCCGGCGCCAGCTGCGCCGGCATCTGGATGCCCGGCGAGCCCGGACCGCCCGGGTTCATCACCAGTACCCCGCGCCGCTGGCCCTTGGCCTTCAGCCGCGAGACCTCGATGCCGATCGTGCCTCCGCCTGGGTGCTGGTAGTCCAGCGGCACCTGGACCGATGTGCACTCCAGCGGCAGATTGCCCGGACAGGGCTGCCACTGCCGCGCTTCCTGCGTTCCCCCTGTGGTCAGGCCGGCCGCCATCGCCAGCGTGACCAGTATCTTCGAAAAGATCACTCCCTCGACTGTCCCAGAAACGCCCGGTCGACGCTTGTGGATCAGACTGTGGACAATCCTGTGGATAACCCGGAAATCTGGGGACAGCCTGTGGACAAACGGCGCTCGCCCAGTTCAGAGGGACCGGACGAGCGCCGTAGATCGTCAGCGGTGGGACTGGGCCAGGAGGGCCTGGGTGCGGTCGATCTCGGTCACGGACTTGGGCTTGACCGGGGCGGTGTGGGCGGCGAAGGACGAGGGCAGCGAAGGCCTGGCCGGGGTGAACAGCCACTGCTGGAAGAGGTCGTGCAGGGGCTTGCCGGAGACCTTCTCGGCGACGCCGATGAACTGGTCGATGGTGGCGTCGCTGTACTCCCGGGAAACGACCCACGCCTTGAGGATGGCGAAGAAGGAGTCGTCCCCGACGGCGGTGCGCAGGGCGTGCAGGGCAAGGGCGCCGCGGGTGTAGACGGCGAAGTCGCTGAACTGGTTGTCGGCGCCGGGGTCGCCGGGCAGGACCGACCACTGGGGGTCGGAGGCGGGCACGGAGTTGTAGTAGTAGTCGAAGAGCTGCTGGGCGGTGCCCTCGCCCTCCTTCTCCGACCACAGCCACTCGGCGTAGCTGGCGAAGCCCTCGTTGAGCCAGATGTCGCTCCACCGGTGCACGGAAACGGCGTCGCCGAACCACTGGTGGGCGTTCTCGTGCACGATCACGGACATGTTGTCGCCGGCCCGGAAGAAGCGCGGCGTGTAGACGGGACGGGTCTGGTTCTCCAGGGCGAAGCCGAAGTCGGTGGACGGCACGACGCCACCCTCGGCCTCGAACGGGAAGGGCCCGAACAGGCTGGACTCCCAGCCCAACACCTCGGGGGTGCGCTCGACGCTGGCGACGGCGGCGTCGTGGTTGTCGCCGATGTTCGCGCCGTAGGCGGTGATGACGGGCTTGCCGTCGGGCCCGATGGAGCGCCGGATCTCGTACTTGCCGATGGCGATGAAGGTCAGGTACGTGGCCTGCGGCTTGGTGCTGCGCCAGTTCCACCGGGTCTGCCCGAGCCGGCTGGGCGAGCTGACCAACGTGCCGTTGGAGATGACCTGAGTGCCGTCGGGCACGGCCACGGACACGTCGTAGGTGGCCTTGTCGGTGGGATGGTCGTTGGCCGGATACCAGAACGCGGCGATGTGCGGCTCCTGCACGGCCTGAGCGCCGTCGGGGGTCCGCAGCCAGTCCTGCTCGCCGTTGATGGTGACCTGCGACGGAATCCCGTCGTAGCGAACGACAACGGTGATGGCGCTGCCCTTGGCCAGCGTGCGGGACGGCGTGATGACGAGCTTGAAGCCGGTGCTGCTGTAGGTGGCCGGCACGTTGTTCACGAGCACGGAATCGGTGTGCAGCCCGAAGTCGAACGAGAACTGCGACAGATCCTGCGTGGTGGTGGCCAGAATAGTCGCGGTCCCGCTGAGCTGGTCGGTGGCCGGCTGGTACTGCAGGCGTAAGTCGTAGTGCCCGACGTCGTAACCGGTGTTGCCGTCGGTCGGATAGTACGGGTCGCCGACGGTCTGGCCGCCGGGAGCGGCGGCCGCGGTGCCGGCGAGCAGCAACCCGGCAACGGCGGTCGCGAGCGTGACGAGCGCGGTGGATCTCAAGGCGAGCCTCCCATTCGGACCAATAAGCCCGAACCTAGAGAGGCCTGCCCGGGGACACTACCCAACGTTAGTAGGGTCCTACGGAACGAGATCGTTCACGACCACCAGGCTTCGTCGACCACGGAGCGCAGTCGGGAGTGCAGGTCTCGCAACCGAGTGCGATCGGCACGGACCTCGATGACCCGAATTCCGTCGGCCGGAACGAGGGCGTCCCGGAACTCGCGGGCGCTGCGAACGAGCGTGTGTGGCACGTGGTAGCCGGCGCACAGGGCGGCCAGGTCGGCGCCGTGCGGGGTGCCGAAAACCCGCTCGAACGAGTCGGCGTGCTCGGGCGAACCCTGCTCCAGCAGGGAGAAGATGCCGCCGCCGTCATCGTTGAGCACCACAACGGCCAGGTTGGGCCGAATCTCGTCGGGACCGATGAGCAAACCGTTGATGTCGTGGAGAAAGGTCAGGTCGCCGACCAGGGCGTAGCCGAACTCGGCGCTGAGGCTGACGCCGACGGCGCAGGACAGGGTGCCGTCGATGCCGGCCAACCCGCGGTTGGCGAACACGCGCAGGTCAGCCCGGTGCGCGGCGACCAGGTCGACATCGCGGACCGGATTGGACGAACCGAGGAAAAGCGTTGCACCGTGCGGCAAAGCATCCACAAGGGCCTGGGCGACGTGCAGACCGGCGGGCCACGGCTCGTCGGCCAGGAACTTGTCCACCGCGGACTTGGCCCTGGTGTCGGCGTCCTGCCACCGCGACAGCCACACGTCGCCGAAACGGGGCGGCGAGACGGCCAGCGGACCGGTGACATAGTCGGCCCGATGCTGCGGATCGGTCCACTGTGGATGCTCGGAGATCACGTGCACGACGGGAGTTTCGCGGATGACCCGCTGCACGCCGCGGCTGAGCGACGGATGCCCGACGACCAGCAGCGAGTCGGGCCGCAACTCCGCCGGCAACCCGGCGGCCAGCATCAGCGACCCGGTGGCGACGGAGTCGCCGGCGGCGAAGGCCAGCGGCTCGACGATCACCGGCCAGCCCGCGGCGGCGGCGAAAACACTGGTCGCACGGGCGATCTCCGGCGCGATGTCGCCGATAACCACCAGGGTGCGCTCACCGAGATGCCCGATTTCCGTTGCGCCGGAACGACTTTCGGCAATCGCTGCCACTATGGTCCACGGCCCGTCGGCCCGGCCGTCGAGCGACTCGGGCCAGTCGTCGGAGCCGTCGGGCACCAATGGCTCCCGGAACGGGACGTTGAGGTGCACAGGGCCATCGGCCTTCAGCGACCGGCAGACCATGCCACGCCACACGGCGTTCTGTCCGGCCCGCCGCTCGGCCATCGGAAAGTCCACCGTGGACACCAGCGCGCCGAAGATCCCGTGCTGCACGGTGGTTTGGCTGGCCCCGGAGCCGACGAGCTCGATCGGACGGTCTGCGGTCAGCGCGATCAGCGGCACCCGGCTGTGCGCGGCCTCCAGCATCGCGGGATGCAGGTTGGCCACGGCCGTCCCGGACGTGCAGACCACGGCCGCCGGACGGCCGGTGCCGCGGGCGATGCCGAGCGCGAGAAAGCCGGCCGACCGCTCGTCGACACGCACGTGCAGCGTCACCCGCCCGGCGACGGCCGCGTGGTGCAGCGCGATCGCCAGCGCCGCATTGCGTGATCCTGGACACAGCACGACCTCGCGCACGTCGTTGCGGGCGAGTTCGTCGACCAGGACACGGGCCTGCGCGGTGGACGGGTTCACGCGCCTATTCTCCCAGGTGTGCCTGATGAACACGTGTCCGACTTGTTCGACCCGAGCGCGTGGCGCGCCGTCGACGGCTTCGACTTCACCGACATCACCTATCACCGCGCGGTTGACCAGGGAACGGTCCGCATCGCGTTCAACCGGCCCGAGGTGCGCAACGCCTTCCGCCCGCACACGGTGGACGAGCTCTACGTCGCCCTCGACCACGCCCGGATGTCCTCCGACGTGGGCTGCGTGCTGATCACCGGCAACGGACCGTCGCCGAAGGACGGCGGCTGGGCCTTCTGCTCCGGCGGCGACCAGCGCATCCGCGGCCGCGACGGCTACCAGTACGCCTCCGGCGACACCGCGGACACCGTCGACCGGGCCCGCGCCGGCCGGCTGCACATCCTGGAGTGCCAGCGGCTGATCCGGTTCATGCCCAAGGTCGTCATCGCCGTGGTTCCGGGCTGGGCCGCCGGCGGCGGGCACAGCCTGCACGTGGTGTGCGACCTCACGCTGGCCAGCGCCGAGCACGCCCGGTTCAAGCAGACCGACGCCGACGTCGGCAGCTTCGACGCCGGCTACGGCTCGGCCTACCTGGCCCGCCAGACCGGCCAGAAGTTCGCCCGCGAGATCTTCTTCCTCGGCCGGCCCTACACCGCCGAGCAGGCCCACCAGATGGGCATGGTCAACGCCGTCGTGCCGCACGCGGAGCTGGAGTCCACGGCGTTGGAGTGGGCCCGCGAGGTCAACGGCAAGTCGCCGACCGCGCAGCGGATGCTGAAGTACGCCTTCAACATGATCGACGACGGCCTGGTCGGCCAGCAGATCTTCGCCGGCGAGACGACCCGGCTGGCCTACATGACCGACGAGGCGGTGGAGGGCCGCAACGCCTTCCTGGAGAAGCGGGACCCGGACTGGTCCGACTACCCGTACTACTTCTGATGGCCCGCGAGCTGCGGGCGCTGCCCGTCCCGACCCGGCCGGCCGAGGTGCTGGCGCTGCGGCCGACGCTGGCGGCGGCGCTGGCCGGCGACGGTCCGGCGCTGCTGCCGGTCACTCGGGACGAGCCGGCCCTGCCGGCCGCGCTGGGCGTGGACCGGCCGGTGGACGACCGGATCTCGCTGGTGATCGGCACGTCCGGATCGACGGGTGCACCGAAAGGCGCTCTGCTGTCGGCTGACGCCGTCAAAGCCTCAGCCATGGCCACCCACGCCCGGCTCGGCGGCCCGGGCACCTGGCTGTTGGCGATGTCGGTGCGCTACATCGGTGGCCTCCAGGTGCTGATCCGCTCGCTGCTGGCGGGCACAGAGCCGGTGGTGGCCGACCTCACCGACGGTTTCCGTGCGGAGAACTTCGCCAAAGCGGCCTTCTCGGCTCTGGAGGCACCCGGACGGCACTACACCGCCTTGGTGCCGACCCAGCTGACCCGTCTGATGGCCGACGACGACGCGGTGGAGGCGCTGCGCGGCTTCGACGCGATCGTGATGGGTGGTGCCGCCATGTCCGAGGTCCTGCGGCAGCGCTGCCGTGACGAGGGCGTCAACGCCATCCCCTCGTACGGGATGAGCGAGACGGCCAGCGGCTGCGTGTACGACGGCGTGCCGCTGGACGGCGTGGAGATCCGGCTGAGCGACGGCCGGATCGACATCAGGGGTCCGATGCTGGCCGACGGCTACCGCAACTTCGACGGTGAGTCCCCGTTCGTCGACGGCTGGTTCCACACCAGCGACCATGGCCGCTGGGCCGCGGGCGGGCGGCTGGAGGTACTGGGCCGGATCGACGACGTGATCAACACCGGCGGCGTCAAGATCGCCCCGGCGCTGGTCGAGCGGGCCCTGCTGACGGTCGAGGGCGTCGAGGACGCCTGCGTGGTCGGCCTGCCGGACCCGGAGTGGGGCCAGATCGTCGCGGCGGCCGTGGTCGCGGCGAAGGAGCCGAGCGAGCAACAACTGCGCGACGCGGTCCGGGACAGGGCCGGCCGGGCGGCGGTGCCGAAGCGGATCCGGTTCCTGCCGGCGTTGCCGCTGCTCGGCCCGGGCAAGGTGGACCGAGCGTCCCTCAGGAAGGCACTCGGCTGACCCGATCCGACCAAACCGTCAATCAACTTCCCCATTACTGCCGGCCGGGCGGCGAACGATTGCATACTGGAACCACTCAACCATCGCCGCCGATTGGGAGTGTTTTCCCTGAAATCAGGGAAAACGGCAAAGGTTCCCGGCGAGATTGACGACCCTTAATCCTGACGCAACCCGGTGACAACGAACACGACATCATCATCACACAACGTGACCGAATTCGTCCGCGCATCCGGCGTCCACATACGTGCCCACTTCGACGCAGGCGGGGCAGATCGGGCTACCACCCCCGACCCGCCCTCACCTCTACCTGCGGCAACGGACCCGTCAAGAGAGCCAAGCACCGCTAGCACCAGAGGGTTGCGCACGCGCCGCAGCACCACAACCCCAATTCGGGGGATTTTGCGCATCGTCACACAATTGTGCGGTCGACCAGGCAGTACGTAACGCCGACCGCGGTGGTTCACGCCAAATCCCTGATATCGGGGATTGTCACGGTCCGCATTCGCGCGACCGACGGGAGGCCCTCGGTTGCGCCGAACGCCCTAGCGCCGACCGGCCACTGCCACAGATTCGGGCTTCCATCGGCGTTGACCTTCCACGTAATGTCTCCCGGCACACGAACGGCGACTACCACCGCTTTCTCGCCGCTGTGTCGATTCGACGCCTCTACCGGAATCAACGGACTTTCAAGAAAGGTCCATACCACCGTGCGTGACATGACCCTGGCGATGACCGCTGCCGCGCTCTGCATCGCCTACCTGCTCTTCGTCGCCGGACTGGTGCGACTGCTCGTGACGAGGAGCACTCCGCACCCGGTGCGCCTGCTCGCCACGATCGGCGCCCTGGTCGGCGCGCTGCCGGCGATCCTGTACGCCTTCTCCTCGGCGGTGGCCCGGTGACCACTGTGGAGCGACGTCGGCGCGCGGCCGTCGAGTACTCCCGGGGCAGCTTTCTCACCCGGCTGACCACCGAGCAGTACGACGATCTGCTCGGCCTCGGCGAGCCGGTGGCCTACCCCGCCGATCACACGATCGTCGAGCAGGGCCCGTCCACCCCGCCGTTGTTGCTGCTGCACACCGGCTTCGTGAAGGCGGTCCGGCACGCGCTCAAGGCGAGCCAGCCCGCCGTGGTGGACGTGTACGGACCGGGAGACATCCTGGGCGCCGAGGCGGCGCACGCGGACAAGCGGGCGCACACGGCGTTCGTGACCTCCCGCGCGGTTACTGCGAACCTGGTGCCCCCGCGGCGGTTCATGGCCTACCTGAGCCGACACCCGGCGGTGTTGTGGCAGCTCACCACGACCTTCGCCAACCGGGTGCGGCAGCGGGAGGCCGCGTTGGCGTACTCGCGGCACGAGGTGCTCGAACGGCTGGTCGGCTTTCTCACCCGGCAGCAGGCGATCTACGGGATCACCATGACCGATGGCGACCTGATCGACATGGGCCTGAGCCATCGGGACATCGCGGCAGCAATCGGCGCCTCCGAGGCCGCGGTGGACGACGCCCTGCGCCGCCTGCGGACGGACGGCTACATCAGCACCGGCTACAAGAAGATCTGGGTGCGACGCCAATTGAGCGATGAGCTGCGGCCGGTACTGCGACCTGGGCCGACGCCGCCGAAGGCACTCGGCTGACCGGCAGACGTGACCGGCGACGATGTGAGCAATTCACGGGCACATCGCCATATCGCGTTGAGTAGTCACGAAGTCACCGATTCTCTCGGTGCATGCGAAAAACACCCCTGCTGCTGGCGGCGGCCGCCACCCTGACGCTGGCGGCCGCCGCACCGGCGACCGCCGCGACGAGCACCACCTGGACGGCCGATCTGGCGTCGCACAACGAGGACAACAGCAACGTCGCCAACGCCGACGGCGTGGTCCGGCTGGCCGGCGGAGAGGCCCACGCCGCGACCGACCAGCCGGACGTGCGGACCGGGATCATCATGTTCGATCCTCGGCAGCTGCCGGCGAAGTCGAACGCGGTCTCGGCCACTGTGGACGCGAGCGTGCCGGCCGACTCGGAGCTGGCGGTCGACGTGCGCGGCCTGCGGGACGACGGCCAGTGGACCGAGTGGACGGAGGCGACCCCGGACGCGCCGGCGGTGCTGCCCGAGGCCAGCGCGACGGTGCAGGTCCGGATGATGCTCACCGCCCCGGCCGGGTCAACCGGCCCGACCGCGACCAGGCTGACGCTGACCGCCGGCACCGCGATGACGGCGCAAGCGGCCCCGCTGACCGCACGGTCGTACAAGGTGTTCGCCACCCGCGAGGGCCTGGTGGGCGGCACCACAGCCAACGGTCACAAGATCAAGTCGCGAGACCACTTCGTCGCCCTGCCGTCCGGGAAGTCCCTGTCCCCCAACGGCAAGAAGACGTACCAGGTGAAGGTGTGCGCGGCCAACGGGCGCTGCGAGACGGCCCCGGTGTGGGACGTCGGCCCGTGGAACACCAAGGACGACTACTGGAACCCGAAGGCCAGCCGGCAGTCCTGGAAGGACCTGCCGCAGGGCAGGCCCGAGGCGCAGGCGGCGTACCAGAGCGGCTACCACAGCGGCAAGGACCAGTTCGGCCGCAAGGTCTCCAACCCGGCCGGCATCGACCTGGCCGACGGCACCTTCCTCGACGGCCTCAAGCTCACCGACAACGCCTGGGTGACCGTCACCTACCTGTGGACATAGGCCCTGGTTGACGGGCCGCCGTGGCCGTGTCGGAAGATGACGGCATGGCCACGGTCGCACAGTGGATCGAGGGTGCCCGTCCGCGCACCCTGCCCAACGCCATCGCCCCGGTGCTGGTGGGCAACGGCGCCGCCGTCGCGCTGGGCGCGTTCGACGTGACGCGGGGGTTGCTCACCCTGGTGGTGGCGCTCGCGCTGATCATCGGCGTGAACTTCGCCAACGACTACTCCGACGGCGTGCGCGGCACCGACGACGTTCGCGTCGGCCCGCTGCGGCTGGTCGGCTCCAAGGTCGCGAAGCCGCGGACGGTGCGGCTGGCGGCGTTCGTCTGCTTCGGCGTCGCGGCCGTCGCCGGCCTGGCCGTCACGGTGCTGAGCGGCTCGTACTGGCTGATCGCGGTCGGCGCGCTGTGCATCGCGGCGGCCTGGTTCTACACCGGCGGCAAACGCCCGTACGGCTACGCCGGCCTTGGCGAGCTGGCCGTGTTCATCTGCTTCGGCTTGATCGCCGTGCTGGGCACGCTGTACGTGCAGGCCGGGGCGTTCAGCGGCTACGGCATCGGCGGCGCGGTGGCCATCGGCTGCTTCTCCAGCGCGGTGCTGGTGGCCAACAACCTGCGCGACATTCCGACCGACACCGAAGCCGGCAAGCGCACGCTGGCCGTGCTGATCGGCGACCGGGACACCCGCAACCTCTACCTGGGCCTGATCCTGGTGCCGTTCCTGGTCAGCATCGTTGGCAGCCTCCGGGACGGCTACCTGCTGCTCGGCTTCCTTGCGCTGCCCCTGTTGCTGACCAGCGCCCGCAAGATAATCAAGGGCGCCGGCGGCAAGGCCCTCATCCCGGTGCTCCGGGACACCGGCCTGGCCATGCTGGTCTGGGCCATCGCCACCGCCGCCGGCCTCGCCCTCGGCGCCTCCTGATTTTGGGGTGGGGTCAGCGCTGGGCCAGCACCGCGTCCATCGTCTCCATGATCGACACGGTCTCGTCCAGGGGCATGAGCGGGCTCTCGGTCTCGCCTGCGGCCAGTCGCAGCGCCACCTCGTCGGCCTGGTGGCGCAGGCCGCGGCCCTCGTGCACGGACGGGATCACGGTGGGCTCGCCGACCCGGGGCGTCAGCGTGACGGTGGCCGGGCCGTAGAAGGAGCCGTCGATCTCGATGCGGCCGTCGGTGCCGACGATCGTCGCCCTGGTCGGGCTCTTGGCCCGCAGCGTGCAGGTCAGCACGGCCTGCGCGCCGGACTCGTAGCCGAAGATCATCGACGTCTGGCCGTCCACGCCGGTGAAGGCCGGGTCGATCATGGACACGATGCGGTTGGGCCGACCGAGCACCATGGACGCGAAGGACACCACGTAGACGCCCAGGTCGAGCAGGGCCCCGCCGCCCAGCGCCGGCGCGAACAGCCGGTGCTCGGCGTTCTCGGCGAACCACTGCCCGTGGTCGGCGGTCACCGTGACGATGTCGCCGATGCCGCCGACCAGCTCCCGCACCTTGCGGATGTTCGGCAGGAAGCGGGTCCACATCGCCTCCATCAGGAAGACGTTGTTGTCCCGCGCCACCTTCACCAGCTCACGCGCCTCGACGGCGTTCATGGTGAACGGCTTCTCCACCAGCACCGGCTTGCCGGCGTGCAGCGCCAGCAACGCGTTGGCGTGGTGCAGGGGATGCGGCGTGGCGACGTAGACGGCGTCGATGTCCGGATCGGCGGCCAGATCCTCGTAACTGGCGTGCCGGCGCTCGATGCCGAGCCGGTCGGCGAAGGCGTCGGCCGACGCCTGGCTGCGCGAGCCGACCGCCACCACCGTGCCGGAGTCGGTCAGCAAAAGGTCGGCCGCGAAGGCCCCCGCGATCCCGCCCGTGCCCATGATTCCCCACCGCACCGGATTGCCCACCACGCGTGCCCTCGTCTCAGGTTCGGTTCCCGCTGACGAGTCGACCGTAGTCGAGGCCGGCGTACCAGTCGCCCCGGCCGGCGGGCGTCAGGTCGAGCAGGTGCCACACCGGGGCGTACAGGTCGATGCCGCGTTCCTGGATGTCCTCGGCCATCCGCGGCCGGGTCGTGTAATGGTGCCGGATCGCGCCCTCGCCGTCACGGGCGAACACCGAGATCGTGGAGTCCTGGTTACCGTCCTCGTCCTCGCTGCGCAGATCACGCTTGAAGGTGTTGTCGCCGCAGGAAAGCAGCCGCAGCTGGTCCCAGCCGCGCTCGCGGCCGAAGCGCTGCAGGTCGTCCGGCTCGGCCGCGGCCGCCACCGCGAAGTCGGCGTTGCGCGCGATGTGTTGGGCGACGCCGTTGAAACCATCGATCCACATCGTGCACATCGGGCAGGGCGTGGTCTGGGCCTTGCCGTACATCAGGTGGTAGACGATCAGCGGGCGGTCGGTGACGAGTTCTTCCAGCGTCACAGTGCCGTTGTTGAAGGCGTAGTTGGGCATCACGGGTCCGGGCGGCAGGTCGCGGCGCTGCTGGGCGACGCGTTCGCGCTGCTGCATCAGCTCGATCTCGGCCAGCCGCAGTTCCTCGCGGGCCTTGGCGTACTCGGCGGATTCGGCCAGGTTCGTGTACGCCATCAGGCAGCCCTTCCGGTGAAGGCGACGAGGCGTTCCAGGGTGCCCGCGTCGGGGCCGGTCGGCACCTCGGCGGCGAACTGGTCGCCGTCGCGCAGCTGCGGCGCGATCAGGCCGTTGGCCAGCTCCAGCACGTAAGCGGCGAGCTTGTCGTCGACGGCGAATTCGATGCCGGCCGCCCGGGCGAAGTCCCAGGCGTGCACCAGGAGTTCGACGGAGAGGATGGACGACGCCAGCTCGGCCGGGATCTCGCCGACGCGGCTGACGACCGTGCCGCCGATGCCGCGAGCACGCCAGGCCTCGATCGCGCGCAGGCCGGCGTCGGCGACCCGTTCCTCCGGCGTGCCGTCGATCGGGTCGAACGAAGCGTTGGCCATGCCGGCGAGGGAGCCGAGCGAGCCGAGCAGGTGCTCGACCAGGTCGTCCACGGTGAACTTGACGCACGGCGTCTGGTCGGTGGCGTGCGCTGTGCCCATGGCCCGCAGCACCGGGAGGCAGACCGCCAGCGACGCCTCGGCCGCGTTGAGCCGGCCCGGCTCGGTCATCGCCGACAGCTCGTCGGGGCCGGCGTCGCCGGTCGTCGTCACGGCCTTGAGGCGCTGGAGGAAGTGCTCCCAGCCCTCGGCGTGCCCCTTGGCCTGCACGTCGGACAGGCCCTCGTGCACCAGTCGAACCGTTGTGCCGCTGGGCGTCGGCGCCAGCGTGATGTCCATAGTGGACGAACCGGGCGGCACCTCCCCATTGCCCTCCCAGCCCCAGGCGTAGCTCAGCCGTCCCGGCTCGATCGCCGTGAAGGTCCCGACGGCGGTGTGCCCGGGGGCGATCAGCCAACGGAACTCACCGCCCACTCGCACGTCCGCGCGGCCGGCGATCAGCTGCCACCGACGCAGCCGGGCCGGCTCGGTCAGCCAGGCGTAGGTCTCCTCGGCGCTCGTCGGCACCTGCACGCTCACGTCCACGGTCATCTCGGGCTCCCTCGTCGAATCTATTTTAGCCGCCGCTAAAGCTAGCCCCGTCCCGACTCGACCGCAAGCTTTAGTCGGGGCTAAACTGGCCAGGTGGACGCGCTGCACGCGGTGGCCGAACCGCGCCGGAGGGAGATCCTGCGCCTGGTGTGGGACGCCGAGCGCTCGGCCGGCGACGTCGCCGCGCACTTCGACGTGACCTTCGGCGCCGTGTCGCAGCACCTCGGCGTGCTGCGCAAGGCCGGGCTGGTCAGCGTGCGCAAGGACGGCAACCGGCGGCTCTACCGGGCCGACCGGGCCGCGCTCGGGCCGCTGGCCGCGTGGCTCGAGTCGATGTGGTCCGCCGAGCTGGACACCCTCGCCGCGCTGGCCGAACAGGTCGAGCGGGACAACGCCGAACAGGAGGGACGGTCGGCATGACCGAGCCGTCGACGCAGGCCCCCGAGCTCGTGGTGGAACGGCGGATCAACGCCACGCCGCCCACCGTCTTCTCGTTCTTCACCGACCGCGACCGCTGGCTGTCGTGGCAGGGCGAGGAGGCCGAGATCGACCCCCGGCCCGGCGGGGTGTTCCGGATGAACGTGCGCGAGGGCAATGTGGCCGCCGGCCACTTCGTCACCGTCGATCCGTACCACCGGATCACGTTCACCTGGGGCTGGGAGGCGCCCGACACCCTCCTGCCGCCCGGCACGTCCACAGTGGACATCACCCTGCGGCCCGACGGCGGCGCCACCCTGCTCACCCTCACCCACCGGGGCCTGCCGCTGGACCTGTTCCAGTCGCACGGCATCGGCTGGAACCACTACGTGGACCGTCTGTCGGTCCGCGCCGAGGGCGGCGACCCCGGCCCCGACGAGGGCGCGGAAGAATAGCTACAGCGCGAGATGCAGCCGTAGGGCATCGTCGATCCGCTTCATCGTCTCGCCGGGCAGTTCTCCGATGCGGCTACGCAGCCGGTCGGTCGACACCGCTCGCACCTGCTCGGCCTGCACCTTGGAGTCAGCCGACAGACCGCTGCTCCCGGCGGCCAGCAGCACCTGAAACGGCAGGACTCTGGTGATGTTGGAAGTCACCGGCAGGACACTGACGACCCCACGCCCGTTCCGGTCGGCCGCGCGATTCGCCGCGTCGTTGCTCACGATCACGGCCGGCCTGACCTTGTTGGCCTCGGAACCGCGGGCCGGCTCAAGGTCGACCCAATAGATGTCACCCCTGCGCATCGGTGACCCCGTCTCCGACAGTGACCTCCCAGACGTCGGCCTCGCCACTGGACTCCCAATCCTGCCAGGCGACGAGGTACGCGTCTTCCAGGCTGGCATTGCGGAGCAGTGCGATCGCGTCGTGGATGGCGGCCGAGCGCGAGGAGCCGCCGGTGCGCTCCAGGTACTCGTCCACGAAGCCGACATCTTCATCGGGCAGACTCACACTAATCTTCACACTGAACATCCTACCAGTAGTGGGAACATCGGTAGGAAGCATCGGCTCAGGCGATCCACTCCCTGGTGGCAAGAACTTCTCCAGGGTATGGGTGTGCGGGCGCAGGTCGAGCCCTGGGCGGCGACCCAGCCGTCGTACGCGGAGGAGTGAACCTGCAACGACCTCAAGGGTGATGTCGCGCCGGGGGCTTGCGGCAGGGCGGAGCCCCGCCGTCCGAGGACGGCGGGGTCGCGGATCGGTCAACTCCTACCCGCCGGGCGACGACGCACCGCGCCTAGCGGTTCCAGCAGTCCTTCCAGTTGCTCCACTGGCTGGTCGGCACCTCACAGGTGGAGGATGTGATGTACTCGCCGGTCGCCCAGTTGAACCAGTCGATGGCAATCGTGCCCTTCCACCACTGATTCGAATCAGCCATGTCGCGATCCTTGGTCCAGGGGGTCTTGCCGTGTTCCAGGTGCAACTTCGGCGAATCCACGTGGTTGCCGTTCTGGTCCGTGCCATGGATTTGCGCCGATCCGAAACCGTCACCATGGTGGGCATAGATATGGACGTGCTGGCCATTGGTGCCGGCGGCCGCCTGTCCCGCACCGAGCGCCACACCACCGGTCGCGACGCAGGCCAATGTCACCATGGCGACCAGCGCACGCCGTGCAGTTGCCACGTACTTGTGCACGAGATTCACTCCTCACGGCGCGACGCAGCCGCGCCACAAATTTCATCAACCGAAGCGATGCCCAGATATCGAATGACCGCCATCAGCGGAGGTCACAGGTCGTGCCAGAACCACGCGTACCCGTTCGGCAGACCTTTGCTGTCACACCAGGCCGCCTTGCCGCTCGTCAATCTGACGATACCGACCATGGTGAGGCAGTTCTGCGTCCGGTAAGGTCCCGACTTCGTCAGGATCTGCGGCGAGGCGGACGCCTCACCGGCGGCGACAAGGCCGCCGGCCGTCACCATTGTCAAAACTGCCACGGCCGCTACGGAACACCGCTTGAGAGTCTTCACCCCGAGGTCCTCCCTTCGTCTCACTTGCCGGTCCGCCGCGAAATTCAGACATTCGATTCCCGTCGGCGACCCAAGAACGAAGCTACGCAGCCGGCAACCCTCAATTCAAGGTTTCCCGTGCGATAAGGCAGGTGAACTGAGCGTTCATCGCATGTGCGTGAGATCCGCAAGCACTTCCGGCCACGCCGGCCTACTGTCGCCGGACATATCGCGAAGGAAATCGAGGCACGAACGGACACTTCCCGGCGCAGCCGGACGGATCAGGGCGCCGGATGCAGAAAGAGGCGAAAATGGCGGGCTTCGTGAAGTCCCGAAAACAACATGTCTGCGGCACGAGCGGACGAGGGTGTCCGCTCGTGCCGGCCGGTCACTCCGTCCACTCCCCGGTGGCGAAGAACTTCTCCAGGGTCTGGGTGTGCGGGCGCAGGTCGAGGCCCTGAGCGGCGACCCAGTCGTCGTCGTAGTAGGTGTTCTCGTAGCGCTCGCCGCCGTCGCAGAGCAGGGAGACGACGCTGCCGGGGCGGTCGTGGCGGCGCATGCCGGCGATGATCTGGAACGCGCCCCAGAGGTTGGTGCCGGTGGAGCCGCCGACGCGGCGGCCGAGCAGCTCCCGCACGAAGCGGATGGTGGCGATGGAGGCGGCGTCGGGGACCTTGATCATGTGGTCGATGACGTCGCCGACGAAGGAGGGCTCGACGCGCGGCCGGCCGATGCCCTCGATGCGGGAACCCTTGCAGCCGGTCAAGGTCGGGGACACGGACTGCCAGGCGTCGTAGAAGACCGAGTGCTCGGGGTCGACGACGGCGAGGCGGGTGCAGAGCCGCCGGTACCGGACGTAGCGGCCGATGGTGGCGCTG
>DASWRQ010000096.1:0-15140 GCA_036403095.1 Kutzneria sp. | reverse complement strand
ACCAGCGCGCCGGTGATCACCGACTCCTGCAGGTCGGGAATGTGCACGGTCTGGCCGTTCCACTCGTAGAGGCCGAGGGTGATCGGGAACAGCGACTCCTTCTGCAGCATCACCATCGGCAGGAAGAAGTTGTTCCAGATGCCCACGAACTGGAACAGGAAGATCGTCACCAGCGACGGCGTCATCAGCCGGACCGACACCGAGAAGAACGTGCGCAGCTCGCCCGCGCCGTCCAGCCGCGCCGACTCGAGTATCTCGTCGGGCACCGCGGCGCCGGCGAAGATCCGGGCCAGGTACACGCCGAACGGGCTGACGATGCTCGGCAGGAACACGGCCAGATAGGTGTTGACCAGGCCGGCCGCCGAGAACAGCAGGAACAGCGGCAGCGCCAGCGCGGTCGTCGGCACCAGGACCCCGCCGAGGATCACCGAGAACAGGAACTCGCGGCCACGGAAGCGGAACTTGGCCAGCGCATAGCCGCACAGCGCCGAGATCAGGGTGCCGACGCCGGCCCCGAGCACCGCGTAGATCACGCTGTTCAGCGCCCACACGGCGAAGATGCCGTTGCTCTGCGCGAACAGGTCGCCCAGGTTCTGGAACAGGCGGAAGTGCGAGAACGCCAGGCCGAACGTGGACGCGAGATCGCCCTGCGGCTTGGTGGCCGCGACGAACAGGAAGTAGATCGGCAGCAGGAAGTAGATGGCCAGCACGAACATGATGGCCATCGACGCCGTGCGGCTGACCCGGCTTTCCCTTGTCCCGCCTCGGTCGCTCACAGGCCGGCCCTCCTCGACGTCAGTCGCATGAACCCGAGGCTCAGCACGAAGGTGATCACCGCGAGGAGCACCGAGATGGCCGCCGCCTGCTGGTAGTTGTTGCCGGAGGCCACCGCGTAGGCGAGCATGTTCGGCGTGAAGGTGCTGGAGATGTTGGACGAGATCTGGCGCAGCACCGCCGGCTCGGCGTAGAGCTGGAGCGTGCCGATGATCGAGAACACCGTGGTCAGCACGATCGACGGGGCGATGATCGGCACCTTGATCCGCCAGGCGATCGCCCAGTCGCTGGCGCCGTCGAGCCTGGCCGCCTCGTACAGGTCGGGCGGGATCGCCTGCAACGCCGAGAACATGATCAGCATGTTGTAGCCGGTCCACAGCCACGTCGAGACGTTGGCCGCGGACCACAGCACGGCCCCGGGACCGAGGAAATCCGGTTGCAGGCCAATGCCTTTGAGCACCTCGACCACCGGGCTCAGTTGCGGCGAGTAGAGGAAGGCCCACATGATCGCGGCGATCACGCCGGGCACCGCGTACGGCATGAACGCCGCGATCCGGAAGAAGGACTTGAGCTTCAGCAGCGGCGCGTCCAACAGCAACGCCATGGCCAGCGCCAGGAACAGCATGACCGGCACCTGCACGATCCCGAACAGCGCGATGCGGCCGATGCTGCCCCAGAACGCGGAGTTCTGCAGTGCCTGCGCGTACTGGGTGAAGCCGCCGAACGTGGTGTAGAGCGTGCCGTACTCGCCGCTGGTGCGGCGGACCACGAGGAAGCTCTGCCACACCGCGTAGGCCACGGGCACCAGATAGAACAGCACGAACGGCAGGAAGAACGGCAGCACGAAGGTGAGGACGGTGACAGCGCTCGGGCGGCCGGCGCGGCGACGGCCGCCCGCTGCTGTAACGGCGAGGTCGGTCATGCCGAGGTCAGTTTCCCGCCACGGCCGGGATCGCCTGCGCCTTCATCGACGACAGGGCCGTGGACTGCGCGGTGCCCAGCGCGTCGCCGAGCGTGCCGGTGCCGGCCGTCGCCTTGGCCATCGCGTCCTGCAGCGCCACGTTCACCGCCTTCTGCGTCGGCCCCCAGGTGAAGCTGGTGTCGACCTGCTTGGAGGATTCGGCGAAGACGTCGAAGATCTTCTGGTTGTTGTAGTACGGAACGCCTTGGGACAGCTGGGGAAGCTGCAGGCCGGCGGTCGCGGCCGGGTAGAGGCCGCCGACCTTGTTCGACAGCGCGAGCGCCGCCGGGTCGCTGTTCAGCCAGAGGTTGAACTTGACCGCCTCGTAGAGATGCTGGCCGCCCTTCATGAACGCCACCGTCGAGCCGCCCCAGTCGCCGGACGCGGCGCTGCCGTTCCACGTCGGCATCGGCACGACCGTCCACTTGCCGGCCTGGTCCGGCAGGTTGTCCCGGAAGTTGCCGTAGCCCCAGGCCGCGCCGACGTAGGTGGCCACCTGGTTCTTCTCGTAGGCCGCGTACATCGGGGTGGACGTGTTGGCCAGATCGGTGCGGACCAGCTTGGCGTTGATCAGCTTCTGCCAGTAGTCGGCGACCTGCTTGCTCTGCGCGGAGTCCACCGTGACGTGCCAGGTGTCGCCGGCGTAGGTGTACATCTTGGCCTTGGCCTGCCAGAGCAGCCCGTTGAACCACTCGGCGTTGTTCGGGTCGAAGAACGTGATCGTCAGGTTCGGGTCCGCGGCGTGCAGCTTCTGCGCGTCGTCCGCGTACTCGTCCCAGGTCTTCGGGATGGACAGGCCGTGCTGGCTGAAGATGTCGGTGCGCACGTAGAGGGCCATCGGGCCGGTGTCCTGCGGGATCGCGAACACGCCGGTGCCGCCGAAGCTGCTCTGCGCCCACGTCCACGGCACGAACTTCGACTTGGCCGCCACGGCGTCGGCGCAGGCCGACGCGTCCACGAACGCGCCCTGGGTGCGCTGGTCGGGCAGTTCGTCGTAGCCCACCTGGGCCAGGTCCAGCGCCGTGCCCGCCTTCAGCGCGTTGCCGATGGCCCCGTACTGGTCGTTGGCGATGTTCTTGGTCTGGACCTGGATGTTCGGGTTTTCCTTGTTCCACAAGGCAACGACCTGGTCCATACCCGAGACCGTGTTCCAGTACTGGAGGGTGACCTTGCCCTGTGACGGCGTGCAGGAGGCGGCGGCCGAGCTGTCCGATCCGGACGGTGGCGACGAGCAGGCGGCGAGCGCCGTGACGGTGGCGGCAACGGCGGCAACCACACCCACCAAGCGATTCTTGCTCATGTTGTTCCTCACGGAGAACGGCAGGCGAACGACGCCGCCGGGTCGACGTTGACGCTTCTCGGTCAAGGGTTCGCGACACCTCGGCACAGGAGGCGGCGGCCCGGCTGCGGTTCACGCGCCGAACCCCCGCGACGGGAGTTACTAAACCATATATCGTAATTCCCAGCAACGATTGCTATAGCAAACTCGCGCTGGGTAATCGGTTGTGAGCAAAGGGAAAGCCGAGGACAGCACGGCGCGCAGCAGAGGGGCAGTGCAAGAGAGGCGGGCCTTGCTTACTCCGCGGTGAGCAGCAACGCCGAAGGTCGGGGCGAGAAGGTGTTGTCGAGCATGAGGGTCGCGGCGCCGACGGCGGCGACGTCGACGGGAATGGCGGACTCGACGATGCGGACGGGGTGTGGCGACACCAGGGCCGGATCGCGGCGGACCTCGTCGGGCAGGGTGGCCAGGACGACCGAGGAGATGCTGGCCCAGAAGGGGCCGCCGAACACGACCTCGTCGATGTCCAGCAGGTTGACGATCACCACGATGGCCCGGGCCAGGGCCCGAGCGACGTCGGAGAGGATCGAGACGGCAGCGGGCTGGCCGGACCGGGCCAAGGTGGACAGCCGGCGCAGTGCGGCGTCCACATCGGCCATGTCGTCGACGTTGCCGACCTCGGCCGGCGACAGGACCCCGTCCCGCACGGCGCGTTCGACGACGACCCGCGGCACGGTCACGTAACCGACGCAGCCACGCCGGCCGCAGGTGCACACGGGACCGTCGGGATCGACAGTGATGTGCCCGGCGTCGCCGGCGTTGGCACTCACGCCGCGAACAACCTCGCCGGACAGCGAGAGACCGGTGCCGAGGCCGGTGCCGTAGTACATGAACGCAAAGTCTCGGCGGGTGCCGGGACCGGCGTACCAGAGCTCGGCGATGACGGTGGCGGTCGTGTCCTTCTCCAGCAGCACGGGCAGCCCGGTCGCCTCGGCGAGCGAGCTCCGCAGGGCGACCCGGTGCCAGTTGGGCATCATCGGCGGGTTCAGGATCACGCCGTCGTCCACGGTGACCGGCCCCGGCGAGGCGATGCCGATGCCGAGAACCCGGCCGCGGTCGACGGCGGAACCCTCGATGAGCGCGTCGATCGCGGCGGCCATCTCCTCGATGACCGCGCTGGCGTCGCCGGCGGTCGGGGTGCCGGTGCGCGAGTGGTCGCGGATCGCGCCGGAGAGATCGACCAGCACGTAGCTCACCGCGGCCGGATCGATGTGCACGCCGACCGCGAACCCACCGCTCGGGTTGAGTTTGACGACGGCCGCCGGCTTGCCGGGGCCGCCGGTGCGCATCCCGTCCTCCTCGATCAGGCCCGCGTCGAGCAGCCGCCGGCAGACCTTCGTCACGGTCATCACGCTGAGCGCGGTCAGGGCGGCGATCTCCGAGCGGGTGCGGCCCTCGGGCCGGCGGCGGATCGCGTCGAGAACGACCGTCTGGTTGTACTCGCCGACGGCGGGCAGGTTCGTTCCCCGGTGATCCAACGTCAACCTCCCCACGCCCACGGCCTGCCGAAAGCCTAGCGTCACGGCCCGCACACGGTTCGTCCCGACGCCGGCAGCGCGCTACGGCCGGCGCTGGAGGTGCCAGCGGGCCAGCTCGGTGCGGGTGGTCAGCCCGGTCTTGGCCAGGATTCGCCGGACGTGGCTTTCCACGGTGCGTTCGGACAGCACGAGGCGGTCGGCGATGGCCCGGTTGGTCAGGGCCTGGGCCACCAGGTCGACGATCTCGTGCTCGCGCGGCGTGAGCGGGTCGTCGGCCCGGATCGTGGCCAGGAACGTGTCGGCGGCCCGGGACAGGCCGGGCATGTCGAGCCGGCGGGCGTCGTCGGCGGCGGAGTGGGCCAGCTGGACGGCGCGACGGTGGTCACCGGTCAGCGCGAGGGCACGGGCCAGCCCCAGGCGTCCACGCGCGACATACGGCCGGGCGCCGAGCAGGGAGTCGATGCGCAGTCCCTGCTCGAAATGTGCCACGGCGGCAGCGGGTTCGTCGCAGGCCAGGTCCAGCTCGCCGAGCGTACGGGCGACGGATCCCTCGTAGGACACCGTGCCCGCGCCGGTCGCCCGCGACGCGTCGAAACGCTCGCTCATCACGGCGCGAACCGCGAGACGGTCGGCCCGGTCGCCCAGCTCGATGACCAACTCGGGCAGGTAGGCCAGGGCCGCCAGCGGGAGGCCGCGCCGCAGGTCGGCGACGGAACGGACGATGGGCAACGCGAGCGCCGCCGCGTCGTCCCGGCGGCCGGCCAGCAGCAGGGCCACCGCCAGGCCGGCCTGGGCGACCGGCGGGTAGCCGCGCACGGCCGGCAGCTGCCCCTCCCAGCCGGGAGCCAGATCGGCCGGGTCACCGCGCAGGAAGGCGAGGCCGATGGACTGGGCGAACTCGGAGAACGTCACCGAGATGTCCTGCCAGGCCGCGGCGATGTCGGCGGCCTGCGCGCGAAACCGGCGGTTGGCGGCGAAGTCTCCGGTCAGTGCGGCCAGTGTCGCCTGCCGGCGCAACAGGTGCCAGCGGCATGACCGGGGCGACCGCGTTCACCCACAGCTCAGGATATTTCGTCACCTTCATGACCGGAAACACGGAGCGAGCAGTCCTCGGCTACTTCGCCGGCACGCCGCATCTGGCCGTGGCGGCGCTGTCGCTGATCGCCGCCTTCCTGGCCGGCGTGGTGATCGCGTCGCTGCTGCGCCGACACCTGTGGAAGCGCCACGCCCACGGCGCCACCGTGCTCACCACCCTGGCGCTGGCGCTGTCCACCCTCTTCGACCTCGAGCTGAACGGCTGGACCGGCCGCGACGTCACGCTCGCGCCCATCGCCCTGATCTCGTTCGGCATGGGCGCGCTCAACGTCTCGTTCGTGCGCGACGGCGAGGTGTCCATTCCCCTCAGCTACGTCACCGGCACCCTGGTCAAGCTCGGCCAGGGCATCGAGCGCCACCTCGGCGGCGGCACCGTGTTCGAGTGGCTCGGCTACGCCATCGTCTATCTCTCGCTCCTGGTCGGCGCCCTCGTCGGCGGCATTCTCTCCGTCGCCACCAGCGGCGTCCAACTGTTGTTGGCGACCACCGCCGTGTGCGCGGTCATCAGCGCCTACACGTACTTCCACGTCGACCGGGCGCGAGTCGAGGTCGGCTGAGGGGCAAGCCTCAGTGTGATCGCGACCGTTGCGGCGCGGCGTGCTCTGCTGACTCGTTGGCGTCACCCCGGAATGCGCGGCGCAACTGCGACACCGCCTTCATGCCGCGGAAGAAGACGCGGCCCATTCGCCGCGACACCACGTTCGGCGAGATCGCGCGGCGTGTGTTCGTCAGCGATTCGCGGAGGGCGCGGTAGCCGTGGTCACGCATCCGCTTCTCGTACGCGGCGACAGCGGCGACCGGCGTGTCGTGGCGAAGTAGCTCCTCGGCGAGCGCCGCGGCGTCGAGCAGGGCCGCGTTGGCGCCGAGCCCGCCGACCGGCGGCATGTTGTGCACCGCGTCGCCGAGCACCGTGACGGTCGTGCTCGGCCACGGCTTGAGCAGCGTGGAGTGCTTGAGCCGCAACAGCTCCACGCTCTCCGGACGACTTTCGGCGATCATCCGGGCCAGCGCCGGATGCCAGCCGGCGGCCATGTCCGCGCACACTGCCTGACGCGCCGTGCCGTCCATCTCCGCCACCCCGGCCGGGAAGTCCCGATGGTGGGCGATCACGGCCCAGAGCACGTAGTCCTCGAGACCGTCCAGCAGGAGATCGGTGTCGATGTCGACGCCGGCCGCGGCGAGTTCGCCCTCCTGCACGGCCTTGGCCATCTGCTCGCGCCCGGCGAAGGCCGACGTGAACAGCGTCCGCCGGCCCGACGGGGGCATCATCAACATCATCCCGGCGGTGAGGTGCTCGGGCAGCCAGCCGCGGGTGGCCGGCGTCAGCGGCAACCGGCCCGCGATCGCCGCGGCGTCGGTGTCCACGCGGGCCGCGCCCGGCAGGTACTGCGCGCAGACCCGGGAGTTGGCGCCGTCCGCGCCGACGAGGAGATCGCCGGTGTCGGCGGTGCCGTCGGCGAAGTGAGCGGTGACCCGGCCGTCGTCGCCGACGGTGTAGTGGTCGAACTCCGACCCGTAGCGGATGACGTGGTCGAGCCCGGTCAGCAGCAGCCGCCGCAGCACGATCCGGCTCACGCCGTACTGGCCGTCCGCCGGGTCGTCGGAGCCGCCGGTCAGGGTCGCGCGGTCGGTCGTCATCAGCTCGCGCAGCCGTTCGGTGCGGAAGGAGATGCCGCCCGGAGGCGCGACCGAGGTGGCGAGGAACGCCTGCCACAGCGGCGGCGGCAGGCAGTCGTGCAGCGCCCGCGCGCCGTGCGGGTGGATGTTGACGCGGTAGCCCTGGAGCCAGTCGTCCGCGGTCTGGTTGCGCTCGTGGATCTGCACGTCGAAGCCGGCGGCGAGCAGGGCCTGCCCGAGGGCGAGGCCCCCGATCCCGCCGCCGATGATCAGCATGCGTAAGGGTTTCATGTCACTGTCCTTGGTTGTCGGCTACGGCAGTTCGGCCAGCACCTTGTCGTGCCAGGCCAACTCCGCCTCCAGCCGGATCCGGGTGTGCTCCGTGCACAGCCACTCCGTGCCCTGCAGGTATTTGGCCGCCTGCTCCTGGAGCAGCAGCCATCCGTCGAGCTCGGCCCGCAGCGCCGCGCGGCGCTGGGTGAAGGCGCCGACGAGCTGTTCGCGGGTGAGCCCGTCGCTGTACTGCAACGCGAGGTCCACCGGGTCGGGCTTCATCCGCACGTCGCGCAACGTCGCCGCGCGCAACGCGTCCAGCTCCTGCCGGCCGGTGTCGGTGATGGCGTAGATCGTCCGGTCCGGCAGGTTGCCCGCCTTCTCCGTCCGGACCGCCTCGATGATGCCCTCGGCCGACATCCGGTTCAGCGCGCTGTAGAGCGACCCGACCTTCACGTCGGTCCACAGCTCCGCCCGGCTCGTCTGCGCCTCGCGCCTGATCTGGTGCCCGTGCATCGGCCCGACCCGGTCCAGGGTGCCGAGGATGTACAGCCGCACACTGCTCATACTTGGGTACTCAAACACGAGTACTCGCTCGCGTCAAGGGGGTGCCGATCTGCGGCGGGCAGGCCAGCACCGGAGAGAGGACGGGGTCAGTTCCTGGCGGGACCGGTGGAGCCGCGGGTGACCAGCTCGACCGGGAGCACGATCCGCTTGGCCGGCGCGGCCGGGTTGGCGATACGCGCCAGCAGCAGCCGGGCCGACTCCAGGCCGAGGTCGTAGTGCGGGATGCGAATGGTGGTGAGCCCGGGCCGCTGCCGGTCGGCGAACGGGATGTCGTTGAAGCCGGTCACCGAGACGTCCTCGGGCACCCGCAGGCCACGGGACGCCAGCGCCGCGTAGCAGCCGAGGGCGATCAGGTCGTTGCCGGCGACGATCGCGGTCAGGCCGTCGTGCGAGTCGAGCAGCCGCAGCGTCGCCTCGAATCCGGCCTCCTCGGTGAACGCCGCGGCGAAGGTCACCGGCTCGGCGCCGCCGATGGCGTCCACAAAGGCCCGATAACGCTCCCAACCGGTCGACAGCTGCCGCGGGCCGGCGACATGCCCGATCCGGGAGTGCCCGAGCGCGACCAGCGAGCGGACCAGCATCCGCACGCCGGCGTCGTTGTCCGCGGTCACCGACGGCACCGCGCCGGCGTCGGTGCGGCGGTTGACCAACACCGTCGGCACCGTGGCCGGCAGCTCGTCGTCACGGCGGCTGGTGGCCAGGATGAAGCCGTCGGTCTGCCGGCCGCGCATGGCGTCGAACAGCTCGCGCTCACGGTCGATGTCGCCGTCGGTGTTGCCGAGCAGCGCCATGTAGCCGGCCTCGCGCAGCCCGTCCTCGATGCCGCGCACGATCGGCGGGAACACCGGGTTGCGCAGGTCGGGGATGATCACGCCGGCGACCGACGAGGTTCGGGTGCGCAGGCTGCGGGCCGCCGAGTTGGGCGCGTAGCCGAGTGCCTTGGCCGCTTCCAGGACGCGCGTCACGGTGCGCGTGTTGACCATGCCGCGGGTCGCCGAGTTCAGCGCCCGGCTCGCGGTGGCCGCGTGCACGCCGGCCCGGTCGGCGACGTCCTTGATCGTCGGCACTCTGTCCACTCCGTCAGCATAGATACGCGCAGGTCACCACGTGACCGCGACGTATTTGGGCGTCGACGGCGGCCAGGGCACGCCTGTCTCCTCAGTAAGGATTGGCGACAAAGAGCTCCTGCGCCGGGAACCGGGTCAGCACCTGCGCGCCGGCCTCGGTCACCACGACCTCCTCCTCGATGCGCGCGGCCGAGAAGCCGTCGTCGGCCGGGCAGTAGGTCTCCAGCGCGAAGACCATGCCCAGCCGGATCTGCACCGGGTGCTCGATGCTGTTGAGCCGGGAGATGATCGGCCGCTCGTGCAGGCCGAGCCCGAGGCCGTGGCCGAACTGGAGCCCGAAGGCGGCCATCTCGTCGGCGAAGCCGAATTCCGTTGCCGCCGGCCATATCCGGGCGATGTCGTCGGTGCCGACGCCCGGGCGCACGGCCTCGATCGCGGCGTCCATCCACTGCCGCGCCCGGCTGTAGGCGTCCCGCTGCGACGCGGTCGCGCTGCCGACGCCGAACGTCCGGTAATAGCAGGTGCGGTAGCCGTTGTACGACTGGATGATGTCGAAGAAGGCCTGGTCGCCGGGGCGGATGAGGCGGTCGGAGAAGTTGTGCGGGTGCGGGTTGCAGCGCTCCCCCGACACCGCGTTGATCGCCTCGACCTGGTCGGAGCCCATCTCGTAGAGCCGCTTGTTGGCCAGCGCGACGATCTCGTTCTCCCGGATGCCGGGCTTGAGCGCCTCTACGATGTCCTGGTAGACGCCGTCGACCATGGCGGCGGCCTGGGACAGCAGGGTGATCTCGTCCACCGACTTGATCTCACGGGCGTCCAGCATCAGCTGCTGGGCGTCCACGACCGTCAGCCCCTGGCGCTGCATCTCGAACAGGAACGGCGGCTCGACGATGTCCACGCCGACCGGCGCGTCGGCCACGCCGGCCTGGGTGAGCAGGTCCTTGATCTGGGTGACGGCGTCGCGCATCAGGCCGGCGTCGGGGGCGATCGCGCCGCGCAGCCCGAGCATGCCCGCCCGGCAGTTCTCCGGCTCCAGCCAAGGAGAATAGAGCTGGTGGTGCCGCGCCGCCGAGCCGAAGTCCCACAGCATCGGCTCGCCGTCCCGGGTCAGCAGCGCGTACCGGGTCATCTTGTCGCCCAGCGCGCCGCCGATCCAGGTCTGCGTGGTGTACCGGATGTTGTAGAAGTCGAACAGCAGGAACGCGCCGCATTCGCTGCCCCGCAACGACTCCTTGGCCCGGGCCAGGCGGTGCCGGCGCAGCCGGTCGAAGTCCACCCGCTGCTCGAAGTCGACGGCGCCGTGCCCCGGCGCGGGGATCGGCCGCTCACTCATCGGCGGCCAGCCCGTCGTCCACGGCCGCGCGCTCGGACTCCAGCGTGATGCCGGCGCGGCGGGCCTGCTCCAGCAGCAGCGTGGCGAAGTCCTCGTCGGTGTGCCCGGCCCCGATGGCCGACGCCACGAGCTGGGCGGTGGCCGAGGCCAGCGGCATCGGCGTCTCCAGGCTGCGGGCGGCGGCCAGCCCGAGGTCGAAGTCCTTGCGCAGCAAGGGCATCGTGAACGTGGGCGTGAAGTCCAGGTTGACCAGCGACGGCGACTTGTAGCGGCTGAAGGTCGAGCCCAGCACGGAGTCGTTGACGAACTCCAGGAAGGCGGACCGGCTGACGCCGCCCTTCTCGGCCAGCACGGTGATCTCGGCCAGCGACTGGATGACCACGCCCAGGAACACGTTGTGGGCGATCTTCACCAGCCGCGCGACCTCGTCCTCGCCGACGTAGGTGACGCCACGGCCCAGCGTCCGCAGCACCGGCTCGACCTCGTCGAACACCGCCCGTGGGCCGGACACGGCCAGCGTCAGCTTGCCGGCGGCCACCACCTTGGGGTTGCCGCTGACCGGCGCGGCCAGCAGCTCGGCGCCGCGCTTGCGGGCGGCCACCCGGACCGCCGCCGACGCCTCCTGCGACACCGTGGACGAGTCGATCAGGATGCGGGGCGCGATGTCGGCATCGGTGAGCAGGCCGCCCGGGCCCGTGGTCACCTCCTCCAGGTCAGCCGAGGCTGCGACCATGGTGAACACGATGTCCCGGTCGGCTAGGTCCACCGGCCGGTCGACCACGGTCGCGCCGTGCGCGGCCAGCGCCTCGGCCTTGGCCCTGGTGCGGTTGTACACCGCGACGTCGTGGCCGGCCGCGCACAGCCGCCGGGCCAGCTCGGACCCCATCCGACCGGCGCCGATCCAGCCGATCCTGCTCCCATCCGGACTGACCATCGTCCGCACCTCCTACTGCAATCGATTGCATTCACCGTGCCTCCAGAAGGAGGGCCGCGTCAAGGCCCATCAGGGGAAAAGGCGCTGCGAACGATGTACATCACACCGCCGCCAGAGGAGCCAGGTGCGCACATCCGACTCGGCACCGCCCTGCTCGTAGGGAGCCGCAGCCACCGGGCTGCCCGTCGTCGAATCTCGGGATTGGTGAACGCCGCGTCGAGGCCCCGCACTGCGGGCCGGCAGTGCACCGTCCACTGTCGACGTTCGTGCATGCCACCCGGTGCACCGACGCCCGACAGCATCGCCCGCTCCCAGTCCGGCGAAACTCACTGTCCACCAAGGACCGACCAGCCCCACTGCCAGGCACGACACAGAAGTCACGGGCAGCCTGGGCAAAACCGACAACCGGCCGTGGCACATGATCGTCGTCCAGGTGGCATTTTGCTCCCACCCAGAAGGAGATCGGATGCCTTACAGCGCAAAGCATTACGTGATCGGCGCGATGGCGGTCACAATGCTCGCCGGCCTGAGCACGACGGCGGCGCAGGCAGCACCCGACCAGACCACCTGCACGTGGACCGTTCGGACGCTGCCGGCCGCCCCCGGCTTCACACAGTCGTTCAGCTACGGCACCGATCACGGGTCGCACGTGTTCGGCGCGGCGACCAACGACAGCGGTATCACCGAAAACCCCGCCGTATGGAGCGTCGACGGCAGCACGCCGCCGCGCCTGCTCGGCTCCGCCCACGGCGCACCCACCAGAATCATGGGGCTGAACACGGCCGGCGTGGCCGCCGGCTACTACCGTGACAGCACCGGCACGCACGCGGTCCGTCACGCCGACGGCGGCTATCAGGACCTGCCCGTTCCGGCCGGCACGAACCAGGCCGAGGCCGTGGACATCAACGCCCGCGGGGACATCGTCGGCACGATCGACAACAGCACCATCATCCTGTGGCCGGCGGACCGGCCGGGCACGTACACGCTGCTGCCGAAGGTAGCCGGCGACAGCGCCGAGGCCAAGGGCATCGACGACGCGCGCAACGTCGTCGGCCTCATCGTGCATGACGACCAGCTCACCGGCTACATCTGGAACGCGGCGGGCAAGGCCACTCCCCTGCCGGCCGCCGAAGCGGGCGCGTGGGTGAATCCCGAGGGCATCCGCAACGGCCGCGTGGTCGGCAACGAGAACGGCCCCCAGCGCGACACCGTCGTCGTCTTCGACCTGTCCGGCCGCCCGATCTGGCGTCTCGCCGAGCACGTCGGTGAGTCGATCAACGCCGCCGGCCTCGTGTTGGGCTTCCACGGCGTGCCCGACGGCGCGATCCAGCAGTTGCTGCGCAACGGCGCCGTGGTCGCACCGCTGCCGTCCGAGCAGGGCTTCGGCGCCACCGGCTGGCCCTCCGCGCTCACCGACGGCGGCTGGCTCGCCGGCGACATCCAATCGCACGTGACGGTGGCGCGCTGCAGCTGACCCACAGCGGGGTTGAGCGGTCCTGGCCAGGACCGCTCAACTCGCAGTGTCCCTAATGGACTGAACGAAGTGACGCGCAGTCCAGGCCAAGTGACGACCGACCACGGCACACGACCGGTATCCAGGTGGGAGCACTCACCAAGGGGGAGACCGGATGCCTTACAGCGCACAGCATTACGCGATCGGCGCGGTGGCGGTCGCGATGCTCGCCGGCCTGAGCACGACGGCGGCCCAGGCCGCGCCCGACCAGTCCACCTGCTCGTGGACCGTTCGGACGCTGCCGGCCGCTCCCGGCTACGCACAGTCGTACGCCTGGGGCACCGACCACGGGTCACACGTGTACGGCGCCGTGACGAACGACTTCCTCCTCCACACCAATCCCGCGATATGGAGCACCGACGGCGGCACGCCGCCACGGGTGCTCGACAACGCGCACGGCAGAAGCACCAGAATCCTGGCGATGAACGCGGCCGGCGTGGCCGTCGGCAACTACAGCAACGGCGGCAACGCCCTCCCGGTGCGGTACGCCAACGGCGCCTACCAGGACCTGCCCGTTCCGCCCGGCACGCTCGGGGGCGGGGCCGACGACGTCAACGCCGCCGGGGACATCGTCGGCTCGGTCAACGACGACACGATCATCGTGTGGCCGGCGGACCGACCGGGCACGTACACGTTGCTGCCGAAGGCGGCCGGCGACAGCGCCCGGCCCATGGGCATCGACGACGCACGCAACGTCGTCGGCCAGATCTCGCACGGCAGCCAGAACCCCAGAAGCTACGTCTGGAACGCCGCGGGTCAGGCCACACTGTTGCCGGTCACCAAGGCCGGCGCATGGGTGAATCCCGCGGGCATCCGCAACGGCCGCGTGCTCGGCACCGACACCGGCCCCGACCACGACACCGTCGTCGTCTTCGATCTGTCGGGCCGCCCGCTCTGGCGGCTGGCCGACCACGTCGGCGAGTCGATCAACGCCACCGGCCTGGTGGCCGGCTTCCACCAGGACGCCAACGGCCCGGTCCAGAAGCTGCTGAGCAACGGGGCCGTGGTCGCGCCGCTGCCGTCCCAGCAGGGTTTCACCGCCGGCCACGATTCCTCCGTGCTCACCGACGACGGTTGGATCGCGGGCAACAAGAACTCGCTGGCGGCCGTGGCTCGCTGCGGCTGACCCGGTCGACCCGCCAGGCGCGTCTACCAAGATCACCGCGTCGGCGGCTACCCCGGCCGGCCCGCTGGTCGGTCACCGGCTGGGCAGCGAACGCGGCAGCCCGAACCACGGCAGCGTGGTGTTCTCGAACCGGGTCATGGCGCTGATGTGGTCGCCGGCCAGGGCGAGGACGTAGATGCCGGTGCAGTTGCTGATGCCGTTGGGCCCCCGCAGGTAGGCCCCGAACGCGGGCTGGCCGTTGGCGCGCGTGGGCACGAGCTCGAACCGGCGGCCGGCCTGGAAGATGGCGGCGCAGAACCGGCGGACGAGGTCGCGGCCCTCGTACTCGAACGGCACGGGCGGCATCGACACGAAGACGTCGTCGGTCAGCAGGTCGACCAATGCGTCGATGTCGAGGGACTCCCAGGCCTGGACGAACCGCGCGACCACGGCGTTCTCCGTGGCGGAGTCGGCGACCGGAGCGGACGAACCGGCCTGGCGGCGGTCCAGCGCGGCGCGGGCCCGTTTGAGGGCGCTGTTGACGGAGTCCAGGGTCGAGTCGAGCATCTCGGCCACCTCGCCGGCCCGGAACCCGAGCACGTCCCGCAGGACGAGCACGGCGACCTGGCGCGGCGGCAGAGTCTGCAACGCGGTGACGAAGGCCAGGGAGATCGACTCACGCTGCTCGTAGCCGGCTTCCGGACCGAGCAGCACGTCGGGACACGGCTGCAGCCAGACGATCTCGCCGAGCCGGGACGGCTCGGGCGCGGCGACGTTCGGAATGGGCCACTCGCCGGCCCGGCGGCGGGCGGTGGAGCGGCTGGCGTTGAGGCAGCGGTTGGTGGCGATCCGGTACAGCCACGTGCGGACCGACGAGCGGCCCTCGAACTGCTCGAGCCCGCGCCACGCCGCCAGCATCGTCTCCTGCACGAGATCCTCCGCATCCTGGACCGACCCGAGGATCCGGTAGCAGTGGACATGCAGCTCACGCCGGTAGGGGTCGGTCAGCGCACGGAATGCCGACTCGTCGCCCGCCCGAGCCCGGGTCAGGGTGGCTTCTGTCATCTCCTGCTCTGACACCACC
>DASWRQ010000095.1:0-4160 GCA_036403095.1 Kutzneria sp. | reverse complement strand
GCTGATGGCCGGGTCGGCCAGCAGGTCGGGGCAGAACTTCTCCGGCGAGGTCCGCTCACGATCGAACAGCCAGCCCACGTGGGCGTGCACCAGGCCCTTGGTCAGCGCCTTCCAGTCCGAGCCGAACCGCCACGGCGAGTGGGGGTCGCCGGCCCGGTCCGCGTACTTGTGGTGGCGGCGGTGGGTGGCGACCCAGTCGATCACGCCCATCTCCAGTGCCAGACTGCCGGCGACGGCCAGTCCCACCCGCAGCGCCGGCTTGGCGCGGAACGACCCGTGCGTGAACAGCCGGTGGAATCCGACGGTCACGCCGAAGCCCGACACGAAGTAGAAGACCACCATGATCACGATGTCATGCCAGCCGAGGCCCCAGCCCCAAGCCAGCGGGATCGCCGCTAGCAGTGCTAGCAGCGGCACGACCACGAACACCGCCACCAGCGTCCGCTCCAGGGCGCCCTTCGGCTCGGGATCGACATCGGGCCTGGCCAGCGTCGTGGACACGGGAACCTCCGGGTAGTTCGAATGTGTCCCAAACACTGCCGGGTGGGGAAGCGCAGGTCAGGATGCCTGGACTCCGAACTCGTGGTGGGCTTAGACCTACTGCCGACTCCCCCACCACGCCGATTGGAACCGCTGGCTGATGACCGCTGAAACCTCGCTGCCCGTCCAGGTCGTGAACACCATGGAGCACCTCGACGGCCGGCACGCCGGTTACCGTCGCGCGCACGCCCGTGGGGCCTGCTTCGTGGCCACCTTCACGCCGACCGGCGACGCCGCGAAGTACACGACCGCCGCTCATCTGACCGGCGAGCCGGTGTCGGCCACGGTGCGTTTCTCCAACGGCAGCGGCAATCCCGCCATGCCCGACACCCAGCCCGGCGGGCGGGGCATGGCCGTCAAGTTCGCGCTGCCCGACGGCTCCGCCACCGATCTGATCGGCGTGAATCTTCCTCGGTTCCTCGTCGCCACCCCCGAGCAGTTCCTCGACCTCGTGCGCGCGCTGGCCGCCGACCAGGACGCCGGCAAGGGTGACAAGGCCCACCTCCAGGGCTTCCTGGCCGCCAACCCCGGTTCCGTCCCCGCCTTCCAGGCCCTGGGCGCGATGGGCGTGCCGGCCAGTTTCGGCACCACCGGCTACCAGGCCCTGCACGCCTTCGTGTGGGTCAACGCCGACGGCGACCGCCAGGCCGTGCGCTACCGCTGGGCCCCCGACCTCGGCGAGCAGAACCTCGGGCCCGACGAGATCGCCAACGAGGAAGAGCTCTTCCTCATCGGCGAGTTCGTCTCGCGCCTGCGGCGTGGTCCCGTGACGTTCACCCTGCACGTCACGCTGGCCGACCCGAGCGACCCCACCAACGACGCCACCGAGGTCTGGCCGGCCGACCGCCCCGAGATCGTCGCCGGCAGGCTCACCGTCACGGGCGAGGTCGACGACCAGGACCACTGGGCCGCGCAGATCTTCGACCCCACCAACCTCACGCCGGGCATCGAGCTGTCCGACGATCCACTGCCCAACCTGCGCAACGCGGCCTACTCGGTCTCCTACGACCGCCGTGCCCACGGCGAATAACCCGGTTGTCCACAGCCCCCACCGCTCCGTGCCAGTTATCCACAGCCCTGCCCCCAGCAAGATCGACATCCGGCCATCGCGGGTAGGATGGTGCTGGGGCGGCCTCCCCAGGGAGTGGTGGGGGATTTGGTGGAGTCAAGCGTTGTCGGCCCATTTGAAGGTGCGTAGTCCGATGGCGCCGAAAAGGACGGCGAAGCCGAGCAGGGCCGACAACGGCAGGGCCAGGTCGTAGCCGCCTTGCAGGACTGTCCGCACGGCGTCGTTGAGATAGGTCAACGGCAGGAACTTCGAGACGACGGTCAGCCAGTGCGGGGCCAGCTCCAGCGGGTAGAAGGAGCCGGAGAGGAAGGCCATGGGGATCATGACGCAGTTGGCGATGGCGGCGACAGCGTCAGGGTTGGGGGCGAGGCGGCCGATCAGCACGCCCATGGCGAAGAAGGTCAGGCTGCCGACGATCAACACCAAGGGCAGCAACACGATGCTCGGTGCGGCGACGGTCAGGCCGAAGGCGGGAAGCAGGGAAACGCCGAGCAGGAGCACGGCCTGAGCGATGGCCAGCGCCACGGTGACGACGTACCAGCCGGCCAGCAGTGAGGCCATGGGCGTCGGTGTGGTGCGGATGAGCCGCAGCAGATCGTCCTTGCGCCACTGCACGATGGTGTAGGCCACACCGAACATGGCGGCGTTGCCGACGGCCCAGTCGAGGACACCGGCGCTGAGCTGGTTCATCCGGCCGGGACCGCCGAACAAGAGTCCGAAAAGGACGATGAACATCAGCGGGAAGGCGAAGGTGAAGAACAGGGCGATCCTGTTGCGCACCATGGACAGCAGGTAAGCCCCGGCGGCGGCGTTCATGCGGCCACCAACGCCAGGTAGGCGTCCTCCAGGGTGGCGGCGCCGGTCCGTTCAAGCAGACCGGCGGGAGTGTCGACGGCGACGATCTGTCCACGTTGGATGATCGCGACCCGATCGCACAGGGTCTCGGCCTCGTCGAGATGATGCGTGGTGTAGACGACGGTCCGATCGGACAGGCTCTTGAGCAGGCCCCAGAGTTGCTTACGTGCCAAGGGGTCCAGCGCGGCGGTAGGCTCGTCCAGGAACAGCAGCTCGGGATCGTGGGTGAGCGCGGAGGCGATGGCCAATCGCTGACGCTGACCGCCGGACAGCTTCTCGACCCGGGTGTCGGCGCTGTCGTCGATGCCGACGAGGGTGAGGACCTCATCGGCCCGCGAGCGAGAAACCCGGTGCAGGGCGGCGACGCGGCGCAGGTGCTCGCGGGCGGTGTGACGGGTGAAGAAGGCCGACGACTGGGTCTGAATACCCAAGCGGGCCAACAGGTCCAGGTCACGGGGCCAGGTCGGCCGGCCGAAGACGCGGACGGCGCCGGAGTCGGCCGGGCGCAGGCCTTCGATGATCTCCACCAGCGTGGACTTGCCGGCCCCGTTCGGGCCGAGCACGCCGAAGAACTCCCCCTCGCGCACCGACAGCGTGACACCGTCGACAGCCTTCCTCGGCCCGTAACGCTTTTTCAGGCCCTCGACCTCAATGATCACGGTGGTTCCCCCCTCGGTCCCAACAGGGCACGTAGCCCCTCGGTGTATGTCTCGAACGCGCGCCGGCCGGCGGGCGTCAGGGCAACGTAGGTCACGGGCGTGCGACGCTCGTGGGTCTTGCTGATCTCCACGTACGCCGCGTCCTCGAGCTTGCGCAGGTGCGTGGACAGGTTGCCCGCGGTCATGTCCAGAAGTTGTTGCAGCCGCGGGAAAGTCAGCCGGTCGCCGGGCGCGAGCGTGGACAGCGCCACCATCACCCGCAGCCGCGCCTGGGCGTGGATGACCGGGTCGAGCTCCGGCCACGGCTCGCTCATCCGCGGCGCCGGATCGTGTAGTACGCCGACAGCACCAGCATGCCGCCGCCACCGGCGAAGGCCAGCACCAGGAAGTTGCCCGGCACCCCGGCCAGCACGCTGCCGGCGGCCGAGACAAGCATCCAACCGCCGAGCAGGTACTGCGGCACGTCGCGCCACAGCATCCCGCCGGCCAGGTACATCAGTCCGGCCACGGCCAGCGAGCTGGAGGCCCACATCAGGCTCGTGACGTCCCAGGACGGCTTCAGCTGCGCCTGCAACGCCGACTGCACGACCGAGTTCGCCGCGAAGGACAGCCCCCAGGCCGTGCCGTACATCGCGCCGATCGTGCGGGACGGGCCTCGCATCCCCCTCGAGGCCCGCACCCCCAGCACGATCGGCAACACGAGGGCGATCGCGCCGAGGACTCCGAGCACCACGCCGGCCACCGCCGCCGGCACGACGCCGTGCAGCGCCAGATACCAACCGCCGAAGCCCAGCAGGTACGCCAGTCCCCAGGCAAACGTGATCAGCTCCGGCCGAACCCCCCGCCGCCGGCGCAGCTCCGCCCGCTGCCCCTCGATCAGCGCCAGCGACTCCGCCGGCGACAACTCGCCCTCGCCATCCATCTGCCCACCCCCTCACGTTCGCCTGTCAACTTTGTAACACAAAGTGCCTCGCGCCGCAAAGGGCTCTGTGGAGTGACAGGAGTGCGGGCGAGGCGTGAGCGGGGCGGGGTGGGCG